>NZ_JBNNTG010000108.1:0-1080 GCF_050278525.1 Peribacillus sp. NPDC096540 | reverse complement strand
TGATCTGACCCAATAAAGTTAGACATATAGTTTAAGCAGCTTCTAAGACCTGAGTTCGGTATTCTATCGGACTCAGGTCTTTTAATTTTACCTTCATTCGTTTGTGGTTATAGTAATGAATATAATCATCTAATTCCTTTTCAAAGTGCTCCATACTATCAAACTCTTGGAGATAAAGCAATTCGGATTTTAACAAGCCAAAGAAGTTTTCCATGACTGCGTTATCTAAACAATTTCCCTTACGGGACATGCTTTGTATAATGTGGGAATCTTTTAACGTTTTTTGATACTTCTTCATTTGATAATGCCACCCTTGATCCGAATGGAGGATGACCGTATCTTCTGGTTTTAGGTGTTTAATCGCCTCATCTAACATATCTCCAACAAGTTTATAAACGGGCCGTTTCATCACTTTGTAGGCAATAATTTCACCATTACATAAATCAAGGATAGGGGATAAGTAGCGTTTCTCCCCAAATAAATGAAACT
Organism: Peribacillus sp. NPDC096540; assembly: GCF_050278525.1. NCBI lineage: Bacteria > Bacillati > Bacillota > Bacilli > Caryophanales > Bacillaceae > Peribacillus > Peribacillus sp. NPDC096540. Next base: position 591 of record NZ_JBNNTG010000108.1, on the reverse strand, counting down.
CTGTTACGTCCGTTACCCATTTTTGATTCATTTTCTCTGCTTGAAAATCACGTTGTAAAATATGGGGGGCAATTCGACCAACATGCCCCTTATAAGAACGATACTTTTTCATTCGGACTAAACATTTTACGCCCATTTCGTTCATGAGGCGGTTGATGGTCTTTGGATTGTGAGAAAAACCATATTTTTTTAACTCTTTTGTGATACGACGATAACCGTAACGTCCTTTATGTTCATGATAGATAGACTGAATAGCGGCTTTTACCTTTGAATACTTATCTTCTCGATTCAAGCGTTTTTCCCAATAATAGTACGTGCTACGTGGAATACCAGCGACTTTAATTAAGGCCACGACCTCATAAATGGACTTTAGTTCATAAATTACTTGCGCTTTGATTTTGGTTGTAATTTTTCCTGCATTTGAACTAAAGTATTCAACTTTTTTAAATACGCATTCTCCATTTCCAGTTGTTTAATTCGTCCTTCAAGTGCTTCAACTGAACCTTCGACTTGTTTGGATGGATTGATTCCTTTTTTCATGGATGATCTCCCCTTTTTCTTAGAAATTAGGGCATCTAATCCATAAGCATG
>NZ_JBNNTG010000107.1:0-1100 GCF_050278525.1 Peribacillus sp. NPDC096540 | reverse complement strand
CACGATAAGTACCTTGCGCTTCCTTAGTGGTTGGTCGATGTGTACCCCCACAGTGGACTTTCACCACCTAGATAGTTGCCATGCCTGGCACACAAAAAAAAGCTGCCTTAAAGACAGCTCCGATCTTCAGCTAAAGACCTGTTTGTTCACAAACTAGGTGGAATGGAACTCTATTAAAAAATTAATCGAAATAAACGGGTTCCTGAGGATTTTTTAAATTTCTAAATGCCATCTCAATTTGTGTTTTTGTATTCCTAGCTATTGATAACGTTGGTAGTTCATTTTCAGCAAAAAACTCAACTGCACTCGTTTCTATGCCTTTTATTGGTCGTCCGCCAATTATTTCACATTGGATAAACATTTTATAAACGTGATAAAGTGAAGGGGGATGCGGGTGACACTTCTTATCAAGTACACCCAACAATTTGATTGCTTTTACTTCAAATCCTGATTCTTCTTTTACTTCTTTAATGGCGACTTCACTTGGAGTTAATCCGATGTCACCCCACCCACCAGGTAGCGCCCAGTCACCATCAGTATTTTCTCTGACCATTAATATTTTATTTTCCCTAAAGACCACAGCCCTAATATCTACCTTAGGGGTTGCATAACCCGTTTCACTTGCAAATAACTCTTTTAATACTGTCTTATCCATATCTGTTTGATGTGACAATATTTCAATACTAATACTTCTTATTAATTCAAATCTCTCTAAGTCATAAGCATCTTTTGAATAAGTTAATCCTGCTTGTGCAATGGATTGAAGTTGTTTCGCCCAATCAAGCCATTTAGGTTCCATTTACATCACCGCCAATTTTATAATTCCTAATATTACCACATATACCTCGATACTGGTAAATTCTAACTGAACTATCCTGCCCCTTTATTTCATTAAGCAAAAAGACCACCAAATGGCAGCCCTAGATCTAAACTAACGCACCCGTTAGCCAACCATGCAGCGCACGACCAGCGCTGCACCACAGAGAATGAAAATGGTGGAAAACCGTCCATACTGATTCTATGGCTGGGTGAGGAAGGTCGATGAACTATGGTGCCATTAGAGCCCATCCGTTAGTCTGACTCCAACGACCTCGGTGCAT
>NZ_JBNNTG010000106.1:0-1267 GCF_050278525.1 Peribacillus sp. NPDC096540 | reverse complement strand
CGATATAACCCTTCAGTTCCGTAAGGAACTGTCTAACCTTTACCTGAGTAATGTGACCATTCTCAATTTAAGTTAGAAACATTTCGCACAACTAAAGCACCCGTTAGTTCTATAACTTTACATCTTATCTTACAATGATTTTACATTCTTTTTTATATACCTGAAACAACATCAAATGGTGTAGATTCTCCATTAATTAACACATCAAGTGCTTTATGTTTATCATCTAACGTTAACTTATAGACACGTTGGACGATTACATCGTCATCTTCTTTCGTTACATTTAACTTTATTTTTAATGTATCCCCTTGTTCCTCAAGGTCAGTAATGACTTCACCTTTTGACTGATAAACAACATAAGCCGTCTTTTCCCCTTCATTAATTAGTTGAAGTGTACTTTCAGAGTCAATTGCATCTTGTACATCGTCTGGTACAACTTCTAATTCGCTAATACTTAATGTTGAATTATTAGAGTTACAAGCTGTTAAAAGAATTGATGCGAATAAAATTAATACTATTTTTCTCAAATTTTTATCTTCCTTCCCTTAAATTAATGATGATAAATTACCTTATTATTCCATTATACCTTATTTCACTAACCTGCCCCGATCGTATTATAATGTCAGCCAGATATTTCTGGTTGACCATTTTTTATATCGATATATGATAACGGTAGCCGGGGTAGAACGTACCTGCCCGTGGGGCTTGGACCCCGTCAACTAAACAGTTCGCCCCCTACTTGTGGAAACATGATTAGGCTGGTTGGGACTACGATCTCGTATAACAAGCGAAGCTATGATACTACAAGAAGGATTTAGGGGTACCGGCAATATTCTTTAGGAGGAGATAATAAATGAATCCAGTAGTTGGTCTGGATGTAGCCAAAGGTGAAAGTCAGGTTCAAGCATTCTTGGAGAAGAAGAAACCTTATCAAGGCAGTTTTAAAGTTACGCATACCATTGAAGGACTAGAAACACTCTTTACTTTCTGAGAGAAATAGAAAATAGAACGGGGATTAAACCTCCGATTGTATTGGAATCTACGGGGCATTATCATATGCCCGTTGTACAGTATTTTGAGGAGAGAGGTTACTTATTAATTATCGTTAACCCACTCATTTCTTATCGTGCGAAGAGCTCTAGTTTACGCAAAGTAAAGACAGATATAATCGGTGCACGTCACCTCTGCGAGCTGTACTATAAAGAGGATTTAGAGCCTTATAAAAAACGAGGGATACAACTCTTAAATCTTCGTAATCTTTCAAGAC
>NZ_JBNNTG010000105.1:0-1283 GCF_050278525.1 Peribacillus sp. NPDC096540 | reverse complement strand
TTCCTGTAGAGCATTAATTATCGGCTTTGAAAAAAACAGAGCCCCTCAGTATGATGAGAGTACACACAAACCAAAACTCATCTTAAGGAGGAAGCCCTACTATGAATTTTAAAATGCAAAACAAACAAAATCAACTAATTGAGAGAATTACGGATCAACATCTAGTTGTTGGTGTGGATATTGCCCAACACGTACACGTGGCCCGTGCTGTAAACTATCGAGGCATTGTGGTCGGGAAACCTTTGTCTTTTCAAAATAACGAAGAGGGTTTTACTAGCTTACTAAACTGGATCAAGGAACTAAAACACCTGAAAAACTTAGACACCACGATAGTCGGAATGGAACCTACCGGACATTATTGGATAAACCTTTCAAAGTGGCTAGTCAAACAAAACATTGATGTCGTCACGGTCAATCCTCACCATGTCAAAAGAAACAAAGAAAATCGTGATAATACGCAATCCAAAAGTGATAAAAAAGATGCCCTTGTCATAGCTGATATGGTGAAGAATGGCTACTATGCCTTCGTTCGTTCCACTTCAGAATCATTTGAAAAACTTCGTGTCCTTATGGCTAACCGAGATGTGATCGTTAAGCGTCTTGTTAGCTCCATCAACCAAATTAATCGCTGGGTGGATGTTGTCTTTCCCGAGCTCCGGGAAGTGTTTAAAGACGTATCATGTAAAGGGGCAATCGCAACCCTACGCCTCTTTCCTACCCCAGCTGAATTATGTTCCTTACAGCCTCAAGATATCGTAACCGGATGGAAATCATGTATGAAGCGACATTCCGGGCATAAAAAAGCCCATTCCCTGCTTGCGTTGGCCAAGCGTTCAATTGGTACGAAACACGCCCTTGATGCGTATAAACTTCACTTGGAACAGTTATTAGAGGAATATGATCTCGCTTCATCCCAACTCGAAAGAGTGACGCAAGAAGTCACAAACGTCTTGGAAAAGATCCCATTCGTTAAGCAAATACTTGCCATTAAAGGAATCAGTGAGATTTCACTGGCGGGCATCTTAGGCGAAGCTGGAGATCTGAGTGGGTTCGCTCACGGGAATGCGCTCCTTCGTCATGCAGGATTGCATCTCGCTGAGGCTAGCTCTGGGAAGTGGAAAGGCCAAATTGTTCTTTCCAAACGTGGAAGATCACGCCTGCGGCGTTACCTCTTCCTTGCGACCATGAGTCTGGTGATGAATAACCCTGAGTTTAAAGCCCTACACTCGAACAATGTAAAAGTGAAGAAGATTAAGAAAATGAAATCCATCATGAAACTATGT
>NZ_JBNNTG010000104.1:0-1366 GCF_050278525.1 Peribacillus sp. NPDC096540 | reverse complement strand
AAAAGCTCTTTACGACAAAAGAAATAGAGATATTGTCAACCAATCCATATGTGAAATCAGTCAGTACTAAAGGAATTACATATACTGATGAGTTTAAACAGATATTCATTACTCATGCTGATAACGGAACGCCCGCTAGAGAGATATTCGAAGGATGCGGATTTGATATTAAGATTATTGGGATGGATCGTGTACATTCCTCTAGAGATAGATGGCGTGCAGCCTATCGTAAAAACGGTATAGATGGCCTCCAAGATAACCGAAGTGGCAATTCTGGCAGGCCTCGCGTAATGGAGCTTACCCCTGATGAGAGATTCAAGAGATTGGAGGCAGAGAACAACTTATTAAAAGCTGAGATTGAACTCTTAAAAAAGATCAGATTTGCCGAAAGGGGGATGAAGAAAAAATAACCTTATCAGCTGAACAAAAATTTATCCTTATCCACTTTGTGATTGATAAGTACAACTTGAAAAACATGATCACCCATTTGTGCAAGTCCGCAGGGGTTTCGCGTTCCGGTTACTATAACTATTACTCCGAAAGGGCCATTGAACAACGGAAGCTAAAAGAGAAGATGGATGAAGCCCTTCGGGATATTATACTGAGAGCATTTAGATTCAAAAACCGCAAAAAAGGAGCCCGCCAAATCAAGATGACTTTGGCAGGTCAGTTCAATATTGTATATAACCTGAAAAGGATTCGAAGAATCATGGGGAAATACAACATCATATGCCCATTCCGAAAAGCAAATCCATACAAGCGTATGATGAAAGCTACCCAGGAACACAGGGTCCTTCCTAACCTTTTAAACCGGGAGTTTAAACAGGATATCCCTTATAAAGTATTGCTTACAGATATCACCTATCTTTTTTACGGGAATAGCCAAAAGGCATATTTATCAACGTTTAAAGATGCATCTACTAATGAGATTCTGGCTTATCATGTCTCAGACCGCATTACCATGGATATCGCTACCGATACCCTTAACAAATTGAAGAAGAATAGGAAGATTAAGTTGGCTAAAGGTGCCTTTATCCACTCCGATCAGGGAACCCACTATACACACCCAGACTTTCAAAAGTTAGTGAAGAAATATAAATTGGGCCAGTCTATGTCCAGAAGGGGTAATTGTTGGGACAATGCCCCACAAGAGTCATTCTTTGGCCATTTTAAGGACGAGGCTTATATAAAGCCATGTCAGACTTTAGAGGCGTTAAAAAGGGAAATAAAAGAGTATATGACTTATTACAACCAGTATAGATACCAGTGGGATTTAAAAAAGATGACCCCTGTTCAATACAGAGATCATCTTCTAGAGGCAGCCTAACCTCTTTTTTTAAATGTCCTTTACAAAGGGGATAGATTA
>NZ_JBNNTG010000103.1:0-1620 GCF_050278525.1 Peribacillus sp. NPDC096540 | reverse complement strand
CATAAGAAACTCCTATGGCGGCGCTCCTCGCCGCCACCATCTACTACGAAAATCTAAACTCAAAAATAGAGTCTAACCCATTAACCCCTTGACGATAATGGATGATAACAATACAACCAGGCTGAGCTTTTTTTGGTGGATCTTAAAGAAGATACCCTGTATAAGAAACTGGTTGTGACAGTATTGAAGAACCATTTAGTGTACTGCTAGTACGTATACAAAAATTTTTGTAACAAATCTCCTGTCATATGTATTGTTAATCTTTTATTGAGGTGATTCTCCTATGGAAGCAATGATTGAACGGTGTGCTGGCCTAGATGTACACCAAGAAACAGTAGTAGCCTGCGTATTATTTGGTCCATTAGAAAAAAAGCCTAAAACCTCTATTGAAACTTTTTCAACTACAACAACGGGACTGTTAGCTTTAAGTGATTGGCTCGCTACACTTCAGGTATCCGATGTTGTGATGGAAAGTACCGGAGTCTACTGGAAACCTATATGGAATATACTTGAAGATTCTTTTCACCTTGTTCTGGCCAATGCCAGACATGTCAAAAATGTTCCAGGGCGTAAAACTGATGTGAAAGATGCCGAATGGCTTGCCAAGCTTCTAAGATGCGGACTTATTGAAAGCAATTTTGTTCCACCGGAGGATATTCGTGATTTACGAGATCTTACTCGTTATCGAAAAAAACTGATTCATCATCGCACATCCGAGCAGAATCGCATTCACAAAATTCTTCAAGATGCTAATATCAAGCTAACATCCGTTCTATCAGACATTTTTGGTGTATCGGGACGCCGTATCCTTGAAGCCATTCTAAATGGTGAAAAAATAGAGACCGACGGTCTTCGAAAAATGGTGGATTGGCGAACAAAAGCAAGTATTACTGACATTGCCCATGCAATTAATGGTCGTATTCGCCGTCATCATCGTGATATGTTGCGTTACCATTGGGAGCATATGGGTTATTTAGAAGAAACCATAAAAGAATTGGAAAAACAAATTGATCAACTCCTGTCCCCTTATCGTAAGGAAGTAGAATTATTGGATGGTATACCTGGTGTGAACAAAGCTGCGGCAGCTACTTTTATTGCGGAGATGGGTGTTGATATGTCCGTATTTAAGTCAGCTAAACATCTTGCCTCTTGGGCTGGGGTGAGTCCTGGAAATTACGAAAGTGCTGGTAAAAAAAAAACGAGTAAAACCACACAAGGAAATAAAGCTATAAAAACGATGGCCGTAGAATGTGTATTAGCGACATCAAGGCAAAATAATCGAATTGCTTCACATCGAAAAAGGATTACCAAACGGCAAGGAAAAATGAAGGGACGAATCGCTTCTGCCCATTTACTAGTAACGATTGCTTACAACATCTTAAAAACAGGAGAACCCTATCATGAACTAGGCTCAAATTACCTTGAAGAAAAACAAAATAACAAAGAATTAAAAATGATCGAATACCTAAAAAAGAAAGGCTATACAATCGCTCCATCTGAACAACAAACTGCATAACCAGTTAAATAACGACATAGTACATTTACGCCCATCAAAAAAATGAGAATATGGTGGGCTTATTTAAGTATGGCCTTTCACTAAAGTAATTTCATACAAAAAAA
>NZ_JBNNTG010000102.1:0-1837 GCF_050278525.1 Peribacillus sp. NPDC096540 | reverse complement strand
AGTACCTTGCGCTTCCTTAGTGGTTGGTCGATGTGTACCCCCACAGTGGACTTTCACCACCTAGATAGTTGCCATGCCTGGCACACAAGAAAAAGTTGCCTTAAAGACAGCTCCGATCTTCAGCTAACGCACTTGTTAGCTGAAGAACTAGGATATTTTAGTTTTTCTTTGTAAGAAGACAGAATCCCAAAACCAATAAATAGCAGCTGCTGAAAAACTTAAACCGTAATATAGTTGGGTTTTAACTAAATATGTAGGTTCAACTCTAAATAACATTACATTAAACAAAAATACTGCTACAAAAGAAAGTACCGTGTAAATTAAAAGATAAAACACATTAAATTTTCTCGGGCGTTTATTAAATATAATTTGCAATGGTACTGCAAAAAGTAAATAAGGTATAACAACATAAAAAGAATAAGTAATAACAGGCAATAACCGCAACCAAGAGGGTTCTCCACTAAAAACAATTATAACAACAGAAAAAGAGATACAAGACAAGAATAGACTAAAAAAATAATAAGGTATTACATCGCTAATTTCCGATACTTTTTCACTTAATTTCCAAATCTCCAATTTTGCTCAACCTTCCTAAATGTCATGTGAATTTATTCCATCATAATATCATTTCTTCAACTATTCTGCCCCGATAGTTCATTAAGGGTATTTTTTCACTTTAATGCGAATGTATGATAATGCTTAGAATCATACGTTCAAAAGGCCGCCAATTGGCGGCCTTCTTATGGCGCTAACGCACCCGGAAGTTGATTAAGGAATTTTGTTTTATTTGATTAATACTTTTAAATCTAATCCATAAACATCTTTTTCATCTACTAAATACAAATTAGACTTTCTACCTATCACGTTGAACTGTCTAAGAATTTCACCATTTCTATTTACAGGTTTATAAGTGATTATACTTTTGTCACGCAAGGAGTACGAGTAAAGAAAATTCTTATCATTACTGTATGTTGGACCAAACAAGATTTGTTCTTGCCAAACTGCAAAGGCATTACTGCCTTTAATTTTAAGTTTATTATAAATTCGATACTCATTCATATTTTTAATACTTAATAATGGGAAATCAGAGTAGTAATAACAGTAAATTTCATCATTTGAAACCACATTTAAAGCGTAACAATCATCTATTGGGGGAATGTCTTTCTTTCCCCAAGAAAAATCAGTAAAGTCAAAGACTTGTTTTCCTTTTGAATTAAAACAACTTAAACCACTTCCTCCAACAGTTTGCCCATAAACTCCTTCATCGAAATATCCCACCCAAATGTCTCCATTTTCAGATACCTGCAAATTTTCTATACCATCTCCTAAATGGAATGAAATAATGCTATTACCGTAATCGTCAAAAATAGTAGCATTTTTAACATTTTCATCATCAGCCCTAGACTCAGCTAGAAGCCAACCATCATTTAACCTTTGAATATGGTTGAATAATTTCCTAACAGGTGAAATTGTATACTTTTGAATCTCATGATTATTAAAGTGATAAATATCATACTTGAAAGTTCTTTCGGTTAAATTTTCAACACCCATTACAATCAGTTGACCTTTAAAATCTGCTGATAGATTGGTAGATTCATACTTATTTGGCAATTCCGTAATACTAAAAATATGTTCTAAATGTAATTTATTCAATAATAATATCTCCTTTTCAACGGTTGTAAAAACCGTAATACCAGTAAGTATTTTATTTAGTGTATTTTACCATTTTTAATTAAACTATACTGCCCCGTTAGTTGCATAATCGAGTAGGGGGAAAATAAGTGTATTATTTTCGCCCCTCTCACAACACCGTACGTACGGTTCGCGTATACGGCGT
>NZ_JBNNTG010000101.1:0-2140 GCF_050278525.1 Peribacillus sp. NPDC096540 | reverse complement strand
TTAGTTGTGCGAAATGTTTCTAACTTAAATTGAGAATGGTCACATTACTCAGGTAAAGGTTAGACAGTTCCTTACGGAACTGAAGGGTTATATCGAAGAATCAAATGATAGGGTAACGCCTTGAAGGGTTCTCTCTGAGTCGAATAGCATTGATTTAGTAAGAATGATAGTGTTATAAGCTCGGCAAAAAGGCGTGAGAATTTACCGTATCAGTTTGGCTGGCGAAAGCCTACCCGCGGGGGTGGTGTAAATCATGATGCTTGAGTTGAATGAATATGGTGAGAATGTGAATAAACCTAAATAAAAGGTTGAGCTGACGAACTTCTGAATGTACGGGTCTACACGCACAATACATAGAAATGTGTATATCACCAAATGTGAGGTTAGCAGTGGATAAGTAAGACTAGCTCATATGAAAATCCATGATATGTTACAGGCATATGAACGGCTAACAGGCTTAGAGGAAGCACCTAAGTTCTTTCTATAATAGATATAATTCAACGTTGTAAGCTGATAACGTGGAGGGCTTACTCCTAAAGAAGCGTTGATAAGGAAAACACTAGCGAGAATAGCTACTGTATAACTTATCTTTGTATCAGTGAAAGTGGTGGCACAGTACCGATGAAAGGTCTAATCAACCCGAAGGGATAGCCACTAGACTAGTGAAGAATCATTCAACCATGTAAGACAGTTCTTTATCGGTTAATAAGGTTCTTGTGAGACTAAAAGAGGTTCAACTCCCAAGGGAGTCACCGACTTGTTGAAACGAAAGAAACTGAGACACAGTGAGTATTACGATATGCAACATTGCTTTGACAACTTGTATGCTCAAAGTGTCGATGGTCAAAATTTCTATGGCTTAATGAAACTGATTAGTTCCAACGAAAATATACGTCTCGCTTATCGAAATATCAAGAGAAATACAGGGAGTAAAACGGCAGGGACAAATAAGTTAACGATTGATGATATTAAATTTTTATCTGTAGAAAAGGTAATCGAACATGTCAAAAATATGTTTCAAGCATATAAACCAGAAAATGTTCGGCGTGTTTTCATTCCTAAAGCAAATGGGAAAGTAAGACCATTAGGAATCCCAACGATATGGGATAGAATTCTCCAACAATGTATCTTACAAGTATTAGAACCCATTTGCGAGGCAAAATTTCATAAACACAGTTATGGCTTCAGACCGAATAGAAGCACTCATCATGCGAAAGCAAGATTGGAATCACTCGTAAATATGGTGGGTCTCTATCATTGTATAGATGTAGACATAAAAGGATTTTTCGATAATGTGCATCACAGTAAATTACTTAAACAAATATGGTCACTGGGAATAAAAGATAAACCATTACTCTCTATCATATCAAAGCTATTAAAAGCAGAGGTTGAAGGAGAAGGTGTACCAACAAAAGGTACTCCGCAAGGAGGTATTCTATCACCACTTTTATCGAATATCGTTCTAAATGAACTCGATTGGTGGGTAAGTAATCAATGGGAAAATTTTCAGAGCAACCATGAATATAAATATAATGGAAGCAAAGTAAAAGCACTCAAGAAATCAAACCTAAAAGAATGTTACATTGTTAGATACGCTGATGATCTCAAGGTATTATGCCGTACTCGCTCGCAAGCGATTAAAATGAATTATGCCATTAAGGATTTTCTTAATACTAGATTACACCTTGAGACAAGTGATGAAAAATCAAAGGTCATTAACTTAAAGAAGAATTCGTCAGAATTCCTTGGGTTCTCTTTCCGAGTGATTAGGAAAGGAAAGACAAGGATGGGATATGTAGCTCAATCAAATATGACGAAGAAAGCAAAGTCTAGCGCACTCATAAAAATTAAGGATTCTATAAAAGAAATTCAGAAAAAGCCATGTGCTGAAACAGTTTGGCATTACAATACTGTGGTAATGGGGATACAAAACTATTACGCAGCAGCCACTCAAATTTCTAAAAATCTAAGTGAGTTGTCCTGCCATCTAAACAAGGCTTTATATAATCGATTGAAGAATATCAGAACAGAAGCTACGTTTGATGACATGACTAACACACTACAAAAACGCTATAAAGGTTACTTACCACAATACTTTAAAATACAAGACATGGTGTTTGTGCCCATTTATGCCCAACGG
>NZ_JBNNTG010000100.1:0-2345 GCF_050278525.1 Peribacillus sp. NPDC096540 | reverse complement strand
TACTCTGTACCACCTTCGGCAGTAAGGACTTTGTTTTGTTTCGCAAACTCATCCAATGATACCTAGCCTTATATGAAGTTCGTGTTCCTCAGACCTGAGGTTTGCCGCTTGCTTCCTTCAGATTCCACGTCACCATGGACACCCTTGCATTAAGCTAACCATTACTACTGCCTTCATCGTTCGGGACTTACACCCTATAGATTGCACCCATGCCGGGCGCACGAAAAAGCTGCCTTAAAGACAGCTCTGATCTTCAGCTAACAGGTAAAGAAAACTCATATGCCGTGGACCTGTTGGAATAGGTGGAATTATGTAGCAGACACAGGTGCCTGCAAAGTGAAATAAATATAGATGACGTGAAACGTCATTTGCAAGAGGTATTAGATAACTATCCAAGAACAGGATTAAGCTATGAAATAGGTGTTCATCCAGAGCTACCGAGATAATTATATCAGGTATTTTTTTGAATGATTTTAGATCAGTCTTTAACTCAACCAGAGCTTGTAATTTGAGTTAGAGGGTTAAATCACCAAAAACATCTTCTTCTACGATCGAATCTGTTACAACGATCAAATCTGTTACAACGATCAAATCGATCAAATCGATCGAATCTGTCACAACGATCAAATCGGCGTCTTCTATCACAAAAAAACATTCAAATCCCCTCCTTTTAACACTCTTACTATAAAATATGTTGGTATGAAAACAATGAATAGACAAGAGGCCATAAATCAAGAATACATAATCAAACAAAATAAATTCTGGTGCCAATCGATTTTATTTCTCTATGCAACATTGAGTGTTTATCTTCTTCAACTAACGAGGCAGTTTAGTTATGTAAATACCGTCTGGTTCATCCAACATTTTATAAAAGCATAATATTCCCCTAGGTGAATATCTTATCGCAGAGGCAATCTTTATTATATGGAGGAGTCTGCGTGGGATACTTTATTACTGTAGAACCAGGTGTAAGAATAAATGTAGAGGATGTAAATCCTGAGGGGAATAAAACAATTCTATTTATACATGGGTGGCCTTTAAACCATAAGCAGTTTGAATATCAGTTCAATATCCTTCCAGCAATGGGATATCGATGTATAGGCATTGACTGGAGGGGCTACGGCAATTCTGATAAACCATTCAGTGGTTACAATTTTGACAGATTGGCAGATGATATAAGTGTAGTAATTGAGGCGTTGCAGTTAAAAGATTTCACACTAGCAGGACACTCCACAGGTGGAGCGATTTCGATTCGATATATGGCTCGATATCAAGGTTTTGGAGTATCCAAACTAGTCCTTATAGACGCTGCATCTCCGACTAGTGTTGAAAAAGAATTTGCAAATAAGTTCATTACAGAAACACTTAATGATCGCCCTAAAATGCTGCAAGGTGTAACGGATCTCTTTTTCTTCCAGAAAATTTCTGGACCATTCTCGGACTGGTTCTTTCAGCTAGGATTACAAGCAGCAAGTTGGTCGACGGCTGCAATCATGACATCATTAAGGGATGAAGATGTGTACAATGATCTTGGCAAAATATTTGTACCTACGTTAATTATTCACGGCATCCATGATAAAATCGTTCCGTTTACTAAAGGTCAGGAAACAAAAAATCTAATAGCAAACTCACAGCTTGTACCATTTCAATACAGTGGTCATGGACCATTCTGGGAAGAGCGTGAAAAGTTTAACCAACTATTGATACAATTTATTGGATGATAGAACACTCCTGGTAACGGGTGCTTTAGTCGAACTGAAAAGTCGATCTCCTCTACGTTAAGGAATCGACTTTTTTTACTTCTTCTTATAGAACTAAAGCACTCGTTATCTCAATAAGAGGTACCTCCAACATTCTTAATTTTATCCTATGAACAGAGATGGAGACTATTGTGTCATTTTCCTAATTAGAGCATAAGGTGATATAACCCACAATAAGTTCCTCCTTAAAAACAAATAAGGAGAGGTTTCTGTATGTCAGACGGTTTTGGATTTGGTGGAGGTTTCGCCTTTATAGTCGTTTTGTTTATACTCTTAATCATTGTTGGAGCTAGCTTTGTTGGTGGTGGATGCTGCTAAAAATAGTATGAAAAAAGCCGACCTTTATTGGTCGGCTTCTTCAAATTTGATTCCTATTTCTAGGGAAGGATAGCTATTTTGAAAACTCTAATTATGGTCCAGACGACAAAAATTTTATGTAAATAAAGCTCCGAATTTCCCTTCGCTTAGGATCTTCAAGGATTTCATATCATAATGAACTCCCTCAGTTTAATAGATAATGCTCACGAATACTCGCTTATTCGCAGGATTTCAAACCACATGGTATAGGTTGCTTTAGATGAACGA
>NZ_JBNNTG010000099.1:0-2615 GCF_050278525.1 Peribacillus sp. NPDC096540 | reverse complement strand
CACACCCGTTCCCATTCCGAACACGGCAGTTAAGCTCTTCAGCGCCGATGGTAGTTGGGGGTTTCCCCCTGTGAGAGTAGGACGCCGCCAAGCCACTTTGAAAAGATCAGCCATCCTGGCTGGTCTTTTTTTTGCGTCTTTTAATAAAATGAGTATCGAAAAAAGTAATGAAGCCATTTAAAAGGTATGCTAGAGAAAAGACTTGAAATAATTCTACTTTTTTCTTCTATTATTATATTGTTAGAATTTAGGGAGGATCCTGATCCTTGAATTGTTGAGACATAAGGGTAGAGCCAAGATAGAAAGTGTCAGAATTAGAAAAACACAAATGGTAAATAGTTTCAGGAAGCAATAGTAGAACTAGCCCCATTAATTACCTTAGAAGAGAATAAAGAGATACGGAAGGTCAAAAATTCTAGTTCATCATTGTCTATGGGATACGAAAAAAACTTTAGATAGTCTTAACTGAAGACGCTCAAGTTACTTGAAAGAAAAGGCTTGAAAGTCCTTAGTGTCTTTATGGATATAATCCATATCTTTAAAACGTGGGACAACGAGCATAAGGCAAGGACATATATCAGCAGCACCACAGACTGCTTTTACTTCTGTCTATAGTTTGTTTTTGGGCACCCGACAAGGGGCACAGGCGGATACGGATACAAGTAGATATCCCCTTCTTGGTACAATTGAAAAAACAAACAAAAATGCATGTTGGAGTGATATCTAATATTTTTGAATGCTGTATAAAGGAATATTTCATAAGTTTGACACTTGGAAGTTGACGAATCGTTAATGATAGATAGTGCTCCGACACGAGAGGGAGGGTTAGAGGCTGTATTTGAAGTCCTTAATAATCCTGATCCCCCTACAGCAATTTTTTGCTTTAGCGACTTAATTGCTTTCGGCGTTATGAAGGGTTAAGGATGAAAGGATTGATTCCTGGTCAAGATATAGACATCGTAGGATTCGATAATGTTCCAGTAGCAGAAATCTATCATCCTCCGTTAACAACTGTTTCTTCATTTACTCAACGTATGGGGAAAGAAGCTGCGAATCTTTTGTACCAAAAAATGGTGTATATTGATCATGAACAACAGCGTAATATATTAAATCCTGAACTGATTATTAGAGAATCCTCCTAAAAAGAAAAAAAGGTGATTAGTTTACAGGAAGAGGGAGTATCTCTTATCGCTGTATTCTTTTCATCTTTTTTATTATTCTTTTCTTAGGTTTTATTTGGTAATCAACTCGTGGAATTACTTAAGTGGTTCGTAAATATCCCAGGCGACTTTCAATGAATCAACAATATAATCTGCTACCTCATCGACATCAAGGTCATTCATATTCACTTTTGAATGGTGATAGGAGTATATTTCCTGTCTGGTATTAAAAAGTTCTTCTATTTCTTCAAGGCTTCGACTTTGTAACACTGGTCTACTATCAATAAGCAACCCTATTCTCTCTTTCCAATATTCCCAAGATAAGTCCAGGTAGAACACAATACAATTAGAAAGACAAATTTTTCGTATATCCTCTTGTAAAAAAGCTCCGCCACCAACGGAAATGATTTTCAATTGCTGTTGGCTAAAGTAATCAATCATACTTTTTTCTTTTTCGCGGAAAGTCTTTTCCCCAAACTTCTTGAATATTTCTGTGGTGGGCATGTTAAATTCTTTTTCAATTTCTTGATCTATATCAATAAAATCTCTATATAATTTCCTGGCTACTTTTTGTCCGATTGTGGTTTTTCCTACCCCCATAAAACCTATAAAAACGATACTTTGCATCCTCAAAGATGTGTTTTTATTAATCATTTATAAATCCCTCTTCCAACTATTTTTATATTGATTAAAAGTCTTTCCTCAATCTTTTAAAATAAATTTATTATAGTACATGACAGTAAATTTGTAAAAAAAATATTTTTCTAATATTTAGATAATAGGTAAGGGATATCAGCTATATTACTTTAATATTTACTCCATTTTTTAAGCTTTGTTCAATAAGTGGTTGAATATGTATCACTCTGCTTCTTTACTAGAGCTGAATCTAACCCAAGTAATGATTACTCAGTCATGATAAATGTGTTTTATGTTTCATAAAATTATGGTTTCAAACTTATATCCAGTACGAGCATCAGTATCGATGATAGATTGGAGACTATTAATAGACAAAAGCTTTTCATTTTCCACATTCTCTAAGAAAGAGTAGGTAAAGCACCTATATATATATTAATAAATGGAGGTAAAAAGAAAAAATGATTCATAGCTAAAAATCAGTTGACTTTAAGATAGGAAAGGATTAATATAAATAAGCACCAAGTACGACAAACAAAAAAATCATCACTTTTGGTAGATTACTAAAAGAAATAATAACTATTGACTTCTTATTATGAAAATGTTAAGATGAAATGGTCGCTGAAAAACACAGTGAATTAAAATAAGTTAAAAACTTCGCAGAAGTTGACAACTAATCAATAGTGTGTTATGATTAATAAACAAGTTGTTTGAAAGAACGACGATAAAATTGCTCTTTGAAAACTGAACAAAACAAAGCGCCAACGTAAATTTTTAAAGTGAGCACACACTATTAAAAAAGCAAAATGAGCAAGTCAAACA
>NZ_JBNNTG010000098.1:0-2658 GCF_050278525.1 Peribacillus sp. NPDC096540 | reverse complement strand
TTCCTTGCTAGGTAAGATATAGAACCTTATTAAAATAGTGGGTTTTCATTAAAATATCCAATTTAATTGTAACATAATGGATAATTTTATATGCCAATAGTTCGAATAAACTACGCTACTTAAACTAACCTGCCCCTTTAGTTCATTAAGGAAAAAAGCCACCAAATGGCAGCTCCGGATCTCAACTAACGCACCCGTTAGCTTAACAAGATATGTATAAGTTTTGATCTGTTCACTCACTCGAATACAGGGCGCATAAAGCTTCTCTCATAACTTAAAATACATTTAGTTTCTTCTGCAAATTTATAAGCTTTCTGACACTCTGCATCTAATGCCATTTTTACTCGGTACTCTTCATATGCTGCTAAACTTGGGAAAGTGAATAAGGCATAAGCAATGTTATTAGCGCCCTCATGTGGAAGAAAATAACCTTGATGTGTACCGCCCAATTTATTAACTAATCGAATCCATATCTTACCGTATTCCTCGAATTCCTCTACTTTATAAGGGTCAATAACATATTTCAGATAGCATGTAACCATTTTAATCCTCCTAAAAATCTATTTTTTTCCATCATAACATGCAAATGAACTAACCTGCCCCGTTGTTCTATTGATTCAAAATGAATTTTAGTTAAGGTTAAATAAAAAAAATAGTTGCAAAGAGCACTATTACTGTCCATATAAATGATAATTTAACCTTTTTCGCATTTGAAATTGTATTCTTTTTTATTTTATTTATTAAGGTTAAAACTAAAATGTTTATTAAAAATAGAAAATAATAGATGGTTATGAATAAGATCCACCTACTACTTTGAATTACTTCACTGAGGGGACTTATAAAAAATGCACTAATAAATACAACTATTGATATAACCAATAGGAAAGATACTATTATGTGCATTTTTTTCCAAATAGGATGCAATAAAAAAGTATCACTTTTCTTAGACTGAAAAAACATAAATAAGCTAAATAAACCAATAACAGCAATAATAAATAATAGTGTCATTAACATCTGTACTGTATTTACAGTGTTTGATGGAATTGACGTTGCCATATCTTTCTTAAAATAATCGGTTATAAATGCGAGAATTCCTAAAATGATTACTATAATCCCTTGGAGAAACGTCCACCGTGAAAACATCAATACATACACACCCTCTCTCTAAATTCTACGGATAGAAGCCCCAATAGTTTCATAATATTCCCTTCTAGAACTAACCTGCCCCGATAGTTGCATAAAGAAAGAGCTACCTTAAAGACAGCTCTGATCTTCAGCTAATGCACCCGTTAGTGAAATAAGGTTTAAACTTCTTCTTGATATATTTCTGATTTTATTGGCTTTAAATTCAAAGGTATTTTAAACTCCTGAAGGTTTTCTATATGATTTAAAAAACCATCTATATCATCATAATCCATTGACCATTCTTCTACCTCTAACCTTCTTAACTCAACTGTTGGTTTAAATAAAAATTCACAGTGAAGTTGTTCCATACGAGAATACTCGTCTTCTTCATAAACAGTAAATTGACGTACAAAATCAAAATGAAATAGTTCCTCTCCAGTAAAATCATAAATACCACATTGAAATAGAATTTCTTTATCTTCTTCTCCCTCAACTGGTTCTTTACAAAAATCCTTAAATGTTTCCCAAACTTTTTTTATATCATTGGCATCTTCACTAATCTTATCTTTAAGGTAACTTTCAGTATTTTTAACCGTAATCATTCCAACACCTCCGATATTATTATGTAATTATTCTTATTAAACTAAACTGCCCCTTTAGTTGCATAACAAAAAGGTTGCTTCAGCAACCTCCCTTATTGAACTAAAGCACCCGTGAGTTGATTAAGGATATTTTACTTTTTTAACTGTTTATTTAAAAATACAAGAAATACTCTTTGAGATTTTTCCCTTTTTATAATTCTTTTAACACGCATTGTACTTTGTAAATACTGCCTAACATTTCTATTTACAAAAAACAATCGATGATATTTTTCATCTTCGTATATATCTTTAAACCAAGTATGATTCTTCAACATTTCTATATTTCGATCAATTTTTCGAGTATGCAAAGAATTATCACCGAATCCTGCGGAAAGAATGCCTAAAAGAAAATCTAACATAGCTTAATTATCCCCCTGCAATTGAAGTAAAGCACCGGTTAGTTCTATAAGGCTTGTAGAGTTGACACAAACTGAGACGTAAAAATTATGTTAAAAAGGACAAAAAAGATTACTCTTTCTTATCCTTTTCAAGTAACACAATTATTCTATCAAGTTTTTGTTCGATACGATCTGACTTACTTGGCTGTTTAGTAACGAGTGACCGTACAAGAAAAAACACTCCAGAAAATATCCCAAATATACAAATAAGGTAAAATATCGAAAATATTGCATCGCCGCCATTAAAAGTCATAATAGTAACCACCTTTACAGATGGACTAAGCATACCATAATTTTCTACCACACAGTACGACTACACTACGCTTATGGAACTATCCTGTCCCGATAGGTGCATAAAGAAAATCTGCTTAAAGACAGCTCTGATCTTCAACTAACGCACCCGTTAGCCAACCATGCAGCGCACGACCAGCGCTGCACCACAGAGAATGAAAATGGTGGAAAACTGTCCATACTGATTCTATGGCTGGGTGAGG
>NZ_JBNNTG010000097.1:0-2823 GCF_050278525.1 Peribacillus sp. NPDC096540 | reverse complement strand
TAACGACATAGTACATTTACGCCCATCAAAAAAATGAGAATATGGTGGGCTTATTTAAGTATGGCCTTTCACTAAAGTAATTTCATACAAAAAAAGAGCCGTCTGAACAGCTCCATAATCTTAAACTCAAGCACCCGTTAGTTAATAAAGTTTATATTTGTCTCCTTTATTGATCTTTTATTACTTCGTCTACATAGTTTAAAAGAGTTTTATATTTAGACTCTCCATTAAGATAATGTATAGCTTCATAAATCGGACATATCACTTTGTCTAATTTTTTTGAGTAAAGAACACTTTCGCTTTCTACACTCACCATATAGTTATCTAAATGAATCGTATTTTCTTGGATAGATTTAAACTCAAACCAATTATATTGCCCGTTTGTATGGTTTTTAATAACTTCTCCTAGATAGACTCCGATTCGTACGGGAAAATTACCTGGATGTTCTTTTAAAAGCTGCTGTCCAAAGTCTGTATGCATTAACCTATCAGCATACTCATCAACCAAGCGAACACTTTCTATTGAAAGATTCAAATTATCTTTTGTAAGGTTTGCTTGGTCCCATTTTTCAGATGATACATCTTCATATAACAATTCCGCCATAAACTTTATGTCATTTTTAATTAATTTTCTCTTTTTAAAAAACATCTATCTCTCCTCTTTCTACAAACCGTATTTAGTATACAGCTTATTCAACTAAACTGCCCCGATAGTTCCATAAGAAAGAAAGATGTGCTCAAAACTCATTTTCATGCATTACAGGAATGCTACTCCTTTAACAGAATAAGAAAAGGAGCTACGATCAGTTCCTTAATGTACTATTAAACCTCTAAGCTTCAAAAGCCTTATTTTAATAAAAGAGTTTATAATTTAGCCTCTACCGTGTAACTCTTCCCACTCTTGCCAAGCCATAATATCTAATTCAGGTTTTGGTGGATCATCTAGTATGGATATAAATTCAATTGAATGACCATCTGGATCATCAAAATAGATAGATACAGCAGGCATAAAAGGAAATACTAATAACTTTTCAGAACTCTCTCCAAAAAAATTTGTTGTTGTAATACCTAAATCGGATAAATATTCTTTCGCTGAGGAAATATCTTCTAAATTAACTTTAAAAGCAAAATGTTGTCGTTGTACTAAAGAACTTGGATAGTTTTCTCGGATACCTAGCATAGACTCTCCTGGTTGCCCAACCCAATAAAATTTTGACTTTCTATCAATATCTTCGTGTAAAGGAATAATGTTTAATAGTTTTTCATAAAATGCCGCCGACTTTTGGTAGTTACTAACATTAATATGAGTTTCAAAAATGCCTTTTATCATTATTTTTAGCTCCTTTTTTACAGTTGATTAATTTAACATCAATATTCTCTGCTCTTTTTTTATACATAGTTGGTATTACAAACGAGTGTATTGATAATAAAGTTGTTCAATTCTATTCTTAGAAATACAATAACCATCTATCCATTACGCTGATAGATGGTTATTAAAGATATTTAAAAAGTGAATATTTCTATAGACCTTTGATTTTTAAGAAATAATAAAGTTGTTTAATTTTCGGAGAACAAATCTCTTAAAAGTGCGCCCTTATTTACATCCTTCACACAATACACTATCAGCAGTTCTTGCGATTGCATTATCTAATCGTGATACTAACATATCTTTTTCAGTAGGTATTGTTATAATAGCAGTAAAACGTTCACCTACTTTGATTTTTCTACCACAATTAGTACAAGTTAATTCCTTAGATAGAAATGCATCTTTCAATTTATCCAACATCTTTATCTACTCCTATTCTGCCCATTTCTTAACTATACGAATATCAAAATATTCTTATTTTCATTATACTTTACAACATATGAAACTTTCATTTCATACCATCTTTTTAAACAACTTTTTTATTTTTAAATGACTATATTATTTTTAAAACTACTTTATTATTCGTGAACAAAACGATACTATCTTCTAAACAAATATTCCACCTTATGCAACTCCCTCAGTTTGATACGAATATCTCTCGAATGCTCACTTATTCGTAGGATTTCATAACCCTTGTAATTGGATTTCCGGGTAATTGAAATGGGATCAGATCATTTTGGCTTCGTGAAGGCATAGTTAAATAAAGGAGTCAGCTACCTTCAATTTTCCGCTCTAACATTCCCATGAGCTTGTCATGATTCACTTTATCGAAGAACTTCTCCAAGTCCATATCCACTACCCATGTATAACCTTCGGTTATATAGGACTTTGCCTTTCGAACAGCCTGGTTCCCTTGTTTGTTAGGGCGAAATCCATAGCTATTCTCCGAAAGGTTGAGTCATATATCTTGGTCAATATTTGGGCAATGGCTTGTTGAATGAAACGGTCTAGAACGGTTGGAAACCCAATAGCCGAACTCCGCCGTTTGGTTTCAGGATTTCGATACGACGGACGGGCTGCGGTTGATAGGTACCCTGTAAAAGGGCGGTTTTCATGTTGTACCATTCGGTTGCGAGGTGCGGTCTCAGGGTTTTGAACCGGCATTCCATCTACACCACGGCTTCCCTTATTTCTTTCAACACGCTTCAATGCCTGTATTAAGTTTTCCCTCTCTAGTATCTGTTCCATTAACATCGTTGATATCCTTTCCTGCGTGGACGAGATGGTCTATTTGTGCCTTTATCTGCTCCGCCCTTTTGAAGTTCCCCGTGTACACCACTTCTTCCTTCAAATAAGTTCCGCTAGGAATTGTTTGCTTCTTCGCAAAATAACGAACGCCTAGTATCCGTCCTCCTCAATCTGTTCGGTCCTTCCTTATCTTCTCGAGTAGACAAGTA
>NZ_JBNNTG010000096.1:0-2894 GCF_050278525.1 Peribacillus sp. NPDC096540 | reverse complement strand
ATCTGGCATTCAAATAATAATGATTCATATCAATATCATAGTAATACCCGGCATACCTGCTACTCGACTTATCCTTATTCAGCTAACCTGCCCCGATAGTTGCATAAGAAATGGAGCTGTTTCCAGCTCCATAGTAAAGCACCTGTCAGTTGAGTAATTTTATTCACCTTCTAAACAAACATCGAAATCTTTAACATGAACTGCATTCCCAGTAATTTCAACATCATAAAATTCATTGCTTTTCGAAATCTGCACCATAACTCGACCATCTTTTTGAATTTCATGACCTTGCTTGCTCTACTATAAGATTTAGATACTCTTCAATATTGTTGTTTTTTATGTATTTAGCAAAAAATGCTCCCATTACCCCCGAAGCAGTTCCCGTAACCGCATCTTCAATTGTGCCAGAGAATGGCGAAGAAAAGTGTCTCGCGTGCATATCAGCACTAGTATCATAGGTTTCCATACAAAAAGGATGAATAGATGATTTGGGCATTTCTTTCAAAATAGCAGGGAATTCCTTATTATTTGGTTTCATTTTTTTAAAAGCATCAAGTTCTTTTACTGGGATTAATAGTGTCCAAGTACCTGTACTTCCATATAGAATCGGTAGGTCGTCATGAATATCTGATTCTTTTAATCCTATCGAATTAGCTAAATCTTCTTTTGAACCATTGAATTTTTTAAATTGGGGGGAAGCCTGTTTCATTGTTATAAATATTTCGCTTTCAATAGTTGATTTAATTTTTATCGGCAAAATTCCTGCTCTTGTTTCAATTGTAAAATCCGTTTTATCCCCCAATAACCCTTTTGTTTTTAACGCATAAACGGTGGCCATTGTTCCGTGACCACATAAGTTCATTTCGTGCCCTGGTGTAAAAAAACGTATTCTAAGGTCAGCTATTTCTGATTGAACTGGAAAAGCAGTCTCATTGAACCCTACTTTGAAGGCTATTTCTTGCATTTCTTTATCAGTTAGCTCATCTCCTTTTAAAACTACTCCAGCTGGGTTCCCTTTATTAGGTTCTTTACTAAACGCATCATAATGATGAACCTTTATGGTTTCACATTACATTCCCCCATTGTTCAATTTAAAAAAGTCTTCATTATTTTACCATTAACTACTTAGTGCTTGTTGAACTATCCTGCCCCTTTAGTTCCTTAAGAAAAGAGCTGCCTTAAAGACAGCTCTGATCTTCAACTAACGCACCCATTAATTGCATATGAAAAAACAAAATCACTTCTGGTTTTTATTAAGGTAATAAAGGGCACAAGATGCTATTGAGAGAGCATTAACCAACAGTAAAATCAAAACTTGTACTAAACTAGGAATAGAATCAAAAAAGCTAAACTTGTAGAATAAGTAACCAAGGACTACAGCAGGCACTATTACAACAAACCACAAGAATTCTTTTTCCTTTATAGCTTGTATCCACACGAAAATTAAAAGTATTACTCCAATGAGATAAGAACTCAAACATCATTTCCCCTTATATAGACTTCACAATCTTTTTTACGCCATTATAAACTTAATTCCTTAAATGCGTTATCAATGCAAAAATACGCCATCTTTTTGGGTTCTCGCCAGATTTTTGTGGATTTACAACGATAAGTAATATGCAATGTTTTATGCAATACCTGAGATTGTACAGCATTGGTCAAAATGTTTCCCAACCGTTGTGGTAACTGACTTTCAAAGACCTTGCATAAAAAGGTGTATAAATAATGTTCATAGGAAAAGCCACAAAATGTTGATTTAACAATCTTTTGTGGCCTTTTAATGTACTCCCAAACTTTTATTTTGGAACGTTATTTAGCTACGTGAATATATAAGCTTTCTTGTCTTTAAATCGTAAATTTTATAATCCATTTCCCACATATGGTCCTTGGTCACCGTAATCTCACAGTAATAAGGTATTGATTTGCCATAGGCATCAAGTTCAGGAACCTCATCGAAAATATATTGGTCGTTTGTATCAATTATATTGAAAGTCGAATCAGAAGAACGACCAGATGAAGATATTTCTATCGTGCATTTTCCATTAACAACATCAAAGTCTTTCGTTATTACTTCTTTTAGACTTGGAATGGTTATCCATAAAAGTAAGAGACCCATTAGAAAACCGCCCAGCGATTTAATAGTCAGCCAAAATTCAATTTCTCTCTCTCTAAACATTTCAATTAAAAAAATACTTGTACCTATAACTGAAAATACACCTAAGCCAAATAATAAATAATAAAATAAAATTAAAATCCCATCCCTACGATAAATAATTACTATATCTACGTTAATCTAATAAAAAAGTTTCAAATTATCTTAATAACATTCCCGAAGCGCATTTGGTAACATTTCTTTATTTAGCGTTGTAAATCCGCATAAATCTGACGATACTCCTTGTTACACTAAACTGCCCCTTTAGTGCCATAAGAAAAAGAGCTTCTAATCAGCTCCTGTTATTGAAGTAAAGCACCGGTTAGTTTTAATATCTATTTATCTTCGTTATTACTTCTCTCATTATTTTGAAGATAAATCTTTTTAAGAGTTGAATTTATATTATTCAATGCAATTAGAATAACCCCCAACATAACAAAGGTTACTATTTCCCCAGTAAACCAAGATACTATTCCTAAAATTACAGCATAAAGAATGTATAACCAATTACTCATTTATTCAATATCCTCCCTAACCTACATAATTAACTAATTTTACCACAAATTTTCCCTTTTCTTTATACAACTAACCTGCCCCTTTAGTTCCATAAGAAACTTCTATGGCGGCGCTCCTCGCCGCCACCATCAACTACGAAAATCTAAACTCAAAAATAGAGTCTAACCCATTAACCCCTTGACGATAATGGATGATAACAATACAACCAGGCTGAGCTTTTTTTGGT
>NZ_JBNNTG010000095.1:0-2918 GCF_050278525.1 Peribacillus sp. NPDC096540 | reverse complement strand
AGGGGTTAATGGGTTAGACTCTATTTTTGAGTTTAGATTTTCGTAGTAGATGGTGGCGGCGAGGAGCGCCGCCATAGGAGTTTCTTATGGAACTAATGGGGCAGGTTAGTAAATAAATTAATGGCAGTTTAGTTTAATAAGAATCAATGGGTAAAATGATGAGAATTAATTATGCTATGGGGCTGGTCAGTTGTAATTTTATAAAGGAGTTGTGAGAAGTTGAAATATCGTAAAGCAAATATCGATGATATTGATAAATTGGTCGAGTTAAGAAAAAAGCAATTAGTTGATGAGGGGATAGAACCTAATATAGATATTGATAGAGAACTATATGTTTTCTTTAAAAATAAACTAAGTGATGGTACTTTAATTCAATGGCTAGTGGAAGATAATGAAGAAATTATAGCTTGTGGTGCAGTAATTTTTTATGAATTTCCACCTTGTTACACCAATAAGACTGGAAAAAAGGCTTATATCACAAATATGTATACTAATGAAAATTATCGTGGGCAAGGAATCGCAACAAAGCTGTTAACTAAATTAGTTGATGAAGTTAAGATTTCAGGTATTTCACAAATATGGCTTGGGGCTTCAAAAATGGGTAGACCAGTGTATAAGAAGTTTGGTTTTATGGAAACTGATGAATTTCTAGAATTAAATGTTTTTTAATAATTTGTGAAGTATAACACTTAAACTAACGGGTGCGTTAGTTCATTACCAGGAGCTGATCAGAAGCTCCTTTTCTTTATGCAACTATAGGAGCAGGTTAGTTCAACAAGAGAAGGAGAAGTTTTATGTCGTATTTGACACAAACTACGAATTAAACACAAGAGTAAATCAGTATATTTTTTTCGTTTTTCTTTTACCCAATCATAAATTTCAAAAGAAATAGAAATAACGAAATAAAGTGGGCCTAATAGTAGTTTTTTTAGGTTGTCGCACTTCGACCATATTACGTACTAGACACAAAAGGAGGTTTGTACTTTGTTCCTAAAAAAATGAAAGATATAGTGTAACTTTAGAATAAAGATTGATTAAAAGAGAGCTGCAAACATTGATTCTAGGGAAATTAAATAGCTCCCATTTTGAAAAAAGATTGATCAAAATGAGAGCTGTATGTAGTACCAAATGATTAATTATTACAATATAAGAAAAACTCTAGGAATAATGCTATACAATCATGCATTTAAGTCTGTTATGGCAGGAATATTAATTTCCTTTACACATGAAACAGGCGATAAATTAATAACGCAATGGACGATGGCTACAATGTCTTGTACAGGAATACGTGTACCTTGATACAATTTAATTGCCTTTTCTGGACCTTCTTCATATGGTACTTCAGCAGCAAGCTCTCCTGGATTAATACACGTTACAGTGATCATATCTTTTCTCACATGCTCTCGTAAAGCATTTGTAATACCACGTAAGCCAAATTTAGATGTGACAAATGAAACTTGTGCACTATTCGTATGATCTAAACCTGCTGTTGAACCAATTAATATAATTTTTCCATTGCCCGCCTGTCTTAAATTAGGTAAAAGCGCCTGAATATAAGTAATAGTGGAAGTTAAATTAATATTAATTAAGTTCGAAATATCCCTAACTTCATCCTTATCAAACGTATAGTCATCTTCAAAACCACGCTTTTCCCATACTCCAACATTATAAATTAATACATCAATAGGAATGTCTTTTAAAGTTTCTTTTAAAGAAGGAATTTGTTGTTGACTAGATAAATCAATTGCGACCCATTTACGATTTACGCCATCATTTACATCTAAACTACTTGGTCGTGTCCGTGACACCATCCATACTGTATCTCCTTTAGTGGGTAAGCCTTTTACAAATGCATCGCCTAGCCCATGGCTTGCTCCAAATATAATAAAGTTCTTACTCATCCTATCACCCCTTCTAATAACTATACATCTAAGTATAATTATTATAAAAATAAGGAACAACTAAAGTGTTTTATATCTCTTTTAAAAAGCTACATATAAAGAAAATAGTTGCCACCATACAGAAACAAGGGAAATCTGACAAGGAAATTAAGCAAGCGGTAAATATTTATCTTACTGAAAGTAAAAGAAAATTAATCCTAATGGGGATTTGGATGTGAGTTGAGTTATTGCGTATTTCGACCATAATGTGTAATAAAAGATAAGGTGCTTATTCAACTAACGCAGCAGGTTAGTTGAACAAGGTTCAATGTGGTCTTGTTTAATTATGTTAATATTAAGAGAGTTTTGGAGATGAAAATGATGAAAAAAGAATTAGATAAAGCAATAGCTTTACGAAAGAGTAGAAGTTACAAAGAATCTAACCATTTATTACTAAGGCTTGTACAAGATTTCCCCAATGACGGGTCAATTAACTATCAATGTGCTTGGAGTTTTGATTTGTTAGGAGAAGAATCTAAAGCAGTTACTTTTTATGAAAATGCAATCAGTTTAGGGTTGTCTTCAAATGAATTAGAAGGAGCCTTACTGGGATTAGGAAGTACATATAGAATATTGGGAGAATATGAAAAGTCAAAGAATGTATTTCTGCAAGGGATTAAAGCATTTCCAAATAATAGAGCAATTCAAGTGTTCTATTCAATGACCTTATATAATTTGAATGAGCATAGTAAAGCAATGGAATTACTTCTAAAATGCTTGGTGGATACGACATCAGATAATGAATTAATAAGTTATAAAAGAGCAATAGATTTCTATTCCAACAAGTTAGATGAAGTTTGGGATTAGTTTGTGAAGAACTGTACTTAAACTAACAGGTGCGTTAGTTCTATAAGAAGAAGTAAAAAAGTCGATTCCTTAACGTTGAACTGACCCCATAAAGTTAGACAGGTTATTTCGTTAGGCAGCCCGTTGGGCATGAGCTCGGTATTGTACCGGGCTCATGCCTTTTAATTTTGC
>NZ_JBNNTG010000094.1:0-3044 GCF_050278525.1 Peribacillus sp. NPDC096540 | reverse complement strand
TATTGTCAATGGGCTAATGGGTTAGACTCTATTTTGAGTTTACGTTTTCGTAGTAGATGGTGGCGGCGAGGAGCGCCGCCATAGGAGTTTCTTATTGAACTAACGGGGCAGGTTACTTGAAGAAGGCTATGATAAAAGTCCAACCATTTTCACTACGATGTGCCCAGGAAACTTTACTAGCATCAATCTATATTGAATAACTTAAAACAACTTATAGTAAGTGCTTTTTTAGATTTTTTACTTATAATCACTTTTATTTTTACTTAAAATAGCTTATGATTAAGTTGAGGAGGTTAAAAATGAATCAAGAAGAACGATTGATACGAATCCTTAACTATTTAGAAATCCACAAAACAATGAACATCAAACAGATGTGTGAAACATTTGATATTTCACGTGATACTGCAAGAAGAGATATCGTGGAGCTTACGAACCAAAAAATGGTAGTTAGAACTCATGGTGGAGTTGCATTACCATCATTTCATAAAAAAATTGATGATTATCGGGATCGATTACGCACCGAATCAGAAACAAAGAAATTAATTGGAAAAAAAGCTGCAAGTATGATAACAGACAATGAGATGATTTATTTAGACGTTTCAACCACAGTCAATTTTATAGCTCAATTTTTAAAAGCAAGACAAGTTACCATTGTAACTAATTCAATTGATAGCGCTTATGTATTGGCTCAATCTGAAGATACAACTATACACTTTTTGGGAGGTACTCTAAATAAATCAACTCGACATGTCACAGGATTTTCCGCCATAGAAAAACTAAAAGATTATCATTTTAATAAGGTGTTTATTGGAGCAGCAGGTATTATGGAAGATGGCATTTATTATGGGCTTGAAGAAGATATTTACTTTAAGCGAGAATTGATAAAACATGCTGATCAAGTCATCTTATTGACAGACCACACAAAACACAATCATCGACAGAATTACAGAGGTTTAACATTTGAATCCATTGATACCATTATTACCAATAAATCAATGCCTAATAATTTATATAAATCTATAGAAGAACATGGTGTTGAAGTGCTAATTACAGATACAGAATAAGACTCACTGATCAGGAGAATATTGCTTAAATCCATTATTAGATGGTACATTCACCAGGATTGTGACCCATTGCATTCCCGATAATGAAATTTAAAAGTGGTTTTAACCAATATAACATCAGATATTCACAACGAGAGGAGTTTAAAAGACGATGATTAAATTATTAGTCAGTGATTTAGATGGAACGTTAATTGATAAAAAGAATCAAGTGGCTTTACATGACATTAAAGCATTGAAAAAATTACGGGAACATAACGTAGACATCTGTCTTGCAACTGGAAGAATGGACAACGAAATTATGGAAGTAGCTAAAGTGGTTGGAGACCAATTCCATCGCGTAAGCCAAAACGGATCATTTGTCAGGACCAATGACCACGTTTCTCTTCACTCGCAAACATTTGAACATCGGCTCGCAAAAAAGCTGTATGAATCGGCTTATTCAGATCGTAACATTACAATCGTTAGTTCAAATGACACCAACTTTGTAGCACAAAAAAATGATGTCATTCACCAAATCGAAGAACGTTTTTTCTTTCCGATTGAAGAGCTAGATGACATGATAAATGCAATTGGCCACTCCCTTACCCCTTCTAAAATTTCGGTAATGGGCCATCATGAGGAAATATTAGAAATGCAGCAATCTATTCAAGGTGTTTTTCACGAAGAGGTGGATACATTCATTTCTGAAAAAGGCTGTCTTGACATTATGCCGAAAAACATCAGTAAAGGAAATGCCTTATTAATCCTTTTAAAACACTTGCAGCTCAAGCCCGAAGAAATCGCATGCGTAGGTGATTCTTTTAATGATATCCCTATGTTTAAACTAACACCAAATAGTTTTGTGATTTCTCATGCCCATGAAGATGTCAAAAAAGAAGCAACCTATGTCGTTGAGACAGTCAGTGAAGCAGTGAAGATGATTCTTGAAAAAAATACCCGTGAACAAAATATGATTCACTTATAAGGGTTCTGGCGTGAAAGAATGCAAAAACAGGAAAAAGATTTTGAGAAAGTTGCTTCGAGTGTTTTTGGTTTATTAAATACATCAGAGCGTTTATGGATTTCCAAGTTATTCAACTCCCATGAAAATTAAAAAAGCTCAAAATCCAGAAAAAACTATAACAAAATAGACCCAGTAAAAACGCTTTTTAAAAAAGGCTGAGCCTTATGAGTGATCTGATTGAGTTTGGTAAATCGTTAAACAAAAACCTCCAATCATAGCAAATTAAGTAGAGGCTAGCGCGACGACCAAAAAAGGATTAATCTCCCATGAGTGCTACCCATAAAGGGCGCGACAGTCGGTGGTACACCGTGGTCGTCGGAGTCAGACTAACGGATGGGCTCAAAGGCACCATAGTTCAACGACCTTCTTCGCCAGCCATTAAAACATTATCGACATAGAGACCAATTTTCATTCTCTGTGGTGAAGCGCTGATTTTTGCGCTTCATGGATGGCTAACGGGTGCGTTAGTTGAAGATCGGAGCTGTCTTTTACGGCTTTTTTGTATGAAAACACATTAGTAAAAAAGCCATGCTAAAATAAACCCTCCATATTCTCATTTTTTTTCGAAGGGCGTAAATATACTATGTCGTTACTTTAACTGGTTATGCAGTTTGTTGTTCAGATGGAGCGATTGTATAGCCTTTCTTTTTTAGGTACTCGATCATTTTTAATTCTTTGTTATTTTGTTTTTCTTCAAGGTAATTTGAACCTAGTTCATGATAGGGTTCTCCTGTTTTTAAGATGTTGTAAGCAATCGTTAATAGTAAATGAGCAGAAGCGATTCGTCCCTTCATTTTTCCCTGCCGTTTGGTAATCCTTTTTCGATGTGAAGCAATTCGATTATTTTGCCTTGATGTCGCTAGTACACACTCTACAGCCATCGTTTTCAAAGCTTTGTTACCTTGTGTGGTTTTACTCGTTTTTTTTTTACCAGCACTTTCGTAATTTCCGGGACTCACACCAGCCCAAGAGGCAAG
>NZ_JBNNTG010000093.1:0-3584 GCF_050278525.1 Peribacillus sp. NPDC096540 | reverse complement strand
CTTCACTAATTTCATTCTGGTCGTTTAATAATGTTCCGTCTAAATCTATCGCAATGAAACTCATGCTATATAGCTCCTTTTCTCATTCAATCTATAAAATTCTCTTTCTAGCTTTTTTACCTGCTATCAATAAAAATCTAATCAAAAAAGAGAGTACTCCCTCTTCCATCTCGATATGTCCTTTTATGGGCTATGCTTGAATCCAATTGATTTCCTCTAATTTTGAATGATTTCTCCATTCCTCTGGAAATGGTTGCTCGCAGACAATCACATCGACTTTTTCTAGAGGACAAACTTTACTAAAATTCCCCAATTCTCTTGTAAATCCAAGCTATCCTCACCAGCAGAAACTAATTGTAAAATTTCAGGACGAATGGCGACTTCATTCTTTCAGAGTTAACGAACTTGGATCCTTAAAACTGGAGCAGCCTCCTCTTTAGTAGCTCCACAAGCAGCTAATCCTAGTACACTCACTTCTAACATCACAGCTTGAATAGACTTGTAACAATTCTTCTTGAATGTGTAATTCATAAAAAGTGCCCCATTTAATGTGGAATTTTTAATGTTTATTACTGTTTGTTACGGTTCAATCGTAATCATTCAATATAAACCCCACATTAATCCAATGTTAAGATTTTGTAAATCAGGTCTTAATTTGTCCAATTCACCTGCTCTTATTTTCATTATCAACTAGAAAAAAGCCTCAACAGCTGACCGTAAAGAGGGGAAAGTAAAGGCAAATCTATTAAAGATAAAGTGAAAAGTTTTTTATTCAAACATATCACTCTTTTCAGTTCGTCATTAAACAAAGCTCCTGGTTAGCTAAATAACACTTATGCAAAAAACTCTCTTGAAACAAGAGAGAATTTGACATTAGTGGCTCCTTTCGAAATATAAGAAACACAAAAACTCCTTATCTATCAAGGGGTTCCGCTAGTTTTTTGGAGTACACGGCACTGGAGGTGTATATGGTCCTATTCAGTTGATGAAGGAGAATGAGGGACAAGAATATTAAAAAAAGCATCACTAAACAGACAAAAGGAATAATGCCACACACGTCATGAGGACTACCGGCAGCAGTATGCTTTCTGCAGAAACGATGGAGGAATATTACAAAAGGGGATTGGAATTATCACTTAGAAAATTGAAAAAACGTGCTTCATTTTTTAGGCAGACCCACGAAGCCTGCCTAATCTTTATGCTTATTGCTTCGGCTCGAGACCGAACTGGGAGAGAACCGCTATCGAACGGGTCAACACAGGCTAAAGAAGTTTTCTATAAGAATGCATTTCTTCTTTTTCTTTGCCGTATCCTTTTTTCTCTTTTTCCTTTAAGACATAGCTGAGCAAGTCGAGTAAAATACGTGCTGCTACTTGTCCGGTCATACCTGTTGGATCATATGGGGGAGCTACTTCAACTAAGTCAAAACCGATGACTTCTCCTCTTTTGGCAATTCCTTGGAGCAATTCATTAACCTCATCATAAAGGAGGCCGCCTGAAGTAGGTGTACCTGTTCCAGGCGCGATTGACGGATCTATTCCGTCAATATCAATAGTTACATAATATTTTTCTCCTGCAGGAATTTGCTCTAGCACTTCCCTAAGCCCCTTCTTTCTCATCTGACGGGGCGACAAGATCACACTCCCATATTTTCTTGCTGCGTCGACGTCTTCTTTTTGGCTGCTGCTAATTCCGCGGATACCAAACTGAAATATTCTCTGAACATGATCCAGTTCAGATAAGCGTCGGATACAATTTCCATGGCCATACCGCATAACGGGGCAGGATAAATGGCGACTTATTAATTTCTATATTATGTGAACGTAGCAAGTACCTTCCTCCCCGGAAATGGTCTTCCCTCTTGAACAACTAGTAGCGTAAATTTACATTCACATTGTTATTAACGAAAGTTGGCTTATTCGTAGGATTTTAAAGAAACACGAAGTACTGGATGTAATGAACAAAAGGGCAATGACCCGTTCCGTTAGCAAAACCAGCCTCCACCCCTTGGATAGGCATGACGAAGGAATGAAAGGGCATAGGATTATGACCCGTTGAGACATGGGAGGGAAAGCCTCCAGGGGCAGCGTGGAGAATGTGCGCAGCATATGTAATAATATGGGATTTTCAACAGATCCCCTATTTCAATCTGCCCTCATCTTATCAAAACGGTCCTATCTCTTTCGTTCATCTAAAGCAACCTATACCATGTGGTTTGAAATCCTGCGAATAAGCGAGTATTCGTGAGCATTATCTATTAAACTGAGGGAGTTCATTAAGGGGTAAAGGTTTTAATTTACCTTTCTCATTTGTCACAGTTTTTGTTTAAAAAGAGGGCGTAGAACAAAAGTGTCCGATTTAGTAACTATCGATAAGAGTGTAATATTTCGTGAAAGACCTAACGCCTATCGCACTAGTAACATTTCCCTATTTATTTACAAACAATAAACCATCTCCATTTTCACCTATATATCTCCAACCATCATCTTCCATTTCCATATATTTAATGAATGGCTCATAATTACCCTGTTTTACTATGTATTGATCAGGATTTTGCCAAACACGGACCATTTCAACATCTTGAAATGTTAATTTTGTAATTGCAATTGCTAACGGAATAGGATTTCCCTCTTGAAAAATAACATCCCTTTTAAAAAATACTAGTACAGAAATTAAAGCAAGTATAATAATGAAAACTCTAAAAATCTTTGACATAAATATTAATAACATTTTTATCCCTCTCTTTTGATAGCTACATATAGTACTTATTGAGCAAATATGCCCTCAATAGTTCAAAAAGAAAAAGACTGCCGTAGCAACCTCATTCTATTGTCATTTCTCTTTTTTTAAAAAGAACCCTGTCCCATTTTCTTGTGGAACAAACCCTTGTTGAGCTGACATATTTTCTACCATTTCTTGCTCTTCTGCTGTTATAACCGTGTAAACATCTTTTCCTTCAGCTAACATACCTTCTCTACGTTCTTGTTCCTCTCTAGTAACATGTTTGTATGTATCTGTTTGTTTTGAGTAAACTTCTGCTGATACTTCTGTCTTTTGCAAGTCTTTCGCAAAACCGATTGATAATGCTAAAGCTCCTGTAAAATCAAGGTTAATACTAATTTTCCTTTCATAAATAAACCTCCCAATATTTTTCGGTAAATTGTTACATTCTATTTTTATAAATATAATACTATGAATAAATTTTTTAACCTTCTTCAACTATACTGCAAGTTACCTTTATAAAAACAAAAAAATGGTTTTTCCAACCAATTATACTATAAATTATCCAAATATATTCAAAATACCTTGTTCAACTCAACTGCCCCTTTAGTTCAAGAAGCATATTTTTTTACTTGGCTTCGAATGTGTGATAATTGTAAGAATCATACATTAAAAAAGCTACCAATTGGCAGCCTGCTTCTTTTAAATGGTCACCAAATCGGTGGTTTTCTTTTAGCACTAAACTGTCAGTGAGAGTTTAGTAACTGAAAGAAATTCTTAACATGGCGTGGGCAACGACAATTCCAGCTCGTTTTCTTCCTTTTCGCGCAGCTGTCCGTCTGTATAGAGCTCCAAGATAGTTT
>NZ_JBNNTG010000092.1:0-3598 GCF_050278525.1 Peribacillus sp. NPDC096540 | reverse complement strand
GGTCGATGTGTACCCCCACAGTGGACTTTCACCACCTAGATAGTTGCCATGCCTGGCACACAAGAAAAAGCTGGCATAAAGACAGCTCCGATCTTCAGCTAACGCACCTGTTAGTTCTATAAGAAAATCGATTCTTGAATAAAAAAAGCGCTAAGCTAAAAAATGATTATTTTGGTTATTGCCCTCATAAATTCTTGAACTACTTCCCCAAGGATGTTAGCCGTCACCTATGTAAGTGAATCCATATTTTTCATAGTTTCCAATGTGGTCAGTACAAAGGTAAACTTTATTGAATCCTGCTTTTTGGGCATCAGCTTTAACACGGGAAAGAAGCTCTTTACCTAAAGACCTTCCACGATAGCTATTTTATATAAAGAGCACATATCCAAGGCCATAAATCCATACGACTAATAAAATCATTGCTAATAAGACCTGCG
Organism: Peribacillus sp. NPDC096540; assembly: GCF_050278525.1. NCBI lineage: Bacteria > Bacillati > Bacillota > Bacilli > Caryophanales > Bacillaceae > Peribacillus > Peribacillus sp. NPDC096540. The sequence goes on along the minus strand of NZ_JBNNTG010000092.1, from coordinate 3,161 downwards.
CAACCAATAATTTCTCCTGAATCCTCCAATAAATACCAAATAGAAAACGGATTGTCCGTTGTTATGCTGAGTGTAATACAGTCCTCATATACTTTCATACTGTTTTCATTTGCCTATTTGCACTGAAAATATTTAATTGCTTTTTCTTTATACTCTGGATGTTCTCTAACGCTAATAATTTGCATATAACTCTTGTCTTTTCATTTGTATATTCCTCAAACTTTTTCCTTTTTTAAGCCATTAAAAATCCCCTCTAAATAGTAGTTGTAACATCCACGCTTGTTCGTGGTTTTGTTACACTGCCTATCTTAAGGGGATAATATCACTAGAAAATCCAAGTAGTCTTAATTCTCTCGTGTCTATCTTAGTCCATAATGATTTTGAATTTCCCAAAACTTTCGAACTTCTGAGTAAAATAGCTTGAAGTAAGATCAGATATATGAACGCCAGTATTCTTTGTTGTATGAATAAAGCGACCATCCCCTAGATAAATACCTACGTGGGTTATCTCTTGACTTAAGTTTGTATCTCTAAAAAATACTAAGTCCCCTGCCTTTGGATATGTGAGTTTCGGCAGCAAGGAATAGTAGTCCGCTGCCGAACCACGTTTAAAGGAAATGCCCTGCTCCTTCATGACCCAATAGATAAAACCGCTGCAATCCATTCCAATCATTGGATTATATTCTCCGAAAACATAGGTAAATCCACGAAGAGTATATGCATACTTTATGACTTCATAAGCTTTATCATAGGAAGCCTCTTGATTTGCATAAAATGGATACAAAGGACTGCTGTATATTTGAAGATACTGCCCCTGCATCAAGCTATCAGTTGGTAAAGCGTTACGCTTTTTGATTGTATCCACCGATACACCATAAGTAGCCGAGATGCTTTTAAGTGTTTCACTATTTTGAACGACATGCTCTCCCTTAGGTGTATACGTTTTATACGCGACTTGGTATTGTGCAAAATACTTTTCTGTGATAGATCTTACCTGAACTGTCTCTGCTCCGTATCCAGAATTAACAAACTGATTTCCCCCCAGATAGATCCCAGCGGTCACGACTTTTGAACTTCCCTTTTCCAGAAAAAATATAACATCTCCAGCCTTAGGAGTATCTGTATCCATTCCTTGCTTATAATAGCCTTCAACTGACAAACGGTCGATGGGCACCTTTTGTCGGGAGAGTACCCAATGAATCAATCCGCTAGAATCAAACCCTTTTAAAGGTGTCTCTTCTCCAGCCGTTTTTTTAAATCCTGTAAAAGATTTCGCATAATTCCCAATTTGTTTCCCTCTCTCTGTCCATTGATAGATGGAAGGAGTATAAACAGTTTGAATGATTAACTTCTGGCCCACATATAACTTTCCATCCGGTAAACCATTCGTCTTCATCAATTGCTCTGCCGATATATCATAAGTCGCTGCAATCGATTCTACCGTTTCTTGAGAGGATACAGTATGCACTCGATCTGCTGCTTCAACCTTTAAGCCAGATAAAAAAGTAAAACTAACCATGCCTAGCAATATAAGCAACATACTACCTAATATTCTTTTCCCCATAATAACCCTTCCTTTATTTAAAAAATATAGTCAAAATAAATGACTAAACCAATAACTAATAATCCATAAATAAATTCACGTATAGAAACGAATACGTCAAGATACAAGTTCTTTGTGAAACCAAGTATTTTCTCCATTTTTTCTTCCTACTATTAAAATTACAAAATTCTCCAGTAATAAAATACCCCCTGTACAACTTTAACATAAAAACACTATCAATTGGATTTACCTTCCACTTTTCTTATTGAGCTAACCTGCCCCTTTAGTTCATTAAAATAGGCTGCCGCATCACCCTAGTTTTTGAAGTAAAGCACCGTTATCTTAATAAAGATAGCCTAAAAAATCTAAATCTCCTTCGCGCCAACCATACTTACCAACTTCCTTAATCATTAATCCCTCAATTTCTTCATAACCTATACCCCTTGTAATTTGACTTTCATGGTCAATTTTTAACCATTTACACTTGTTCGTAACTGACCTGTATCCATTTTTTAAATACAACGTTTTGTTGTCAGCAAATAACAATAAAAAATCAATATTTCTATTGCAACAAAACTGTTCAATTTCTAAAAGTAACATCGAACCTATCCCCTTTGAGCGAGTGTTTTGGGTGACACATAAATCAATTAGACCAAGTACTCTTATAGGATCTCCGTTAAGATTCATCACTCTGTAATCTATTCCTACCTGTCCAACAAGTTGATTTTTTTCGTTAAAAGCTACAAATCTAAAATGAGGTAATTGTTTAAAATAAATTCTGTTTTTGGGATAGTCTTTTTGAAAACATTCGCGTAACAATTCTTGTATATTTGAGGTTAAATCATTACCCATCTCATAATCAAATACCATATCTATCTTCACATTATCTTCTCCAATTATCTTCATTAGGGCAGCCCCTTTCCTCTTGAACTAACGCACCCGTTACTTTAAGTACACCCTTTCACAATCTTTGATATACAAAAAGAATTATGTTCATTAGTAATGATTACACTAAACTTAATTTTTCAATTGCCTGCTTTTCATCAGAAAAGAAAAATATATCTTTCCCTTTATTACTCTCATAGATAAAGGCTTTCAAACTCTTACTTGAATATACAGAAAAGTCCCCTACAACGGCTATTTTCACTGATAATTGATAAACTTTTGTAATATTTCCGCTGCAAGTTTCGTACTTAAGTGAAAAAAGTCCTCACATATTGCCGATTTATTCAAAATTATACGGTCACAGCCAGTTTCATACTGTACTGTCGCCATAAAATCCAATGCCGACTGAACATCTTTTATTAGTATCTCGCTACTGCTTATAACAGCAATTTCAATATTATTCTGCTTAACGGTATTTATTTTCATAATAGTCCTCCATTTCGTAAATAATTTTGTTGCACAATAATAAATCCTCTGATTTTTGTTTTAATTTCTGGAACATTAATACGTCTAATTATATTTTACAGTAGATGAACATTCCTATTGTGACTTATTGAACAAACCTGCCCCGATAGTTACATAATCGAGTAGGGGGAAAATAAGTGTATTATTTTCGCCCCTCTCACAACACCGTACGTACGGTTCGCGTATACGGCGTTTCAATTTATATCAC
>NZ_JBNNTG010000091.1:0-3644 GCF_050278525.1 Peribacillus sp. NPDC096540 | reverse complement strand
ATTGGAAGGTTATTTGGCATGCACAAATTTAGTATAGCATGAAATATTTTAAGTTTTCATTGAAAAATGTTGACAAACTATTAGCTGGTTTAGTTCCATACGAGAAAACTGTTAGTTAAAGAACGTTTGTTTCTTATCTCTAATTTCTTCTAAAATTTCTATTACACGATTGTTTTGTTTTTCTATATTCTTTAATCTTTTTTCAATAATACTTGAAGAAAAAATACAATAAGTATAAGAGCTATTCCAACAAATAATTCCATATTTCCCCTCCGGTGAATTCAGCTTATGTTTAAGAGTATAACTTTACTAACCTATATTTTCCAGAGTCTTTATGCAACTAACCTGCCCCGATAGTTGCATAACGAAAAAGCTGCCATAAAGACAGCTCTGATCTTCAGCTAAAGCACCCTTTACTTTAAGTACAATACTTCACAATCTTTTTTTACACCTCAATAAACTCAATCCCTTAAATGTATTATCCATGCAAAAAGACGCCTTCTTATTAAAGAAAAGCGCCCTATTCTTGATTAAACAAGAAGCTCATATTAGCTGGTATTTTTTAGACTTATTTACGTTCCCTAAATCCATCCCTAAATCAAAGTCCTTTTTATAAAGTTATTTACCTTAGAGAGAAAAGGATTAGAGTAAAAAAAATCACTATTTAACTACCAAAAGTGTCTTAGCATGGGTTTTACGTCAAATACTATAACTAGTGTAAAACATACTATTCATAGTATACAAATTAAGGAAAATCATTATAAAAATTACTTTATAGACATGATATCTTAACTCTGTAAACAATGAATAAACCATTGATAAACAGAGGTTTTCTATTTGCGAGGTAAGATAACCGCATAATGTTGGTGGGTTCCCATAGATAAATCGGGATTTGTAATGATAGAAAGCTTTTACCGTTGTAAATCCGTATTTTCCTGGAAGCTCCCCCTTAAGGAACCCCAAATCGGGCCTAAAGTAGTTTTCCAATCGTATCTTCTACAAGATCGATGATTTCGCCAGAATGGATTATCTCCCTTAACGTTTGTAAATGAGGGTAAAGGTATATGTCTTCCTCCAGTTTTGGCACAGAGTGGGCAATTTGGGTTAAAACAGCCCTTGAGGCAGAACCCGGTAATAAGTCACTTTCCATGAATTGATGGGCACAATATATAGATAACAATTCAACGGCTAGTACATATTCAAGCTTACTAGTTACCTGACGCGCTTTTTTTGCCGCATTGTATCCCATTGCTACATAATCTTCCTGATCAGCGCTGGTCGGGATGCTATCCACCGTAGCCGGATGGGATAATATTTTCATATCATTTAAAAGACCGGCTTGTGTATACTGCGGAATCATTAGTCCAGAGTTGAGCCCCGCTTTTTGGATGAGAAAAGATGGATAGCCGGAAAGCTGACCATTGATGAGGCGATTATTCCGCCTTTCTGACATCTTGGCAATTGCTGTGGCAGCAATACAAGCGGAATCCAACTCAATTCCCACATACGACGAATCACAATTACATCCCGATATTGCTCCAGCATCTTCCTCATCCGGCCATAAAATTGGGTTATCAGAACATGCATTCATCTCAATTTCAATCGTTTCCAATGCATCCTGCAGCGTTTTCTTTGCGGCTCCGTGCAGCTGGGGGATAGCACGCAAAGACAACGCATCTTGTAATCGATAATCCACAGACTCTTTGGCAATCATAGAGTCGCTTAACATTTTTCGAATGTTATACGCGGTATTTCTTTGATCCCCATGAGGACGAACACTCATTAACCGATCGTCAAAAGCACGCGTGGTTCCCTTTAAGACTTCTAGAGTCATGGCTCCGATAATATCAGCGATTGTAGCCGCCTTTAACATATCATACAATGCTAATGCTCCAATGCCTGTCGGGCTGGTTGTCCCGTTAATAAGGGCCAATCCTTCCTTTGCTGAAAGCACAAGCGGCTCCATGCCAACTCTGAGTAAAGCTTCCTTCGCGGGTAGGAGCTCTCCGTTTACATACGCCATCCCTTCACCAATCAGTACCAGCGCCATATGCGCTTCTACACTTAAATAACCGACAGAACCCTCCCGGGGGGCAAAGGGAATTAGACCGCGATTTAAAAACTGTCGATACATTTCTAGCGTTTCGAGCCGTACCCCCGAATACCCTTGTCCCAAATTTTGCAGGACCATAAGTATCGTAGCCCGCACTTCTTCCTCCACTAAGGGTTCTCCTACTGACGTAGCATGAGATAGAAGGATATTCCTTTGTAATTGGGCCGTTTTTTCCAAGGATATCAACTCTGTGGAAAGGGCACCAAAACCAGTATTGACTCCGTACATTACCTTTCCTTCTTCTATCCACTTTTCAGCGAGTTGCCTGGAACCTTCTACCCGTTGACGATAGCCATCAGAAAATTCGACCATGGCACCAAAACGTGCGACAGCTATAAATTCTTCAAGATTAATCCGATCACCAAGAGTTACTTTTTTTATATCACTAGCCTTCATATGTTTCTCCCCCTTTACCTTCCAATCGTTACTTTTCTATTTTATCAATGAAGAACATTTTAATTGCAGACACGACTTGCAACACGAAAACAAACAGGATGGATGAGCCACCAAGTGCTGCTAGATACTTTACACCATCAACCCCTTGTGCCCCTCCAGCGAAAGCGACCATTACGAAAGCAATAATTCCAATCGAAAGTACCCAAAGAAGTTTTATCCAATTTACAGACTCTTCGTCATGTTGAATGTTTACAGTACATAAAGAAGAAATTGTACGAACCATTGCATCAGCACCTGTAGAAAAAGAAAGAATGAGCGAAACCTGCTTTAATTGTATAACGAATATTCTGAAAAAATATTATGAATTAATCATTATTTTACAATTTATTTCAACGTATTTTAATTGTTATTGTTTTTTTATAAAAAATATTAACTATTCTACTTATAATCGCGTTCCGACCAACTTTTTGAAAGAATTATTCACTAAGGCTGGGATTCTTGCTAGAACAGTTAAGTAGTTCTGGTGTAAATATGACTATAAAGATTATCTTCTGTTACCAAAAACCTTTATTTTTTGTAAGTACCAGTCTGTAACTTGCTGCATATGTTTTATCAATTTCAAAAAGTATTGTTCAAAATGATTACCGAATACCTTTATTAAAAAGAAAAGTTAACTATTGGAAATAAAATACAGTCTCTGACTCGAAATTACATGTATCTCGGCTGAACCCCAATACGAAACAGAAGAGTTATTGCTCGTCTTCAACTGATTCTTTTATTGAAGATAATTTATTCAACAATCTGGCCCAATTATTGAACACATGTTAAACTTCGATCTTGAACTAAACTGCCCCGATAGTTGCATAAAGAAAATCTTCCTTAAAGACAGCTTCGATCTTCAGCTAACGCACCCGTTATTTGAAGAATAGAACAGCTATATATACTAAATTGGTTACCCTTTATACTTTCTTTGGAAAGCCTTGAATTGCTCTTCGTATTTTTGTAACCTTTGCAAATTAACTTTAGAATTTAAGAAAGGTTTTCGCTTACCTACAACCATTACATCCTCTTCCTCGATAGGGCTTGAAAGATGTACATATGGCTTAAATTTATCGCACTTAGTATTAGGAATAGC
>NZ_JBNNTG010000090.1:0-3815 GCF_050278525.1 Peribacillus sp. NPDC096540 | reverse complement strand
AACAAGTGAGGGGATTACTGAAAAGAGTTTTGAACAGATATAAATTTGTGAATTTATTTGAGTTTGTGAATAAATGTACTTAAACTAACGGGTGCTTTAGCTGAAGATCGGAGCTGTCTTTAAGGCAGCTTTTCTTTATGGAACTATAGGGGCAGGTTACTTTAACAAAAAGTAATGTAAATTATAATTAAAAAAGCCATTTTAGAGGAGTGACTGATGTGCTTTGTTTTTGTGAACAAAAAGAAAACCAAGAATTAAAAGTTGAAGGTGATGTTGGAGCAGATCCTATATGGTGCAATCAATGCGGTTGTAACTTTGATTTAGAAGACATCCCGATTTCAAATAAGTTAAAAAGCGAATTAATGGAATGGGCAAATAAGTATGGGGAATGGATTGATTGGGATCAAGATCAATTAATTCCAAATGGAATTGAAATCGAAGAAGAACATAATAAACAAGGTGCTAAATTAACAGAAAAAGTAAATAAAGAACTTAGAGGAAAATATAGAATAAGATTTTCATCTTCAACAATGGCAAGAATGTATGCAAATAAATATCATTAACCCTTATTCCACTAACAGGTGCGTTAGCGCCATAAAAAGGCCGCCAAATTGGCGGCCTTTTGAACGTGCGATTCTTTCAATTATCATACATTCAGAAAATGAAGTGAAAAACCCTTAATGAACTATCGGGGCAGGATAGTTCAACAAGGATAATGGATATTTGTGGTAAAATATCAAAAGGAATGATTGTTTAATGGGGTGTTCAAATGAGTGAAGATAAAATTAGGGAGGGGTATTTAGATGTCAAACCATGAAAACGAAGAAGTGCTAACAGGAGGGAATGTCTCTAACGTTTATCGTTCGGGAGATACCGTACGACGAGAATTAAAGCCAGATAGTCCCCAAATTCATAAGCTATTAAAGCATTTGGAGAACAAAGGTTTCAGTTATGCACCAAAGTTTTTAGGTATTGATGAAAAAGGAAGAGAGGTATTATCATTTATCGAAGGAGAAGCTGGTAATTATCCTTTAAAAGAATACATGTGGTCTGATGATGTCTTAATAGAAATAGGAAAAATGCTCCGTTTTTATCATGATTCTGTGAGTGATTTTTCTCTTGATGATAGCTGGGAATCGATAGATAACACCCCCCAACAATTTGAGGTACTATGCCATAATGATTTTGCAATATACAACATTATTTTTAATTATGAAAGACCAATAGGCATTATTGATTTTGATGTTGCGGGACCTGGTCCAAGACTTTGGGACATAGCTTATACTCTTTATACTTGCGTCCCCTTAAGTAGATTTTATCTTTCTGAAACAGGTGAGAAAGTTTATTATAATTCATTACAGCATGCTAACCATATAAAACAAAGAGTTAGATTATTTTTTGAATCTTACGGTGAGGGATTAGAAGAAGATTATTTGGAAATGGTATTGCTACGATTAGAAGGGGTATGTAAAACAATTACAAGAAAAGCCAGTGAAGGTGACATTGCTTTTCAAAAGATGGTAGATGAAGGGCATCTTGAACATTATCAAAACGATATTAAATTCATTCGTGAACATGGAAAAGAGTGGATTTAAGGTATGGTTCTTGTTGAACTAACGGGTGCGTTAGTTCTATAAGGGGTCCCGCCAACATTTTAACGAAAATATACGCTAAGCCTCCAACGATTACCGGCTTGGCGTTTTTTATTACTCTAAGGGGTCCTGCCACATGCCCATCAAGCTAAGGGCAAATCATTACCCCAAAAGCGAAAAAAACGCTATCCTTTCTGTAATATCATCTTACATATGAATTTTTTTAATTAAATTTAAGAAACTTTCATTTTATTTATAAATGGTTTAATCCTATAATTAGGAATAAGAATATAAGTTTATTTTCAAAAATTACAGTCGTAAGTTGGAGGAGATTTCATGACGGATTTCGCTATACGCCTTGCCATCCCCGAGAACCGCAAAGAGATTTTCAATGTTCACCGTCATTCAGTCCGCAACCTCTGCTCAGAGCAATACACGGAAGAGCAGATCAACATGTGGCTGGATGGGAGGGACCCAGACATGTACCTCCCTGCGATAGAACGCGGGGAGCTTTGGGTCGCCGTGTCGGACAGGACAATCCTTGGTTTCGTCGAAGTGGAGGGTAACGAGGTAACCAAACTCTTTGTCTTCGGAGCGGCAGCGGGTTCAGGAGTCGGTAAAGCCTTGATGGTGAAGGTCATCGGGCACATTCGAAAGAATGGGAAGATACGGATCTACTTAGAAGCCACAACCACGGCGCGGGATTTCTATCGCAAATTGGGCTTTGTTGAGACGGGAACAGGCACTTTCTCGCAAGGCGGAGCGGCGGTTTCGTTGGAAATCGTCAAGATGGAACTGGTCTGAATCTGGTGCCGGGCCGACGGTGCAACGAGAATTGCACTCACCAATGACAGTATAAGTAGAAAACCACCAATAGGGTCGCTCTTTAGTAGAATAGCCTCTCGGCATTCGCCGAGGCAGGTGGGGCAAGGATTTCCCTGCACCACCAAAATTGTAATCCTCCCACTTTCGTAGGGGGATTTTTTATTCTACCGCCACCCGAACTGGAAAAAGATTGACTTAGGGCTAGTGATAGCAATAATAGGGGTCCCGCCAGCATTTTGGCAAAATTGTACTTTAAGGATATAAATGTTGATATAAAAGGGGTGTTCCATTAACGTTCGTTTATGGTACTGATGTATTTAAACTCAATCCAGGCTAAATATTAGTACCAAAAGGTGTTCCAAAATCAAAGTATCAGTTACACCCTTTATGAAACTATCTTAACGTACGTAAATCACCTATTTTCCACTTTGAAAATTGCGTACAAAATTTCCGAAATGTTGGCGGTACCCCTAATAGGGGGTAGCATCAGGATTTTGAATTTATCTTTACTTAAGCGAGGATTTAATATGACAAAGAAACCTTATGGGGAACACTGGAAGGGTATAAAAGGGTACAGGGGAATGGAAGGAAACGATATATATAATCACTATTTTGGTGGACAAGATTGTGATTTACCTGTTTGCACATTATGTGGGGAGAAAATGCATCAAATATTTTGTTTTGATTTAAAAGATGAAAGGCTTTCAGAAATAAAAGCTAAAGAACTAACTATTTTACCATTAGTTTCTTGCTTGAACTGTGCGATGGTGTGGGAGCCACAATATTTTCAGTTAAGTAATAGAGGCAAATCCATTCAAGTAATAAGTCAAGAAAATACGGAAGATTGGATTCAAGATGAGGAAGATAGGCTTCCTGTACCACTTCCAAGGATAAATGTAAAACTTGTTGAAATGAAGGTCGAAGACATTCCAACTAATGAAGATAATTATGATACGGCTTTTGATTTATTTGGTTCGGAATATTTATGTAGATTTTTGGGTGCTCCTTTGTATGATGAAGTACCTGAAGATTTAGAGTGTCCGATTTGTAACCAAGAAATGAAGTACATTGCCACAATAACACAAGACCTTGGAGAACGGGAGCTTATTTCTGTTGTTGATTTTCAATTAGGTGAGATGAATATCTTCTATCATTTATGCAAGGTTTGTTTAGTTATAAAAACTCAAATACAAGGAACATAATAAAAAATCTTGGTCAATTAACGGACATTAGTGTAAAGGCTGTTTCGACAGCCTTTTTCTTATTCTGAAAAAAGTTTGTGAAATATTGTACTTAAACTATCGGGTGCGTTAGCATTCCTGTAGAGCATTAATTATCGGCTTTGAAAAAAACAGAGCCCCTCAGTATGATGAGAGTACACACAAACCAAAACTCATC
>NZ_JBNNTG010000089.1:0-4128 GCF_050278525.1 Peribacillus sp. NPDC096540 | reverse complement strand
AACGCAATTACTGCCGCATTTGATACACCAGGCTGATTCCTTAAAACACTCTCTATCTCGTACAACTCTATCCGATATCCTCGGATTTTAACCTGCTCATCTATTCTTCCCAGGTATTCCATATCCCCGTTAGGCAGCCATCTCGCCAAATCTCCGGAGCGGTATAACTTCCCCTCTCCATATGGATTGTCGATAAACTTCTCCGCTGTTAATTCAGGCTGGTTTAGATACCCTTTGGCTACTCCGTCTCCCGCGATGCATAGCTCACCAGGAATGCCTACACCACATAACTCCATCTCATTCAGTATATATATCTGTATATTGGCAATTGGATGTCCGATTCCTACACTTAAACCCTTATCTTTTTCTTTGGAATAGACATAGTCACAGCATCCTACTGTAGTCTCTGTAGGACCATATTCGTTATGAATCTTTACGCTGTCTCCTAATAGATTCTGTGTTTTCCATGCAGTATCTATTGTTAACTCTTCTCCACCGACAATCAGCGTTTCTAAATTCGGTACATTTACTCCGTCTGCATAGGTTTCCAGCATTTTCAAATGAGAAGGGGTAAGCTTAAGGAAGGTTACCCTGTTATCTTTTAATGCTGCACTTAACCTTTCCTCCGTGTCTCCTCCCTTTAATAGAAGAGATCCACCACTAATAAGCGGTAAATACAAGGAAGTTACTGAGAGGTCGAAACTTAAGCTTGTAATTAATACCGTAGTACAAGCTTCTTTCTGGTACTCTTTATCTGCATATAACAAGTAATGATCCAAATTACCTCGTGTAACCGCCACGCCTTTGGGCTTTCCTGTAGTTCCTGATGTGTAAATCACATAGGCTATGTCGTCTTTTTCAACGGCACACTCTGGATTTTTCTCCTTCTCACCCAGATCTTCAAGATTCATAGAGATGAATGGGATTTCTGTTTCCAAACTCTTCTCTCTTGTTAATATGACTTTTGGTGCTGCATCGTCAAGTATATGCTCTAGTCGTTCTTTCGGAGACGCTGGATCAATGGGGACATAGGAAGCTCCACTCTTTAGCACTCCTAAAATTCCAATAATAGTTTCCACTTCCAGTGAAGTCATGATGGCAACTCTATCATTTGGCTTGACACCTAACGAAATTAGTTCCCATGCCAATGCATTTGCCTTTCGGTTTACTTCTCCATAACGAAGTACTCCCGTTTCGTATTCGATTACCGTCTTCTCGGGTGTCTGTTCCGTATGTTTCTCGAACAGTTCTACTACCGTATGATTCTGTGCATACTCCGTATGTGTATCGTTGAAAACAGTTAATATTCTTTCATGTTCCACCACACTTATCATTTCCAGCTCTGTCAGTTTCACTTCCGGGTTGGCTGCCATCATTATAAGCAAAGTCGACATCCGATCAAGAAGGCATCTTACTTCGTCTAATGTATATTTCCCCGAATTATACATTACAGCAAGATGTATAGTTCCCTGTATGAACGCAGTCATGGATATATCATAATTGACCTCCTCCCTTTCACTCTCCAGTTCTATATTAAACCCAGTTATTCCGTCATATGCCGATTCGTCAACATAATAATTCTCGAACACAAACAGCGTTTGTATAAAATTGTTTCCAATCCCACTACTGCTCTGTATCTCTGTCAGTGAACTGTACTCGTATTTCATGCCCTCGATTGCCTGTGCCTGCATCCCCTTGAGTAGTTCGCACACTGATTGCCCATCCTTACTCGTTATACGCGAAGGAATCGTATTAATGAACAATCCTACCGCCTGATCAATCCCCGGTAGATTGGCGTTCCGTCCCGAGATAACCTTACCAAAAACAACGTCTCTGCTTCCATTATATTTCTGTAACAACAGTCCCCATGCCGCCTCAACCACAGTACTTACCGTTACGTTCAGTTGACTAGCCATTTTCTCTATCGCCTTAGTTGTTTCTTCCGACATCGTCAATTCCTCAAGTCGAGATTCTGCTTCCTGATTATCCTCGATTCCCAATGGCGGGACTGTTATCACGGAGTTGTAATCTTCCAGCAACCTGTTCCAATACATAAGAGCTTCTTTTTTGTTTTGTTTCTCAAACCATCTGATATACTCGCTGTATGGTGAAATTTGTTGTTTTTCTACTTCCAATAGCTTTTCCATCTGTGCCCTGCTGGCACCACCGTTTATCAGCTCGTAATACTTGATAAAGTCCCGAAACAGCAGTGACGTACACCATCCATCCATAATGATGTGATGTTTTGTCCACAAAAACGTAGATTGGTTTTCCCCCATACGCAAAACTGTAAGCCGCAGCAAGCTATCTTCTGTTAAATCAAATCCGCGTGCAATATCCGCTTTCTTTAACACTTCTTTTTCTTCCAGACTATATACATTGATTTCACAGAGCTCTATGGGCCGATCCCGTATGACTACCTGCAAAGGTCTTTCAGCCCTATCTGTCAATATTTTCGTCCGCAGCACCTCATATTTTCCTGCTAGAATATCAAGACTAAACCGTATATTCTCCATATTGAGATTTTTGTCGATATTAAATACTGTCTGCAGCACATAGCTTGTGGCACTTTTATCAACCAATTTATGGAATAGAATCCCTTCCTGTAGTGGCGTCATTCCGTATATTTTTTCAATTTCACCAGTCACCGCAAGTTCTTCCAATTCCCTATATGACATATCGGGTATTCCATAATCCGATGGCGTTTTTACCACACCTTGTTTTGATAAACTCGTCTCAACAACATCCTTAATCGCTCTTTCATAAGCCAACACAAATACCTGAACGTCTTCTTCTGCATACAATCCCATATCATATGTCAAATCAAATCTTAATCGTCCATTCAAAATAGCCCCATTCAGAGACAGTCCTGTTTCTTCTAAATTCTTTTCAGATATATTTCGTCCTAATGGCATTTCCGACATTGATATACCTTCATAGCTATCCAGTTCGTTATCCAGTGCTCCGAGATAATTGAACATTATTTTTGCACTCATACCAAGTCTTTTCCTTTTACCCAGATATTTCAGTACCCCATATCCAAGTCCATGGTTTGGAACCTGCCGCAAGGCTTCCTTTGTCTCAATGATTGTTTCTTCTACTGTTGCCCCTGTCTTCAAGACCACATAATATACACTCGTAAACCATCCAACCGTGCGGTCAATGGCTATCTCTGTATCTATTGCCTCTCTACCGTGGCCTTCCATTTCTATGGTTATGTGTTTTGTGTTTTTCCATCGATTTACCGCAACTGTCAGTGACGCCAATAGTAAGTCATTTATTTCTGTTCCGTATGTCTTCCCTGCTTCAAACAGCAACTTCTGCGTCGTTTCAGAATTAATTTCCACTATTTTGGTTTTGTATTTGCCACTCGCTTTTCCAATGCTCAATGCCTCGGTGTTCTCCGATTTTTTTGCTGTCTGTTCCCAATATTCTACCTCATCCAAGAGTGTTTCACTCTCAGCATATTGCGTCAAAGCCTCCGCCCATTCCTTGAACGAAGAAGTTTTCTTTGGCAATGTGATTTTCCCCGTTTCCCGTATCTGTCGATATCCGGTGAACAAATCTGCCAGTATAATCCTCCATGACACTCCATCTATTACCAGATGGTGTACACAGATCAGTAAATGATCACCACTGTCTGTATGGAACAACCCTATTTTCACCAGAGGGCCTTCCGCAAGATCTATGCTTGCCTGTATTTTGTCACTCGCACACCTTATCTCTTTCGCTGCATCTTCTGTGTTGGTATAATCATTCTCGTACCAGTCGTACAACTTGCTTTTTTCTATTGGTAGCGTGATTTGACGCTGTCCGTCATATACATTCCTCAGCGCATCATGATGTTTAACTACCTCAGCAATTGCTTCTTTCAAGTAAGGTATATAAAACCTTTCCTTGCTTTTTAACATTAACGCTTGATTGAAATGACCTGAAACCGCATGATTCTTGCTGAAAAATTCACGTTGTATTGGAATTAACGGACTTTCCCCATTAACTTCTCCTTGTTCATATACTTGACTTACTTCGCCCACCTTAATATTTTCGCAGATCAGCCTTGCTGTCTGTTGATTCATTAAATCCGCAACAGAAAGTTCATAGCCTTGTTGCCGCAACTTTGAAACCACC
>NZ_JBNNTG010000088.1:0-4532 GCF_050278525.1 Peribacillus sp. NPDC096540 | reverse complement strand
TGAGGGGATTACTGAAAAGAGTTTTGAACAGATATAAATTTGTGAATTTATTTGAGTTTGTGAATAAATGTACTTAAACTAACGGGTGCGTTAGCGCCATAAGATGGTCGCCAATTGGCGGCCTTCTGAAAGTACGATCATTAGCATAATCATACATTAAAAAGATCAATAAAATAAAATACAAATTTTTATCAAAATATATATATGTTAAAAATTAATACCTTAAAGTCTTCAACCATATATCACGTTTGTTTTTAAACGACTTTATTGTCAATCAACAAATAAAGAGTCGATTTAGTGAAATTATCAATGAAAAAAGGATCTTTCCAATCAAGATCCTTTTTTCATTGCCGATAGGATGCTATTTATTTATATAACACCCACTCTCTTTCGCAAACTTTTATGTAAACTAGGGATGACAAAGAGTTTTTTTGAAGAATATCCTTTTATAGACAGTGCATATGGAACTTATATACAATTAATTCGTATAGAATATAGGAGGGGATAATATGGAGGATAAAAAGGAAACAAACGTTTTAAAGGATGCAGTTAAATCTTTTGTTAAAGGGGTTACCTTTGGTAGTGTTTTTGATCCAGATATGAGTGAAGAAAAGGCAAATAAAACAAAAGAATTTACTGATAAAGAAATACTTGACCATCTTTCTGGAAGAAAAAAACTTCCAAATGAGGATATCGAAGACTTAAAAAGAGCAGCAAAATATAGAGGATTAATATAAATTAGAAAGAGAGAGCCTTTGAAATCGTTATATTTCAAGAGCTCTTTCTTTCTAATTTAATGTTTTGGCCTTACGAGAAATCACATTATGTGAACTTTTAAATATGCGATTATTTATATTATCATACATTCAAAAATTGAAGTGAAAAAGTACCCTTAATGAACTAAAGGGGCAGGATAGCATAATAAGATTTTTGTTAAAAAGGGAAGGGGAAAAATATATATGAAACGCAATATAAGTTTGCTGATGGCCTTGATTATAAATGGTTTATGTGTTCTCTTCACCGTTAATTTCGATAAAAACCTTACTCCATATATTTTGTTTACATTGTTCTTCTGCATGGTTGCATTTTTTTGGAGTATGTACGAAGTTTTTAAGAACCGAGGTATAACACATATACCAATTTTATTAAGCATTTTAGTTTTATGTGCTTTACTTACATTTTTAGAAGTTCCTAATTTTATTCTTATAACAATGTTATATACATTTTTCCTACTTGTTTATTTTGTTATATTTGATAAGAAAGAAAAAATATAAAAGACTTTGTGAATAAATGTACTTAAACTAACGGGTGCGTTAGCTGAAGATTGGAGCTGTCTTTAAGGCAGCTTTTTCTTCAGCGTTTAGTCTACATTGCAATCTGGATGATCTATTGCTTTTGCTCACAAATAACCCTCCCATTCAGTTAAATTTGTAGTACAAATTTAAAGAAAAAATGTAGTACAAATTTAAAGCGTAAAGTTTTCCATCGTTTTTCTAATTCCATCTGCTTCTACTCCGATGTAGCGAAGTGTTTGCCCTTGTGTTGTATGGCCGAATAATTTCATTAAATAGTAAACATCTTTATTTCGGTAACCAAACGTTTTACGCATGCTATGCGTACCCCAATGATCTTGGTCTATGCCACATGCCACGGCAGCTTCCCTCAGAAGTTTATCAGCCATTTGCCGTGTGATCGCTTTTTCACCTTTACGGCTGGGAAACAACCAATCGGAGTCAGCCATATTTTTTGTGTACTTCAGGATTTCTTGCTGCAAAACCCCATTAAAGAACACTTCAACGGTTTGCTCTGTTTTTTTCATTTTGATTTTAGCGAAATCCTTCCCTCGCACATCTTTTACACGCAGATTTAAAATGTCGCTTATGCGCAATCCGGTGTTGATGCCAAAGTAAAACAAAAAATAGTTCCTATAGGAGGAATGCCGTAATAACCACTCCTTCATCTCATCGACTTTATCCAGGGATCGAACCGGCTCTTTTGCGCCCGGTTGTCGTCCTCCTTTCATCATTTCATCGTCCTCCTTAATCTTCTTCGCCATCTCCTTCGAGACCTTGATCTTCATGTTCGAGCCGATGTCGTTCGGCTCCGGCTTCTTGTCCTTCTTACCCATGGTGTTTTACCTTTCGGTTGGTGTCTTCGGGGCCGTTCCCCTGCTGACAAGAACAACTCTAGCAGACTCGTGCTGACTGTCAAAGTCCAAAAGGCGTGACCTACCTCACATGATTTGAGCTTACGTCACCTGAAAAACTAATTTCATCAATTGTTACATCTCTTAGACAAAAAAAACCCATTATATCCTTTGTTTTGATTGGATATAACGGGGTTTCGTGAATTTGCTAAAATATTATTTTTGTAAAACTGAATGAATAGAACTAATTGATTCCTTCAATAGTCAACAATCTATAAAACGCGTCTTGCACTATGGTAAATGGGCCCCCAATAAGAACTCACTTTATAATTAACAACTCGAACCTTTTCGCTGGAAACCACTACAATTTGTTCATTTCCAATATAGATGGCGGGGATGATGCTGTCGGACTCAAAGAACACTAAGTCCCCCGGCTCTAAATCTCCCTTTTTCACTTCTGTTCCTTTTTTAAGCATGTCTTTTCCGTTACGAGGTAGCTCTATACCAATTTGTTGATACACATACTGGACAAAACCTCCAGTATCAAATCCTTCCGGTGTTGTACCACCTGATAGGTAAGGAACGTCTAGAAGGTCTGTAGCCTTTTTAACAACCGGGATATTATCAGGAATTTTAAGGTTTGTCACACGTCTGATACCAGCAAATTTTTCCGTAAAATAATTACTAGTCAAATAAGTGGTTACAACTTTCCCTGCTTTTGTTCTGGAAGCATGGATCATTTGATTGTTTCCAGCATATATTCCAACATGGGAAATGCCAGGTCGGTGAGTATCCTTAAAGAAAACTAGATCCCCTATTTTTATATCCTTTTTTTCAACAGGGGTACCTAACTGCCATTGTTGTTCTGGTGCTTCAGGTAAGTAAATCCCCATCGCTTTTTCATACACATATTTTGTAAATCCAGAACAATCAAATCCTTTAGGTGTTTTACCACCTTCAAGATAAGGTACTCCTATATATTTCAAAGCCTCACTGATTAGAGGGTCCTTTCGATCAATATCGGAAACCTCTGTTATTCGCTTTGCTCCATAATAACGATCATTCCAAGAAGATTGTTCAAAATTGATCGTTGTGACACCATCTGAAGCAGAACTGTAAATCATATTACCTTTTCCTACATAAAAAGCCGTTGTGGTAATTTTTCCTGTATCCTTATTTTTAAAGAATAGTACGTCACCAGGCTGAAGATCGTCTTTAGATATTTTCTTTCCTATGCTCCACTGCGCACCGGCATCTTCAGGAATCTCGATATCCAAAGATTTTTCAAAAATGAATTGAACGAATCCTGGCGAATTAAAGCCTTCATCAGGCGTTTTACCATTAATTGAGTAGTTGGTTCCAACATACTTCATGGCTTCTACTAATAAAGGATGTTCGACTTGATAAAGGTTTTCAGGATCAAGTCGTTTAGCGCTAATATAATTTTCACCGTAATAAGACCCTTCAGTTAGCTTAGTTTTTATGACTCCTTTTGAAACAGAACTGATGATGACTTCATCATTTCCATTGTATATTCCCACATTTGTAACCTCACTAGTATTCTTTCCTGAAAAAAAGATAAGGTCACCTGGCAGGAGATCTTTCCTTTCAATAGTTTTCCCAAGATTAAATTGTTCCCTTGGGGACATTGGTAAATCTACATTCTCCACTTCTTTAAAGACATATTTAGTGAATCCCCCTGTGCTAAATCCTTTATCAGGCTCTTGACCATTTACAATGTAAGGAGACCCAATGTATTTTTGAGCTGCTTTTGTAATACTTAATTCTTCAGCAGCAAAGGCTGTATGAGCAAAGAAAACGGATAAAAAGTAGATTCCTAGAATTAAACATGTATTCCGCCATTTTTGCATTTCTCTCACTCCTTTCTTAATTTTCTATTATTTCAAACAACCTAGTCTTGCTCAATAGTGGATAATCCTTATTTTTATTACTGTTTTTGACAAACCTTTCTTCGTTAAAATCAATTAATGCTAATATACCTAACAAAAACAAAAAAATTCAATTCCATAAAAAGGATTCTGTTATGTTCCGTACTTGAACAAAAAATGGTAAGAAGGACAAGAAGCCGGAGCCGAACGACATCGGCTCGAACATGAAGATCAAGGTCTCGAAGGAGACGGCGAAGAAGATTCAGGAGAACAAGAAGAAGTAACAACAGGGAGGGTGACCTTTATGCCGCCTCCATGTACCCAATAAATCGATAACATAATAACGATTGCATCTAGTTATTTCAATACTAAAGAAATAAATTTAGCTAGTACTCGATGCTATGAAATTGGTGGGGAAGTCATATTAGAAATACATAATAATCTCACAAGTGAATATTCTTTTGAGTGTAAAAAATAAAAGGCATTGTGTTTGAGGA
>NZ_JBNNTG010000087.1:0-4690 GCF_050278525.1 Peribacillus sp. NPDC096540 | reverse complement strand
AAAGGTCTTTTTGATTTATAAATTCTATATACGATATAAATTAGAAGTAATAGTAATGCTATCAAGTGTTTTGTCCCCCTAAGATGGTTGGCCGTTCTATTTGTGGTTATGACGATAATAAATATTGCCATTATTACTATTAACGTAAAGGTAAATTTTAAATAGTTTTGATTAAATTGAATTTCAGAAAAATTAATTTGAGAGCTCGTATTCGTTTCCTTGCTATGTAAGATATAGAACCTTATTAAAACAGTGGGTTTTCATTAAAATACCCAATTTAATTGTAACATAATGGATAATTTTATATGCCGATAGTTCGAATAAACTACGCTACTTAAACTAACCTGCCCCGATAGTTCCATAAGAAAAGGAGCTGCTGATCAGCTCCTGGTAATGAAGTAAAGCACCCGTTAGTTGAAGAATAGAACAGGTATATATACTAAATTGGTTACCCTTTATACTTTCTTTGGAAAGCCTTGAATTGCTCTTCGTATTTTTGTAATCTTTGCAAATTAACTTTAGAATTTAAGAAAGGCTTTCGCTTACCTACAACCATTACATCCTCTTCCTCGATAGGGCTTGAAAGATGTACATATGGCTTAAATTTATCGCACTTAGTATTAGGAATAGCTACAGACAACTTCGCGTATTCTTCCGTAGGAAATTGGTTAGAGATTTCTAACTCTTGAAGCTCTTTTAACCCGCAAATGGGTTCTAGCGACTCGTCTTGAACCTTAATATTTGATAAACCCAGATATTTTAAATTTCTAAGATACTTTAGAGGCTGAAGATTATTTAATTTTAAGTCTTTCGACTCTCCACCTGACAAATCTAAAAGTTCTAAACTTGTGCTGTTTTGTATAGCGCTTATGTCATTTAACTTGGAAAAGTCTTTTATAGACAAAGATTTTAAAGAAGAATTTTTAGATAAATCCCATAAACAAGTTGCTTTTAAATTCCAGTCAAGCGACATTACCTCAACATCTTTAAGTGATCCGATAATAGATAAATCTTCTACTCTCATTTCATATATATGCAGCATTTTCGGATTGACTAGGCTCAATATAGTATTGAATTCATTTTGGTTTACTGTGTAAATCCACAGTTTTATCAATTTCGAAAAAGATTTTAGCTTTTCAATATTCTTAGTTTTCCCTTGGATTAACAATTCGGTAGAAGAGTCATCTACGTCGGATAAATCATCTACAAACTGAGGTTGTTCTCCAAGACGAAAAATAAAATGGGGGTGTTCTTTTAAAAATAACATTTTATACCTCCGCATAATCGTTTAAAAATATTCTACCATTTCGAATACTATTGAACTAACCTGCCCCGTTAGTGCCATAAGAAAAAGGCTGCCGAAGCAACCCAAGTTAATGAACTAACGCACCCGTTAGTTCTATAAGAACAGCGAACCTTCTTCAAGAATCGCGCCCTTTGATGGAACAACGAAAATAGAAACACAAATGTTAGCTTGTTTTTCTTGAACTAACTCTCCCGTACAATTCTCCACAAACCTTGCTGCTAATTTATATCATTACAGGAATGCTGTACTGTTAGTACGAATTTAAGCACGATTAAAAGTTCCCTTTATAAACTCTATAATTACCAGACAGGTTTTAACCTCGATGATAGTTTATCTTCATTTTCTTCATAAACTAATTTTGTTAAATCTTCTTTGAGCATTTGCAGGCGTTCAGCACCTATGTTTTCAATCCAACGTTGCTCAATCTCAGTTAGTATCTTCTCTTTTGCTTTCACAACTAACCAACCTCGTTCGGTCAAAACAATAATTTTCCCTCTCTTATCAGTGGGATGAGCTTTGCGCATTACATAGCCACTTTTCTCAAGATAATCCACCATTTTACTCACAGCTTGCTTTGTAATTCCTAAATATTCGGCTAGTTCTATACCTGTTGCTCCATTGGGAGTGAGGCATTTAAACATAAAACCATGTGCAGGTCTAATATCTCCAAATCCCAATTCACTCAATCTGTCATGTAATTCATTAATTGATGTACTAAAGGATAATGATAAAAGTGATGTAAGATCCAATTCACTAAATACTTCATGATTCATACATAAAACCTCCTTAAATAAAGTCAATTAGGTTGACTTTATTTGAAATCCATTGTACTATACGTAATATAGTCAATCAAGTTGACTATAATTCTATTATAAAAAAATAGGATTCACCGAAACAAAATTAATACATTATGGAGGGTTCTCATGGCTAACATCGTTAAAATTAGAGGAAGTGTATTTGCACCGTATGCTTGGTTGGAACCTATTAAAGATCCTGCAACAGAAAAGATATTCGAATACACTGGTGATGCACGTGAATTTACACCATACGCTGTAAACACTATGCGGTCAAGATTAGAGCAAGAAGTGATTATTGATTTTTATAAAAAAGAAATTTTTTCACATGCAAATGCTTGTATCGTAACTGTGAAAATTACAAATCCAGATGGTTCAATCGAGTATAAAAAGGGAAAAACAAGTACAGACAATATTGAATGCACTAATGTTGAGTGGGGCGATGACGAAGTTTCTTTTAAAATGAGTGCTAGTGCCAGCAATCCTTTGAATACAGCAGCACCTGCAGCTGACTATGTATTAACTATACACGTTAACAAAAGTGGGGTTGCACATATTGAAGGTTCCCATGATGGGTTCCCTTGCTATGAATTTTATAAACAAACAGATTTCGGTCCATTTGAATTAATATATACACATGATTTCAGAAAAACTGGTGACACTCCGGCAGCACTAGCTGGGGAAATGGAATACAGTTTTAAACGACAATCTAGATATAAATACTAAGTAGACGATTACAAGCAGCAGCAAATATTAAATGAAAAGCAATTGATCATACGAAAGAAATTGTGATCTGTTTTGCTCAATGGGTCAATATTATTATTACCCAAAATAAAATTAAGAATTACAGAGGTGTGTCTCATGACTAATATCGTTAAAGTTAGAGCAAGTGTATTTATTCCAATGTCTTGGACTGAACCTAAGAAAGATATTCAAACGGGAAACATAATCCAATTCGAAGGTGATGCACGTGAATTTACACCTTATGCGGTAAACGCTATGCGTTCTAGAGTGGAACAAGAAGTAGTTGTAGATTTTTACAAAAAAGAAATTTTCACATATGCGAATACGGGCATAACAATAGAAAGAATCACAACTCCTGATGGTTCCGTTAATAAAAGAACAGGAAAAGCTAGTACGGAAGGTATTTTGTGCACTGATGTTGTATGGAGGTCAGATGACGTCAAATTTCAAATGATTGCTAGTGCTAGCAACCCATTAAATAAATATGCACCTCCCGTTGATTATCTATTAACTGTACATGTCAAAAAAGATGGTACTGTCGATATTCAAGGTGCACATGACGGATTCCCTTGTTATGAATTTTATAAGCAGGTAAACTTTGGTCCGTTTGAGAAGATTCATACACATGACTTCAGAGAAACTGGTGATACACCTGAAGCTCTAGGCGGAGACATGGAATATAGTTTTAAAAAGATATTGTAAAGACAATATGATTCCCTTTTTAGTGAATAAATATATAACAACATAAGAGTGAGCAATAGGAGGAAAAGAGAATGACAACAGTTTTATTTGTAAAAGCAAACAATCGCCCCGCAAACCAAGCGGTGAGTGTGAAATTATATGAGGCTTTTTTAGCAAGCTATAAAGAATCACATCCAAATGATAAAGTAATAGAGCTTGATTTATACAAGGAAGAATTGCCATATGTAGGAGTAGATATGATTAATGGCACTTTTAAAACTAGTAGAGGACTTGAGTTAACAGCAGAAGAAGCAAAAGCAGTAACTGTTGCTGATAAATATTTAGAACAATTCCTTGCAGCTGATAAAGTTGTATTTGGTTTCCCATTATGGAACTTAACAATTCCAGCTATACTACACACATATATTGATTATTTAAACCGCGCGGGCAAAACATTTAAATATACGCCAGAAGGTCCAGTAGGTCTGATTGGAGATAAGAAAATTGCATTATTAAACGCAAGTGGCGGTGTATATTCTGAAGGACCAAAAGCCGAAGTAGAAATGGCTGTTAAATATGTAGCAAGTATGATGAGCTTCTTCGGTGTAGAAAATATAGAGAAAATAGTGATTGAAGGTCACAATCAATTCCCAGCTAAAGCAGAAGAAATTATTGCTGCAGGGCTTGAAAAAGCTGTTAAAGTAGCAAGTACGTTCTAATTAATAAAACACTTGTCACTCAATATAGCAGTACCACCACTTTTATAGCGGTGGTACTGTTTTTTTATTCGCTCATCTTGCTACTTTTGGGGGAGTTAAAACCCAATTGATGTAATATTTCCATTTTAATCTTATAAAAAGATAGAAAGAAGGATTACATTACAATGGAACGTTGATAGACAAAATATATATAAACTTGATTTCCTTCTTCAACTATTCTGTCCTTTAGCTTAAGTACAACCCCTCAAAATCTCATCGACAAATATCGAATTTTCTTTTAAAATGATCTTCCACAATCTGGCCCAATTGTTGAATAAAGATCAAACAGCACTCTTCAACTTTCCTGCCCCGTTCGTATTATAATGTCAGCCAGAAATTTCTGGTTGACCATTTTTTATATCGATATATGATAACGGTAGCCGGGGTAGAACGTTCCTGCCCGTGGG
>NZ_JBNNTG010000086.1:0-3057 GCF_050278525.1 Peribacillus sp. NPDC096540 | reverse complement strand
TACTTTGTTCCTTGAAAACTAGATAATAGATAGAAGGCAATTAATTTTTTCAAAGCATCAGTAAGATCTTTTTTAACGGTTAAGTTAGAAAGGGCGCACGGTGGATGCCTTGGCACTAGGAGCCGATGAAGGACGGGACTAACACCGATATGCTTCGGGGAGCTGTAAGTAAGCTTTGATCCGGAGATTTCCGAATGGGGAAACCCACTGTTCGTAATGGAACAGTATCTTTACCTGAATACATAGGGTACTGAAGGCAGACCCGGGGAACTGAAACATCTAAGTACCCGGAGGAAGAGAAAGCAAATGCGATTTCCTGAGTAGCGGCGAGCGAAACGGAATTAGCCCAAACCAAGAGGCTTGCCTCTTGGGGTTGTAGGACACTCAACATGGAGTTACAAAGGAACGGGGTAAATGAAGAGATCTGGAAAGGTCCGTCAAAGAAGGTAAAAACCCTGTAGTTGAAACTTCGTTCCCTCCTGAGTGGATCCTGAGTACGGCGGGACACGAGAAATCCCGTCGGAAGCAGGGAGGACCATCTCCCAAGGCTAAATACTCCCTAGTGACCGATAGTGAACCAGTACCGTGAGGGAAAGGTGAAAAGCACCCCGGAAGGGGAGTGAAATAGATCCTGAAACCGTGTGCCTACAAGTAGTCAAAGCCCGTTAATGGGTAATGGCGTGCCTTTTGTAGAATGAACCGGCGAGTTACGATTTCATGCGAGGTTAAGTTGATAAGACGGAGCCGCAGCGAAAGCGAGTCTGAATAGGGCGAATGAGTATGAGGTCGTAGACCCGAAACCAGGTGATCTACCCATGTCCAGGGTGAAGTTCAGGTAACACTGAATGGAGGCCCGAACCCACGCACGTTGAAAAGTGCGGGGATGAGGTGTGGGTAGCGGAGAAATTCCAATCGAACCTGGAGATAGCTGGTTCTCTCCGAAATAGCTTTAGGGCTAGCCTCAAGATGAGAGTATTGGAGGTAGAGCACTGATTGGACTAGGGGCCCCCAACGGGTTACCGAATTCAGTCAAACTCCGAATGCCAAATACTTATTCTTGGGAGTCAGACTGCGAGTGATAAGATCCGTAGTCGAAAGGGAAACAGCCCAGACCACCAGCTAAGGTCCCAAAGTATACGTTAAGTGGAAAAGGATGTGGAGTTGCTTAGACAACCAGGATGTTGGCTCAGAAGCAGCCACCATTTAAAGAGTGCGTAATAGCTCACTGGTCGAGTGACTCCGCGCCGAAAATGTACCGGGGCTAAACGTATCACCGAAGCTGTGGATTGACACCGTATGGTGTCGATGGTAGGAGAGCGTTCTAAGGGCGTTGAAGTCAGACCGGAAGGACTGGTGGAGCGCTTAGAAGTGAGAATGCCGGTATGAGTAGCGAAAGAAGGGTGAGAATCCCTTCCACCGAATGCCTAAGGTTTCCTGAGGAAGGCTCGTCCGCTCAGGGTTAGTCGGGACCTAAGCCGAGGCCGAAAGGCGTAGGCGATGGACAACAGGTTGATATTCCTGTACCACCTATACATCGTTTGAACGATGGGGGGACGCAGAAGGATAGGGTAAGCGCGCTGTTGGATATGCGCGTCCAAGCAGTTAGGCCGGAAACGAGGCAAATCCCGTTTCCATTAAGGCGGAGCTGTGATGGCGAGGGAAATATAGTACCGAAGTTCCTGATTCCACGCTGCCAAGAAAAGCCTCTAGTGAGATGTAAGGTGCCCGTACCGCAAACCGACACAGGTAGGCGAGGAGAGAATCCTAAGGTGTGCGAGAGAACTCTCGTTAAGGAACTCGGCAAAATGACCCCGTAACTTCGGGAGAAGGGGTGCTTTTTAGGGTGAATAGCCCAGAAAAGCCGCAGTGAATAGGCCCAGGCGACTGTTTAGCAAAAACACAGGTCTCTGCGAAGCCGCAAGGCGAAGTATAGGGGCTGACACCTGCCCGGTGCTGGAAGGTTAAGGGGAGAGGTTAGCGCAAGCGAAGCTTTGAACCGAAGCCCCAGTAAACGGCGGCCGTAACTATAACGGTCCTAAGGTAGCGAAATTCCTTGTCGGGTAAGTTCCGACCCGCACGAAAGGTGTAACGATCTGGGCACTGTCTCAACGAGAGACTCGGTGAAATTATAGTACCTGTGAAGATGCAGGTTACCCGCGACAGGACGGAAAGACCCCGTGGAGCTTTACTGCAGCCTGATATTGAATTTTGGTACAGCTTGTACAGGATAGGTAGGAGCCTGAGAAGCCGGAGCGCTAGCTTCGGTGGAGGCGTTGGTGGGATACTACCCTGGCTGTATTGAAATTCTAACCCGCGCCCCTTATCGGGGTGGGAGACAGTGTCAGGTGGGCAGTTTGACTGGGGCGGTCGCCTCCTAAAGAGTAACGGAGGCGCCCAAAGGTTCCCTCAGAATGGTTGGAAATCATTCGTAGAGTGTAAAGGCACAAGGGAGCTTGACTGCGAGACCTACAAGTCGAGCAGGGACGAAAGTCGGGCTTAGTGATCCGGTGGTTCCGCATGGAAGGGCCATCGCTCAACGGATAAAAGCTACCCCGGGGATAACAGGCTTATCTCCCCCAAGAGTCCACATCGACGGGGAGGTTTGGCACCTCGATGTCGGCTCATCGCATCCTGGGGCTGTAGTCGGTCCCAAGGGTTGGGCTGTTCGCCCATTAAAGCGGTACGCGAGCTGGGTTCAGAACGTCGTGAGACAGTTCGGTCCCTATCCGTCGCGGGCGCAGGAAATTTGAGAGGAGCTGTCCTTAGTACGAGAGGACCGGGATGGACGCACCGCTGGTGTACCAGTTGTCTTGCCAAAGGCATAGCTGGGTAGCTACGTGCGGACGGGATAAGTGCTGAAAGCATCTAAGCATGAAGCCCCCCTCAAGATGAGATTTCCCATAGCGCAAGCTAGTAAGATCCCTGAAAGATGATCAGGTTGATAGGTCAGAGGTGGAAGCGTGGCGACATGTGGAGCTGACTGATACTAATAGATCGAGGACTTAACCATAGCTTTAAAAAAATGAAATACCTTCTTATTATCTAGTTTTGAAGGAA
>NZ_JBNNTG010000085.1:0-4966 GCF_050278525.1 Peribacillus sp. NPDC096540 | reverse complement strand
GTTGGAACGCCGTATGCGGTGAAAGTCGCACCTACGGTGTGAACAGGGGGAAAAGGGAGCGATAATTTCAAACCCTTACCTATCTGTATCTATAAGGATTACTAAAAATAAGCAAACTATTTTATGAAAACCGTATACTAAATCACTAGAAAAGAATCCATTTTGATCATTTTTTTCAAAATGGATTCTTTTTATTTACGCTAATATGGGGGTTCAGGAGGACCTTTTGATCAATCTTTTACGTGCAAAATAGCACTTAAAATAAGTGCAAATTATCACCTAAAGTAACATGTTGTTTTCTGATAGAGTGATTAGTAGTACCGTAAACGTCCGTTTATGGGGCATTCTTTAATAAGATAAAGGAAATTTCTTAGTCGGGAATATATTTTGTGATAGATTTACCGTATTCATTTCGTATTACATAGTAGGTACCAATATTCATCGGGAGGGGTGGACCATTGAAAGTCACAGAGAACAATGTTGTACAACAAATACAGAATAAAAATGAAAAAGCAATTTCTTTTATTATTAATCAGTGGTTTACTAGCAGCAATCATTAAACGTCATTTAAATTCCCAGCAACAAGATTATGAAGAATGTCTTGATGATGTTTTGTTATCGATATGGAATAATATTCATTCCTTTGATCCTACGAAAAATTCATTTAAACAATGGATTGCAGCGATTGCAAAATATAAAGCGATTGATTATCAAAGAAAACTAATCACAATAAAGAATCAGCAATTTTCAGTTCCAGATATTAATGAATCCATGATAAAGGCGAAACAATCAGCAGAAAAAATCTGTGTTGATAAATTACTTGATCAGTTACCAGCAAGCGAACGGACAATCTTTGAAAAGTACTATTTAGAAGGAACTCCTTCAAGTGAAATAGCAAAGGAATTTAATGCGAAAGAGTCTTGGGTTTATAACAAGCTTTCCAGAGGTCGTAAAAAGCTTAAAATTTTTTTATTTCAAAAAAATGAAGTGTGAGGAGTGAGAATATGTCAATTTATAATGATTTAAACGAATTAAATGTTGATTTGGAACAGTATGAAGAAAAAAGCCTTACGAACTTCGAGAAAAAGCAATGGGAAAAGCGTGTACTAAAAAAAATAAGAAAACAAAAGCCATCTCACGTAAAGAAATATTTAGGTGTTACAGCAGCTGTTATTTTAGCAACAGGTATTTCAATTAGTACAGGTAGGGTATCTATAGCAAATATGCCGTTTGTTGGCGAAACCATTGAAAAGTATATAAATTCAAAGGAAAACCTTGACTATTCGTCATATAAAACTAAAATAGGTGAAACAGCTGAAAACGAGTACGGTAAATTGACATTGAATGAAGTCTTGATTGATGGTGGGCGATTATTAATCGGCTCCACTTTTGAACTGGCAGAGGGGATTAAGTTTAATTATCAAATGCATCCAATGCATCCAATGCCAAAAGTATTGATAAATGGAGAGAATCTAACTTCAGGTACAGGCGGGGAATCTGTAGAATTAAATGATTCCATGTTTACTATTTAAAATGAAGTTCAACTGACAGAAATTCCGATCGGTGAAACGATTCGATTCCATATTGAGTATGATCGCCTAGACTTAGAAATGCCAATAGTTCACCCTTGGGTCTTTGATATTGAAGTTCCAACTGAAAAGTTAGCAGCAGCAAGCAAAACGATTACATTCGATCAGATAATACAGCTCGGGAATGGCGAATCCATAAAATTAGAGAAATTGATTGTAACACCAATATCCACGGTGCTCTATTATGACTGGCCAGAGCAAGCAAATCACATTGCTTTTAAAATTGTAAGTGAATCAGGGACAGAAATATTACCAGGCACTAGCGCTATTACCCCTGAAGAATCTTATAACCGATATCCATCAATTGATTTAACATCGGAGAAATACTATTTAGTACCATTTGAGCACTCAGTAAATCCCCATGCAACTGAACCAGGTAAGGTACCAGAACAATCTATACTGATCAATCCATAAGAAATGAATGGGTGATCTAGGGACATAGTAATCATGTGAATTCTCCTACGAGAAGCATAAATTGTAAGACAAATAAAACAGACGATTCCTTAAAAATAGAAGGTGAAATCGGCTGTTTTATTTTTGAATTTCCTTAGCGTACAAAATTCCCGAAATGTTGGAGGTACCCCAGTAATGGTTAATTAATTTCATCAAAAATAGCTACTACACGGCTCCATCCAGCACTTGCATTAGCAATATTGATAGGAAACGCACATACTGTAAAACCATATGGTTTTAAAATTTTATCAAGGTTACAAAGCTTTTCAATTTGACAATATTCTTTACGTCTGCCTACTATATGGGCTTCCCAAAACTGTGACTTCCCTTCCTTTGCCTCTTTGGCTGTTACATTAAATGGACGATCTAGACCCCATGCATCTATCCCGATTAGTTTTACCCCTTGGTCGATAAGCCACTCTGTTGCTGATGCAGTTAGTCCTGCATGCAAGTACTCATAACCAGGCTGATGAAAATGCTTGGAAGTTCCAGTGTAAATAAGTATGATGTCATAAGGTTTGATTGAATAATTCATCCTTTTTAGTTCTTGTTGCAAATCATCAATACTAATCCCTTCGCCAGCTTGCTTGTAAGTCATATTAATGAGAACACCATCTCCATAACACCAATTTAAGGGGATTTGTTCAATTGTTTTTGCAGGTTTTCCATTAGATGTAGAACCATAATGATAAGGAGCATCAATATGGGTGTAGGAATGAGTTGATAATGTTACTTCTTCTACTGCCCAGCCTTCCTCATCTGGCCAATAAGACTTATCAAGCCCTAAATACTTTTCTGTTACTGTAATTGAATCTTTATGATCTTTGTAAATAATTTTATGTGCATTTGGCTCAAATTCCCGAGTAGCGTTTGATAATCGATCGCTTAAATCGATAATTATTTTCCCTTTTCCATTTCGTATAAAACTTTCAATCATAACTCCATTCCCCCTAGTTCCTTAAAATTCATAAGCTCTCTAACTTATACTAGAAATTTTTTCTATTTTTGATTATATGCAAAACTTCTTTACAACTTTAACCATTTTTGGTTAATAGTTTTTTACCTTCATCTGTATTCTTTAATCGGTATTTACCACTAATGTCACACCTGAAATCAAAGCAATGGTTAAAGACCAATTCGAATATTTTGACAACATTGTAAATAACGATTACTTCTACAAATCTCGGAATGCAGATCCAAATGATCCAATGTTCGACTTAGGTAAAGAAGATGCTTGGCTAACTGAAGAAATCAAATCAGAAGTGGGGAAAAGAGCTGATGAAATTGAAGCTTTAATGCCAACCAATAATAGCCATCTTGATAGAGATTTAAATATGGCCCTAGGAGAAATGAGAACAGGATTTGAGTATGAAAATGATGGAGATATATACTTAACTTATAGAATCCTTTATGGCTTACATACTGCTATGAATGGATATAAACCATATTGATCGAGACGAAAATGGAAGAAAAAGATTTGATCCAGAAGGCAATTGGACAGAAACTTATACCGATGAAGAAATAGGTTATAAAGATCCGTTTAAAAACAGATAAAACTTTCACATATTCTTATATATACGATTTAAAGCTATACAGAGTCCATACAGGGCTCTTTTTATTTTCTCTTAATATCCTATATGAACCTATCTGACTATAGGTGCGTTAGTTGAGATCCAGGGCTGCCATTTGGTGGCCTTTTTGCTTAATGAATTAAAGGGGCAGGTTTGTGGAAGAGTGTTATTTATCTTGTGTTCAACATTCGGGCCATATTGCGGAATAGTTGAAAACTGACATATAACAATTGTTTTGTTATATGTCAGTTTTTTCTTCATATTCGAGTATATCACTAGGCTGACAATTTAATGTCTGGCAGATTTTTTCTAATGTGGCAAAGCGAATACCACGCGCTTTACCTGTTTTTAGTATTGATAAGTTAACTTGGGTAATTCCAATTTTTTCTGCTAACGCTTTTGAAGAAATTTTTCTTTCTAGCATTACTCGATCTAGATTAATTTTTATCATTAGGAGCTCCCACCTAAATCACGTTGTTAGAATCGTTTTGTAAAGATATGCCGTATTTTAAAACCACATAAAGCGTATAAACGATGGATAACAAAAGAATGTTTCCTATTAAACTTGGCCAAGAATCTGGAAAAATATCACTGACATTGTACGCATGTACTTGCGCAAATAACAGCTGACTAATGAAGTTCAAAACGGTAAAGCTAGTGATCGAGATTAAGATTAGTTTTAGGTATTTAAGATTTCGAGAAACAAAGAAGTGTTGTTCGTAAATATTACCAATTATCTTATGTAGAGCGTACATAATGATAAACAAACAAGCAATGATTGCTAGCGCGACTAAGCAAGAAAGTACTAAAAACCATACTGATAGGTTTGTGTTTGAGTTTAAATCTGCATACTGTAGCAATTGTTTTTTGACTCCGTTTGGTACTAACAATAAAGCTCCAGACGCAAATAATAGCATTAATCCAGCAAACGCACATAAAACTTGAGCAATTAGCGACATAATTGATAAAAATTTTAGAACGGTCTTGGTAAAAAGATTCATTGGAAATCACATCCTTATTTTACATATTATTCTAAAACAATAAAGTGTTATCGTCAAACAATAATTTTTTTCAAGGAGATTGATTCCTGACGTATAGCTTTAAAATTTAGTTTGATCAAAACAATTCAAAAGTTTGGTGGTGTTCAAAATGAAAGATGGGCGAGGGCGACTGGAAAGAAATCTTCCATAACTAAAGAAATTGAAAATAGCCGTAATAATAGAAGTGTTGATCCAACATAGCTTCATTTTTCTTGTTCAACTACCATGAAAATTAAACACTAATAATCAGAAAAAAGACCATATTAAATAAAACGCAAGCTTCAATTTTTTTGAAAAAGAGCAGCGCCCTATT
>NZ_JBNNTG010000084.1:0-5381 GCF_050278525.1 Peribacillus sp. NPDC096540 | reverse complement strand
TCGTCAAGGGGTTAATGGGTTAGACTCTATTTTTGAGTTTAGATTTTCGTAGTAGATGGTGGCGGCGAGGAGCGCCGCCATAGGAGTTTCTTATGGAACTAGCGGGGCAAGTTAGTTCAATAAAGAGATATGAATCAATAACTAACAATGTATAATTAATGTCTCAACAAATATTATATTTTTAGGAAGTGATTTCAATGGGCAATGTAATTTGGCAAGAAGACAGTGATTATTACAAGTTAGCACCATTAACTGATGAGATGGTTAAAAAAGCAGAAGAAAAACTGAAAATAAAATTACCACAATCGTACATAAATATCCTCAAAGATCAAAACGGGGGATATATAAAATTTAACTCGTATCCTACTGACGTTCCAACATCGTGGGCTGATGCCCATATTAACGTTGACCATATTTTAGGCATAAGTCTAGAAGACGGTATATTAAAAAGCGAATATTTTATAGAAGAATGGGAAATGCCTGAAGGGTTGGTTTTGTTTAATGGTGATGGCCATACTTGGATTGCTTTTGACTATCGCCATGTTTCTTCTGAACCTTCGATTGTTTATATAGATAATGAAGAAGAAAAGATTATAAAAATAGCGAACCATTTTGATGAATTTTTAGAAGGTCTATATACGGAAGAATCCGAACCGTTTGATGAGATTGAACTTCAGATGGAGGGATATAGCAAAGAGGAATTTGAAACCCTTATACAACAAGATAATGTAGAGGAAATAAGTAGTGTAATTACATATCTGTCGCAATTTGAGTCTGATGTAGATTGGTTAAGTAAACAATTTATGAAATTGAGTAAACATCCTGATAAATACTTAAGAAGTGATATCGCTAACACTGTATGGAATTTTTTAACTTATCGATTAGATAATGAAACAATCCAAGAATTTATTGAGGTTTTCAAAAATGATACCGATATTGATGTACGAATGTACGCTGAGATGATTATCGAAAAACTTAACTATTCATATGAAGATTTGAAAAGGGATTTGGGTTTTGATAATAGAGTCAGTTTTTCTTTTCAAGACCACATTTATCACATTAATGAACATTCTAACCAATGGCATCTCTCAGATTATGAATTCGATTTACAATCGTTTAGTACAACGGAAGAGCTACTACAACAGGCAACATTGGATGGAAAGTCTTTAGAGGAAATATGGGCTAATGCGAAAATATTATAGTACTTGCTATGCAACTAACGGGTGCGTGTGCGGCCGAGCCTAGGTCGTATCATATAGCGGGTGGGATTCCCGTCGAGTAAGAACTAGCCATTCGCTCGTAGCGAGTCTTGGAGGGCTAAAGGTAACTTTAGTCTTTAAGCGTAGACAGTTAGGTGGCGGGCCGAAAGCCAAATGGTTGAAGGGATTGAGCTCCATAATGTTAGTAAATCGAGAGGGCTGATGCCTTACGCACTGCAGAAAGCTACATTTTATCCTTCGTTAAGGGCAAGATGGATAAAACCTCTCTGGAGTCAGAGACCTTGGCACGTTACACATCGATATGATACGGCAACTCGGGAGACCCTACCGGTCTTTTCTTGTTAGAAGAGTATGTTGTACAAGCGATAAAAAGCAAGGAAACCAAATGCTGTGTAGGGAGTCGGATAGCAGCGTAGTACCAATGAAGTTGGGTAATACCGATGGAGGAAAGGCTAGCTACCAGTTATCGCCCTTACTAGGGAAACATTTACTACACTCAGAGGTAGGGATAAATGGAAACAAAACTACTAAGGATAGCAGAATTAGCAAAATCTGAATCTAAGAGATTAGCTACATTTTGTGAATGGTAACTAGGAGGAGCCGTGTGCGTGAATAGCGCAAGCACGGTTCTGTGAGGGGGGAGGAACTTAATCTACCGCAAGGTATTCCCTTCTACTCGACTAGCTGATTCAGGAACACAAAAATGATCAATCTTTTTTATAAATGATTAATCCAATAAAAATATTATAAGGGCATGTTTTGATCAATCTTTTTTCAAAACATGCCCTTTCTATTTATACATTTATCAAGGTTTCTTGTATTAATTTGATCAAACTTTGTTTCAAAGCTACAATATGAAACTTTAGTATACTTTCTTGAACTAGAAAAAAACTCTTCTGTTAATAAAATATCAACTTCTATTAGTTAAGGTAACTAACGGGTGTTCAATTCTTAATACAGATTAATTTGCAATGGTCACTTTTTTTCTTTTTTGATGAGGTAAATAATTCCTTCAATAATAGCCACTACAATTAAAGAAATCCCAAATAGTGGCATAACTAACCCTAAAACCACCATAAAGATAATAAAGCCAATCGAAAGACTACTTGAAGCTTTTGGTGGAGCTGAGAATTTACCCTCTTTTTTACGAGATAGCCACGTTTTAATTCCCCAAAATATGACGAATAGGAAGGATAGACAAACAGATAAGTTAATCAATTTATTTGGCCAGCCAAATAAATGACCTTCATGTAATGGAATACCCCATGTAAACCATTTTGCTAAAATACCATAATCATGATAGCTCACTTTTGAAATCAAGTTTCCACTATATTGATCGAAATAGGTTGTCATTTCATCATACGGGCTAACGTCTAAGCCGGTTACACCAGTATTACTCCCCTTAGATATTGTGTATACACCTTCTTCAGTCGCTGGATAAATAATTGAATAAGGTTTCGAAATATGAGCTTCCTCAACCTTATTCATCAATTGTTCGACACTTAACATACTGCTGCCATTTGACATACCTGGCATATTAGACATATCACCATGATGTGCGTGATTATCGCCTGACGTTGGTGCCTCATTTTTACGAGTAGCCCATGGGATTTCACTCATATCCGAAGTTGGAGGCTGTTGTTTTAAAGTTGGAATCCCAATAGAAGGATGATCTTGAGCTGCTGAGTATATAAAATTACCCATAAATGCTGACCAAGGCAAGCCGGTAAAAATAATGATAATCATGGGAATTGTAATAATTGTTCCCACTAACGCATGCAATTTTTTGTTTTTTTGTCGCTTCGTTGAATTCTGTATTTTCTTCAATGCCCTTCCCTTAAAGGTCATGTAAAGACCAGTGAACAGTAAGAAGATTGCCCAGCATGCAGCTAATTCAACTAAGTAATTTACAACAGTTCCACCTACAAAAAGTGAACTATGTGTTTCTCTCATAACATTTGAAAATGTATGTTTCGCATTTTGACTACCGACCATTTCATAATTATCATCCAAGAATACATATTTTTGGTCGCCATCTTCATTTGTCATCGTTAAGCGTGTATTATACGGATCATCTAATAAAATAACTTTCGAGACAGAATAGCCTTTGTGTTGCTC
The DNA here is from genome assembly GCF_050278525.1 of Peribacillus sp. NPDC096540. NCBI lineage: Bacteria > Bacillati > Bacillota > Bacilli > Caryophanales > Bacillaceae > Peribacillus > Peribacillus sp. NPDC096540. The sequence continues at coordinate 2,043 of NZ_JBNNTG010000084.1, read as the reverse complement.
TACCGCCTTCTTAATTCCTTCATCAATCGTAAATTGTTCTGTTTTTTCGCTTTCTCCAAAGAATAAATCATCGTAAGCTTTATTTTCTACTTCTGTATAGAATAAATATCCAATGCCACTTAGTGTTAATGTAATCAGTAGTGGTGCGATAAATAATGCTGCATAGAAATGCCATTTCCATAAACGATTATAATTGCCTTTTTTCACTTCTAAACCCCCATCAAGACTTAGTATGTTTTGTGTCTACTTTTACTGCTGCTATCTCCTCTTACTGTTTCAAATGGCAGCAGTCTTTTCCATGCATTTCAATAGTTATAGCTTGAATTGCTTCTTTAAAACTATATATTTGCCCACCAAATCCTAACTGGAATTGTTTAGCTTGTTTAATAGATTCAAAGGCAATTACTTGTGGTTGGCAACAATTCAAATTAATATCTGCATTCATAAGAAAGGTCGCCATCTTAGCACTTATCGTTGTATCATTCAAAAAATCATGGCAAATAATTTGTGAGACGTCATTTTCTATATCCTGAAATCGAAGAAGCCCACAATGAGGACAACAAGTGTGCTCCACGTGTTGATTCTTTTTAATCAATTGAACAGACAGTCTCGTATTTGAATCTTTATAGCAATAAGAACAATGATTAGAAGAAATGTAGCTTTGAGCAATAAGAGCAATTCCATTAGATGTTTTAAATACTTTCTGCTGATCAATTAATGGTTTTAAATCTCGGTAAACTGTCATTTCAGACACCTCTAATCTCTTACTAATATCCGAAACACGCAAAGTCTCTTCTTGTTCTAACCATGTTAAAATTTGTTGTTGTCGTTCGATTGGTAACATTTTATCCCACCATTCTTTATTAGATAACGATTACAGTCATTCTGGAGCACTTATAATTAAGACTATTTCATTGACAAAATACAGACAAGTAAATTTGTGATAAAATATGTGAAAAATTGTTGGACTATAACATTATTGACAATAATTATTTATATCATTCAAATGTGAGAAAAGAATGAAGACTATTAAAGTTCCTTAAACGACCGTTTTTGGTTATGGTAAGTGGGCTTCTCTAAAAAAATCAAAAACTCCTTAAAACACACAACGAAAGCAGCATTTCTGCAATAAATGAACTACTTTCTTCAGTTGTAAATGGTTCATTATTGTGAAGTAATTCACTTAAACTAACGGGTGCTTTAGCTGAACATGAAGAGTATTTAGTTTACGCAGCTTGACAGACTTATATATAATAGATGAAAACCATTAGGAGTTGACTTTATGCTTAATCGGATCAAGAATAAATTGATTCCCGCACAAGAAACGGGAGAAGAAGTAGATAATATCTACGCTATCTTACCCCCGCCAGGAACCATTATCGGAGAGGCAACGGAAGAAGAAATGGAAAAGGCAGCAGAGCTTGAAATTAGACATATGGCTTTCATGAGGTTGCAGGAAATGAATATACAATTTGACGGTGCGTCTTATAAAGAACTATTAAAAGAGTTTCAAGATTTTGAAACCGATTCGAGTAAATTTTGGAGAGGTGTATCCAGCCGTTTATCCGTTCCGTATGAATGGCCAATCAGAATTGATCATGCAAACAGCCCTATTTATATTGGTGAACACGATTTATATGAAGAAGAAGAAGAAGAGAATGAAGATTGATATTGAAATTTATGCTTGGCATAGTCAAATAGGTTTATGTATTATTTATTAATGTATTTTAAATCGATTTTAGAGCGTTATCCATAAGGGTTAACGCTCTTTTTGTTTGCAAAATTAGCTGGATAGTGAAGTAAGTGGATTTTTCCTTCTTTTTTAGCTAATGGGTGTGTTAGCTGAAGATCGGAGCTGTCTTTATGGTAGCTTTTTCTTGTGTGCCAGGCATGGCAACTATCTAGGTGGTGAAAGTCCACTGTGGGGGTACACATCGACCAACCACTAAGGAAGCGTGGAATAAAATCTTGGCTCGACGAACAGGAATCTGATACTAAGGCTCTATAAAGGGATTAAACTCCAAGACAAGTTAAAGTCCAAAA
>NZ_JBNNTG010000083.1:0-5844 GCF_050278525.1 Peribacillus sp. NPDC096540 | reverse complement strand
TGGGTTAGACTCTATTTTTGAGTTTAGATTTTCGTAGTAGATGGTGGCGGCGAGGAGCGCCGCCATAGAAGTTTCTTATGGAACTAACGGGGCAGGATAGTTCCATAAATAACTTGGGTTTTTATGGTAAAATATAAAATGGAACGTATTGTGGGGGGTTACTTGGAATCATTTATTATGGTGTTATTCATATTTTTAGTTTGTATATGTATTAGTTCGGTTCTGAATATACTTTTTAAGATGACGAGAAAAAGAGATTGGCTTATAACATTCTTAATAAGTTTAGGTTTATCAAAAATAATAGTTCCTCTATTAAATGCTTGATAAGAGCTATAGGGGCTATGAGGTGATTGAGTGGGATTTTATTATTTATTATTACTTCTAATAGGTGTTGTTCTTCTTATTGCGGGGGCACTTTGGAAAGATGTATCATGGTCAGTTAAAATCGTAATTTTTTTGTTTGTTTTTGGTATTCTTTTTATCGTTTTGGCAATTATTTTGTTAATGCCAGGTAGTTCTGATATTATTGCTGAACTGTTGAAATTGAATGAATAGACCGCAATAAGATACATTCAAATTGAAGAAAAAAATACCCTTATTAAGGGAGAGAATAGTTTGCGGGCAGAGCTTTCAAAAAATATCGGAATGATTGTAATTTTAGAAAAAATATTATGTTTTAATGAGAAGATAGAGAGAGGAGAATTTTTCAATGAGTGAAGCAATTATTTTTGATATGGATGGAACCTTATTTCAAACAAATTTAATTTTAGAACCTGCCCTAGAAGAAACATTTGATGTACTACGAAAAGAAAATTTATGGGATACAAAAACACCGATTGAACAATATAGAAAAATTATGGGTGCACCTCTACCAGATGTATGGGAAACACTTTGTCCAAACCACACACTAAAAATACGAGAAAAAAGCAATGAAATTTTTCATAAAAAGCTTATAGAACTAATCAAAGCACATAAAGGTGCATTATATGCTGATGTGGAAAGAACATTAAATGAGTTAAGTGAAAAGTACCCCTTATTTATTGCCAGCAATGGACAGATAGAATATTTACAAGCCATTGTAGAAACTTATAATTTGGATAGATTTATTCAAAATACATATAGTATCCAACTAATTAAATCTGGGTATAAATCAGATTTAGTGCAAATGGTGAAAAATAAAAATCAAATTGGAAAAGGTTACGTTGTCGGTGACCGTTCTTCAGATATATCTGCTGCTAAGGATAATGAACTTATTGCCGTTGGTGTGAACTTTGACTTTGCTCAAGAAGATGAATTAAAACAAGCTGATTTTGTAGTGAATAATTTCAAAGAAATCTTAGAGTTAGTTTAAAAAGATAAAACACTATTTAGACCTTGTTGAGATATCAGGTGCGTTAGCTGAAGATCGGTGCTGTCTTTAAGGTAGCATTTTCTTTATGGAACTATCGGGAAAGCATTCCTGTATTAACTGAAATACAAAAAGTTTGTGAAGAAATCTACTTAAACTAACGGGTGCGTTAGCTGAAGATCAGAGCTGTCTTTAAGGCAGCTTTTTGTTATGTGGCTGTACCCCATAAATCCCAAATGGGAAATTCTTCAACTGATATGTTAGGATTTAGTAATCTAGTAAATAAAAGCAACAATGATCAAACCTATTTTCAAAAGTTATTTGAAGCTTTAAAGGTAATCGCATAATATAGGTACAAAATATACAGGCGAAGAAAGGCACTCAATATGAAATTGAGTGCCTTTTCGTTTTATAGTTTAGAAGTATATAGGGTAGCTTGCGGCTGTCTTGCTCAAGCGCCTAGTGGACATCGTAACTTACGATCTGTAGACATCGACTCTCGTTATAAGCCAACCATTCCAAGGGGTAATAAGTAACCCACTACTGGTTTGCTCGTATTATACTTGTCGCCGATAAACGGATTAATTAATACACTCCGTTACTTGTTCCAATTCTCGTAGCGCCTGCTTCTACCATTGCTTGCATTAGCTCTTTTGTTCTTACGCCACCTGAAGCTTTAACTCCTACGTTTTCGCCCACGTTTTTTCGCATTAAAGCTACGTCTTCAACAGTAGCTCCACCAGTTGAGAATCCAGTTGATGTTTTAATGAAATCAGCTCCTGAAGCACGTACAATTTTGCTTACTGTTTCGATTTCTTCTTTTGTTAATATGCATGCTTCAATAATGACTTTCACTAAAGCATTGCCGTTAGCAGCTTCAACTACAGCTTCGATATCTGCCTGAACAACATCATAGTTTCCTGCTTTCATCTCGCCAATATTAATAACCATATCAACTTCATGAGCGCCATTTACAATAGCGTCCTTCGTTTCGAATGCTTTTGTATTTGTTGTATTTGCACCTAATGGAAATCCTATAACCGTACATACTTTCACATCGGAATCTTTTAAAAATTCAGAGGCTAATGGCACCCAATAAGGATTAATACATACTGATGCAAAGCCATGTTGTAAAGCTTCTTCTAATACTTGTTGAACGGCTTGACGAGTTGTATCTGCTTTTAATATTGTGTGATCGATTAATTTATTGTAATTCATACAATGTTCCTCCTCATAGTTAAATGTAAGTTTATAATAACACAATTAGAACAAATGTAAAATGTTATGTTTACATTTGTTCTAATTGTGGGAGTGTTCATAAAGTAGAAAGAATTAAAAGAAGCTATACTCGTTAATAACGAATATAGCTCCTTTATGAAATGTGTTAATGATGAGTTATAAAGAAAGTAGTTTTTTAGCTGTGAAGCGATCAGTAACTAAGGTATTAGCAAGTTGGTGCTTAAGAGAGGTATGAATCGCTTGTATTTTTTTATCGCCACCAGCGATTAGAATGCTTTTTTCTTTGTTCTTTAATTCAGCTAATTCAATACCAAATGTTCGCGTATTTAATTCTTCGTAACATACATCACCATTGCTATCAAAAAATCTTGAACAAATATCCCCAACAGCATGCTCTTGTAAATACGTAAATTCCTCGTCGGAAATATAATTCATTTTATAAAGCAACGAATGTTTCGTAACCGATCCAATTGTATACAATGCGATATTAGCTCGTTTCATTTGTTCTAGCACATGGGCGATATGACGGTCTAGATCAATTAAATTTTTGAGTTCAATGGAGTCAAATATAACAGGTAGTGGAACGAATTGTCCAAAGGCTTTATAAGCATCTGCAAACTTTTGCATGATTTCAATATCATGGGTTTCATAATGAGAATAGCTCATACCTCCTTTAAGTTGAATCAATTCAATTCCTTTCAGATTTTTGGGCAGTAATTCTTTCGCCACTTCATAAAGTGTACTTCCCCATGAAACGCCAATAATATCTCCGTCTTTAATGATTTCATCAAGGTATTCAGCTGTTGTTTTACCAATGTACTTCTTAATTTGCTCTTCTTCATCAATAGGAGCGAATGCTATGCGGACAGCATTCAATTGATATTTTTCTTGTAGTGCTAATTCAAGGTTAGAAGACTGATCTCTAGGGTCGTTAATAACGATCTTCACGTAATTTTTTTCTTTGGCGTACTTCAATAACTTTGAAACAGTAGGTCTTGACAGATCGAGAGCTTTAGCGATTTCACTTTGATTCTTATCTAAATCGTAATACATCTTTGCTACATCTATACTAAGTAAATCTTTATCATCGAACATAATTGGCTCCTTTAATGTACTGGTTATAAATAATGATATACTCTTTTTCAATGTAAGTGATATAAAAATCTTCATGGACTAACTACGTATCAGTATGAATTAAAAGAATCACTGTAAACCATATTTATTCATAAGTAAAACGAGCTAGTAAAATAATTCTTTAATCTTTATTGGTAAAATGGATATTGTCTTATTCACAAATCCAGGAGAGACCAATTGTTTGGACGCCAGTATGTACACCGGCTACTGAAAGGAGCATAAGTGTTTCTGTTTCGATTTCAGGTATCTCTTGCTTAACCATTTCTTCTGATACTTTACCAGGAGAACTAAAAAAAGCCGTTTTGGAATACTTAAAATCCATAGACAGCACACGAGTTATTTGCGAGATTTTGATTAAAAAACATAATGCTCCTGTAAATAGCTATAATACAAACAAACCGAAAATCTATCCTCAAGTTGCGATGTATTTAGATTCTTTAGTAGAACAAGGGGTAGTAGAATTGAAAGAAAGAATAAGTACAATAGATCGGTTATACGTCTTAAAATAGATTGAAATGAAAAGGTTGTGTAGTGGTTCATCTACTCGAAGCCTTTTTCGGAACTCCTACAAGGAAAACGGTAAAAGACTGTCTCGATTAGACAGCTTTTTTTTATTAATCCCATACCTTTATAGTATGGGTATTTGGTTCGTAAGAGTGTACTTTTACGGGAACGGGTTAGCCATTGTCCTCCCCCTTTCGTCATATTTAAAGTTTATTTCCTTCTTTATCCACAAAAAAGACGACACTCCCAATTTGAGTGTCGTCACTACATCCATATGGGTAGCTAAAAAAGCTTAGCAGTAATAGGAAAGTCACTAATTTTCTATGAGAATAACTTTTTGATAAGTCTCTTCGGCTAATCTAAGATTTAGTAAGAACTACTGAGGTGTTATAATACTACAACAAGGCGTGAGAATTTAACGTGATAGGATTGACTGATCAATGCCTACTGATAAATTAATTTCTTCATATGTGATAGATTCATTTTTACTGTCCCCAAATTTTCTAACTACAGGTGTAGGATTTTGATTAAAATTCATACTTAAGCTCTGGTTAGAATAGTGACCTGCTGGATCAATATAATATTTAAAATCAATTACTTTTTCTAGATCTATCTCTGCATAGGCAATTCCTTCGGTCTCCGCAGGAATCATTTCACTAATTGGTTCTCCATCTGGTAGGGTGCTTTACTTCAATAATAGGGGTTGCTGCGGCAGCCTTTTTTGTATGAAAACACATTAGTAAAAAAGCCATGTTAAAATAAACCCTCCATATTCTCATTTTTTTTTGAAGGGCTATGTACTATGTCGTTATTTTAACTGATTATGCAGTTTGTTGTTTAGATGGAGCGATTGTATAGCCTTTCTTTTTTAGGTATTCGATCATTTTTAATTCTTTGTTATTTTTTTGTTTTTCTTCAAGGTAATTTGAGCCTAGTTCATGATAAGGTTCTCCTGTTTTTAAGATGTTGTAAGCAATCGTTAATAGTAAATGAGCGGAAGCGATTCGTCCCTTCATTTTTCCCTGTCGTTTGGTTATCCTTTTTCGATGTGAAGCTATTCGATTATTTTGCCTTGATGTCGCTAATACACACTCTACGGCCATTGTTTTCAAAGCTTTGTAACCTTGTGTGGTTTTACTCGTTTTTTTTTTACCAGCACTTTCGTAATTTCCGGGACTCACACCCGCCCAAGAGGCAAGATGTTTAGCCGACTTAAATACGGACATATCCACGCCCATCTCTGCAATAAAAGTAGCTGCGGCAGCTTTGTTCACACCAGGTATACCATCCAATAATTCTACTTCCTTACGATAAGGGGACAGGAGTTGATCAATTTGTTTTTCCAATTCTTCTATGGCTTTTTCTAAATAACTCATATGCTCCCAATGGTAACGCAACATATCACGATGATGACGGCGAATACGACCATTAATTGCACTGGCAATGTCAGTAATACTTGCTTTTGTTCGCCAATCCACCATTTTTCGAAGACCATCGGTCTCTATTTTTTCACCGTTTAGAATCGCTTCAAGAATACGGCGTCCCGATACACCAAAAATGTCTGATAGAACGGATGTTAGCTTGATATTAGCATCTTGAAGAATTTTGTGAATGCGATT
>NZ_JBNNTG010000082.1:0-6664 GCF_050278525.1 Peribacillus sp. NPDC096540 | reverse complement strand
AATCGTCTGGGTGATCGGTCTTAAATATTCTCACGGATTCACCAAAATTATACCTAGTATAGTAACGGTAGTTATTATAATCTTTAGTTTTTTTTTACTTTCAAAAGCTTTACATTCAATTCCCTTAGGGACTGGTTACGCCATTTTTACTGGATTGGGAACGGTGGGAACAGTAGTAATTGGGATGCTTTTTTTCGGGGAGACCATTAATCCACTGAAAGTATTTTTTGTGGCTTTAATGATATTTGGAATAATTGGAATAAAAATTAGTCCAGCACAACCTAAAAATTAAAGAAAATGAAATGATCTATACAAGGTTAGGGGATGATTCGATGGCTTGGTTTTTTCTTCATATTGCCGGATTTGCCGAGATTGGTAGTGTAATAAGCTTGAAACGTGCAGACGGGTTTAAAAAATTACTCCCCTCTGTAGCGTGTCTTCTGCCAAAAACCTCTATTGAAATAAGATCCATTAAAAAACAATGTATCAACAAGTATTAGTTTAAAGAACATAAAAAATATTTCAAATAACTTTGATGAAGTAACTAACTGAATCGAGGTTAATGCAAAAACTAGTATTAATTGAATGTTTTTCCAATTAATAAAGGTGAATTTTGAGTTTTAACGAATACCGCTAATTACTTTCATATTTATGAGGGGGGATTGTTTATGGCAGTAGCACAGAAGCCGGTCAAAAAATGGTTTACCTTATGTATCTTAATTTTGGGAGGAGGAACAATATTTAAATTATCATCTTTAAAAGATGCTTTTTACGTTCCGATGCAAAAATATTTTCACCTTTCACATACCCAAATAGGTTTAGCATTATCTGTATATGCTATTATACAAATGTTTGGTTATGTAGTCTCCATTTATATCACTGATAGATTTTCTAAAAGGAAGCTAATTCCGATTGGATTGATTGGTGTAGGTGCAACTGGGATTTATTTATCTACTTTACCAAGTTTTTATGGAATTTTAGCTTCTTGGGGAGTAATGGCTTTATTTACAGAGATTACTTTTTGGCCAGTATTGATAAAAACCGTTAAATTGCTTGGAGACTCCGACGAACAAGGCAGGATGTTTGGATTTCTTGAGGCTGGTCGTGGTGTTGTAGATACAATCGTTGCATTCTCTGCTCTAGGTATATTTATTTGGTTAGGATCTGAGTCATTAGGTTTCAGAGCCGCAATTTTATTCTTTGCCTTGATTACAATTATTGTTGGTATTATTAGTTATTTCTTTATAGAGGACGATATCATTGAAACGTTTGATAAGGGTGGAGAAGAAATTAGTAAAAATAAAGTAGCTTTGAAAGGTGCGATTCAAGCAATTAAAACTCCCATACTGTGGTTTTCCTCATTTACAATATTTTGCGTTTATACGGTTTACGCAGGTTTAACTTACTTTATTCCGTTCTTGCAAGAAATTTATGGAATGCCGGTAGCGTTATTAGGTGTATATGGGATTATAAACCAATACGGATTAAAAATGATAGGCGGTCCCATCGGTGGATTCTTAGTTGATAAAAAATTTAAATCAGCGACAAAATACCTTAGATTTACATTTCTCTTATCCATTATTACAATGATAATTTTTATTATGCTTCCACATGACAAAATGAATATTTATATAGGAATAATTGCGACACTTGGCTTCGGATCGATTGTATTTACTCAACGGGCTGTGTTTTTTGCCCCATTAGATGAAATTGATATTCCAAAAGAAATAAGCGGTGCTGCCGTATCATTAGCTTGTTTAGTTGGTTATGCTCCTTCAATTTTCGCCTTTGCCATGTATGGTAATATTCTGGATCACAATCCTGGAATTACTGGATATAGATATGTATTTATGATTATGATTGCATTTGCAGCTATAGGTTTTATTATAAGTAACTATTCAGTTAAAATTTTAAAAAAGAAAAAACAAACTAACTGATATTTGGAAGATAATTAAATGAATGCTTAATTTTTTATCGATATATAAATTGGCTTAAATTTGGGTAACAAATGAAAATTGGATTAGAAACAGAAAGCTTTCACTTGCAGTTTATTATAGGTTGAATGAATATTTTCGATTTTATCAGAAAAACAGCTGAATTAGGATTAGACGGAGTCATCCTTTACACAGAATAATTTTAGAAATGTGTCATCCATATGTTTCTACTTTTAAACGACCTAAAGGTTCGGGGGGAGTAAGCGAAGTAAGGAAAGGATCATTTAAGATGTAAAAACCGTATTTCAATCAAAAACTGTTTGATCCTTTATCAACATACTATCCAAGTGATGATCTTTTAGAACAAATGTTATTGGCCCAAGATAATGAAATTAAAGAATCTGTACAAACGGTCACAAAGTTACGAGAAAAATATTGTAGATAAAAAGGAGATTTTTATTATGAAAGAAGCAGTTTTAACAAGTAATGCGCCACAACCTATTGGACCATATTCCCAAGCGGTATTATCAAAAGGGATTCTCTATATTTCGGGGCAACTCCCTTTAAATCCTAATACTAATAAATTAGCTATAGGCATTGAAGACCAAGCAAGACAATGTTTAGAAAATTTAAAGCACATTTTAATAGAAAAAGGTCTAGAAATGAATTCAGTTTTGAAAACAACTATATTTGTGACTGATTTATCAGATTTTCAAACTGTAAATGAAATTTATGCGGAATATTTTTCGATGCCTTTTCCAGCTAGGAGTACCATTCAGGTAGCAGAATTACCTATGAATGCAATGATTGAAATTGAATTGATGGCCGAGGTAAAAAGGTGACCAATTATTCTTTTTTGGGGAGAATGTGTTTCGTCGTTTAGTTGCTGGTTCTTCCCTAATTTAAGAGAACTTTCGTAAGCAAAGTCGTTAAGTAGAAATTAATTACAAATAAAAATAGAAGTCGAACAAAATTTAGTTTAATTTCTTCTCGGCACAATAAATTAACATAAAGGTGGGTAACAAATGAAAATTGGATTAGAGACAGAAAGCTTTCACTTGCAGTTTATTACAGGTCGAATGGATATTTTTGGTTTTATCAAAAAAACAGCCGAATTGGGATTAGATGGAGTCATGATCAATATTGTTCCATGGCCAGGTTTACCGGGAATTGGTACATTAGAATCATTTGAACCGGAATACTTAGACAAGGTGAAAAAAGAAATTCAAAAGTATGGATTTTTCGCTGAAATCGATACAAATGGAACCGATCCGAAACATCTAACTGAGGTCATTGAGGCCGCGCATAGAATTGGAGCGGATGTCATTCGTACGTATACCTGCATGGGAGAATATGATCCAGACAGATTGAGAAGAGCTCCTGGAGATATTAAACAAATTGTACCATTATTAAAGAAATATAGAATCAAGCTTGCTGTTGAAAATCACGAGGAAGAGTTAACGGATGAAGTGATTCAAATCATTAAGGAAGTCAACAGCCCTTGGGTTGGTGCTCATTGTGATTTCGGGAATGCAATGATGGCATGGGAGGACCCGGTTGAAGCTGTAAGAAAATTAGCACCATATGCCTTTACAACTCATTTTAAGGATCATATTATCGTCCATGATGGCGAAGATTACAGAGTATGTGGCGTACCTGCTGGGACTGGTAATATCGATTTGGAAGAATGTTATAAAATATTGATTGAGAATTCAATGTTGACTAGAATCAACGTTGAAATGTGCTTCCCGTATGCCATCCATTTTAAGAGAGAGCCTGGTACAGGCGGAGTCTTTGCAGTAGGCGAAGGAGCATTTAAGGTGGGACAACCTCCTTATGATTTAAATGTAATTAAACCATTGGATTACTATTATCCGCCAGCAGAACTTCTAGAACAAATGATTGAGGATCAAGAGAAAGGTGCAGAGCAATCGGTTAGATATGCACTTGCATTAAGGGATAAATACTGCCGCTAAATAAAAAACAGGGAGAGGTTCTTTCGGGAATGATCTCCCTATTTATTTTGCAGAAGGGTGCTTTAGTTTAACAATAGGGTTGCTACGCAACACTTTCTTATGGAACTAAAGGGGCAGGCTAGTTGAAGAAGCTTTCTCAATATTTACTGTTTCCAAAAGTTGTTTCTTACAGCTACAATAGTGGTGGAACACAATGAGAAACTGAGAAGGAGCTTATGCTATTTGAATCTTATTAAATATTTTGGAATCCAGTTTATTTTATTTACTGGAATAATCCTAACAGGGTCTTACTCAGATAGTTACATAAGCGATCCATATTCTTACAACTGATTTAATAACAATCTTTAACTTAAAAATGGATGGCTGGAGCATCTTAAAAAGTTTCTGGTCAATACAAAGGTCAATCCAGAGCAGTATATAGTAAATGGATGAGAAATGGAAAGACCAAGCGTATGTATAAGGACAGTTATAATTCAGATGGTTCTTTTAAACATAGAAAACATAAACCGGTGGGTAGATAATGAATAAAAAATTGATATCAGCATTATTTGAGTATGTAAAAGGAAATATAACTAGGGATAAATTGATGGGAATAGCAAGCGAAACATTAGATATTTATAAAGTGGATAAGGACGGACAATTTTATTATATACTATCAAAATTATTCGATGACCCAGATGATAATATCATTCAAGTTAAGAAAGAGTATGTAATAAATATTCTAAGCAAATATTTAAAACAACAAATAAGCTTAGAAGAATTTCAGTTATGGTTTTGGGATATAGTTGGCCTAAATGTAGATACAGAAGATCCCGATGAAGAGGAGTTGATAGTCTATTTAGTGCACAATTTCGACAATCAAGAAATATTTGAAATTGACAATGATATGATTAAAAAGACATTAGAGGTGTTAAACGCTAATTGGGATTCGGTAAAAACCATTAAGGTAGTTAAGGAAATACTATCAAATTAACACGATAAGACTAATGATAAATAAATCCCCTATCCTTTTGAACTGTACCCCAAATGTTAGACACAGTCTAACATTTGGAGGTGCTTTTTTAATGGAGAAATTATTTAATAAAGAAAAATTACAAGCTGTACAACGAGTTCTTAAGCGACAGGAATCGCTTTAATCCATTGCCTATGATCTGAAAAAAGATGATGGCGATTTGAGGTTGTGGGTAAAACGATTAGAGAGTATTTTTCTGTAGGAGTAATAGTTGAACAGAAAGATCGGAGCTGTCATTAAGGCAGTTTTTTCTTTATGCAACTATCGGGGCAAGTTAGTTAAAGAAGGAATTTCCATTTTCCGCACAAATGAAAAGGTGTTAAATGGTATGATTAAATAAAAAATTGTACCAACATAATTTTTAGGGGGAAATGTATTCTTGAAGATAGTTAGAATTATCTTAGCAGTAATTGTTCTTGCTTTATCAGCCTATCAGCTAATTACTCAAAATTTTGAGTTGATGCCGTATTCTATGTTGTTCTTAGGGGCAATTATGTTAGTAACAGGATTAGCCGAACTTCAAAAAGATAGAAAAGGATTTTCGGGGTATATGAGCATTGTTGTCTCTTCATTTCTTTTCTTTGTTTCCATACTGGGTTTCTTAATGAACTAACGGGGCAGTTTAGCATTCCTGTAGTTCGTTATTTTTCAGCTTTGAAAAAAATAGAGCCCCTCAGTAAGATACGAGTATAGAGTCCAATCTAACTCAGAGTCTTAAGGAGGAAGCCTTATTATGAATTTTAAAATGCAAGACAAACAAAATCAATTAATTGAAAGAATTTCTGATACACATCTTATTATTGGTGTGGATATCGCTCAACAATTACACGTTGCAAGAGCAGTTAATTTCCGTGGAGTTGTAGTTGGAGACCCTATTACATTTGAAAATAATGAAGAGGGGTTCGTTAAACTATTAAACTGGATTCAGGATTTAAAAAGATTAAAAAACTTAGATGCAGCAATAGTAGGTATGTAGCCTACAGGCCATTACTGGATTAACCTTTCAAAATGGTTATATAACCAAAACATTGAGGTAGTTACTGTGAATCCCCACTTAGTTAAAAGGAATAAAGAGAATCGTGATAATACCCAATCTAAGAGTGATAAAAAAGATGCGCTCGTTATCGCGGATATGGTCAAAAACGGCTACTATTCCTTTATTCGCCCATCATCAGAATCATTTGAGAAGCTTAGAGTTCTAATGTCTAATCGTGATGTGATTGTTAAACGTCTCGTAATGTCTATTAATCAAATAAATCGATGGGTAGATGTTGTCTTTCCAGAGCTGCGACAAGTGTTTAAAGATGTTTCATGCAAAGGCGCAATCGCAACCCTTCGTTTATTTCCTACACCGGATGAAATATCTTCACTAGAAACACTAGATGTCATGAGGGGGTGGAAGTCTTTAATGAAACGACAACCAGGACCCAAGAAGGCTCAATTACTAATCAATCTAGCAAAATCCTCAATTGGGACAGAACAAGCACTCGATGCTTATACATTCCATCTAGAACAATTATTAGAAGAATATGACCTCGCTGTAAAACAACTCGAAAGAGTTGAACAACAAGTTAAAGAAGTTCTCAATAAAATCCCATTTGCAAAAAAACTACTTATGATTAAAGGAATAAGTGAAATTTCATTAGTGGGGATACTAGGTGAGTCAGGAGATTTAAGTGGATTCTCTCACGGAAACTCTCTATTACGGCATGCGGGATTACATCTAGCGGAAGCAAGTTCAG
>NZ_JBNNTG010000081.1:0-6724 GCF_050278525.1 Peribacillus sp. NPDC096540 | reverse complement strand
GACGTTAAACATCTGAATCTTCGTGAATGGGATTGTCCTTTTTGTTCTACTCACCACGATCGAGATATTAACGCAGGACTCAATCTAATGAATGAAGCCATAAGGCTTCTAACCGTAGGAACTACGGGAGTAGCCTAATAAAAAATTGGCCGATAGGCTAATGTTCTTAGGAATCCCCCACTTCAATCAGACCGTAAGGTCGATAAGTGGTGGGTAGTTCAATTGTTGCTGATTCACACCGCCTTAAGTACGTTGATTTTTGTGACTTATAAATATGGCGATACCTAATTAACTTCATTTTTCCTTACAGGAGTTTGATCTACCACACAGATTATCTCTTTGAAATATCCGCAAAGATCGAACCACTTTTCAGGGTAGATATAGATAAATCGTTCCATCGTTTCAATAGAATGTAGCACGAGGCAATCAATCGTATCTGCCTTTTTATTTTGTAAATCAGAGAGAAGTACATGTGGGATGGTGTAATAAGGATAGAGCTGATAAGGATTTAGTATGACCGGGGAAATATTTTTTTCTTTTATATATTTGTCCGTCACAATCTTTTGGATTGCAAAGCTTTCATTCGTATGTAATTCACCGATCATGTAGTTTGAATTCATTAGTACAATGCCTCTCATTTTGCTTCACCCATTCTTTTTGCTAACCATTCTTGCCAAATGGAGGATGGGGTATTCAAAGTAAGAGGCGTGAAACTAGATTATTGACTTCAATTTATTGATGTTTTTGAGATGCTGGATATTTTCGAGCGTCTTTTTGGTCAAGTCTACCTTTTTTATAATCGGGAAGGTTTGTAAATCTTCGATACATATGGAAAGTAGATTATCGTCGTAAACCCTAAAAGTTCCTGCAACTGAAAATCAATCCGTCTTAGAATTTCACCATGCCGGGTCGGTTAATTATCCTTTCCTCGAGCAGTCTTTGATCATTGATAATAAGAGCATTTGTTAATAGAGGTGAATGAGGTTCATTTAAAAACGATTCCCATATCGGTGCCAAGAATCTTGAAATATGAAAGGTTTGTAGAAACTTTCTTAATGAAAGCTTTCTTCGTTTGGAATGTTCATATAAAAGGAGCTGTGGAAAGGAATCTGCAAAGATTGCTGAATTTGCGCGTTCGAGGAAAAAGAAGAATTTTTTCCGATCCTCTTTGTTGAAGAGGTGGGTCATGGATGAACTCTTTAAATCAGTCATATGGTATCCACCGTTCCTAGAAACCATATGAGCTAAAAAAGACCAATGAACCTCGGGATTCCGCCTGTAATAGGAAAGGTAGGCTTGAGTCTTTGTTACATTATTCCGGTTCAGAGCAGCTGTCTCAGTACGTACGCTCTTTATTAGAGCCGTTTCCACAGGGAAAAATGCTTTTGATTCATCTAAAGACTGAAAAAGCTCGTTTTATAATTGGGATTTTAGAGTCCCAAACCTTTCTGCATCAATAATCGGTTTAGTTTTGACAGGTGGTTTGCCCAACAACTTTTGCACATATTGCGAGAACATATAATCACCACGAATGTTTTCAATTATTATATGCAGCACACCAAGAAAAGGGCTTTGCCTTTGCATCGCCCTCAAATGGTTGAATGATGAAGAAATTTTTTCGTCATCTATTACTTTTCTTCTTCTTTTCCCGGTTCAATAAAATATAATAAACTATCCAGAAAAGTAACACGGGAATGAATGATAGCGGTCTATATTGGACCGGAACGGCAAATAAGATGAATATGGATGAAAATAAAAAGGGTACTGCTAGGAGTATATATTTTCTCCAAGGCATATGCTGAACCTCCTTAAGGTTGCGTCGTTCTTATAAGAATAAAGGATTATTCATTAATAATCTAGAAAAGTCACAATTGACAAATATATACACCCATAGTAATCTTTAAACACAAGGCAAAAATATCCAATAATTTATAATAAATGGAGGCGAACGTCATGACTAAATTAGATAAGCACATTGAAGTTAAAATCGTATATTTTCATACGTCCGCCTGCCTTGAGGCTTTGTCTTTATAGACAAAGGATCGAGCGTGCTCATTGATTATTTTTAAGCGCAGGTTGTGGAAGTTTCGCGGCCTGCGCCTTTTATATGTGTTTTCTTACGCATCTAAAAAGCTTCCGCTTAATTAACGGGGGCTTTTTGTTATTTAGGGAATCCGATGCAATAGCATCCTTTCTATATAGAAGACAGGAGGAATTATAAATGAGACAAAAAAAAATGGTAGTTCTACTCCAACCAGGAGATCCAGAAAGCGGCTAGCAAATTAATGGTGAGAACATAAGGGAGGGGAATTCATGTTTGCGATATTTAAAAAGCTGTCCTGGTATTTTAAAGAGCAATGGCAGCGTTATACCTGGGCCATTTTATTTTTATGTCTAGTGAATGTTATGGAGGTTATTCCACCAAAGCTTGTCGGGAATGCTATTGATGACATGAACAACGGCAACATGACGCATGAAGGAATCATGAAATACGTTATCTATTTGCTCATTGTCCTGAGTACCAGCTATCTATTTGGGTACTTATGGAGTTATCTTTTATTCGGTGGCGGAAACTTGGTCGAACGAAAACTCAGGTCCGGGTTTATGGGGCACTTGTTGAAAATGACGCCGACTTTTTATGAAAAAAACCGGACAGGAGATTTAATGGCAAGGGCCACCAATGATTTAAAGGCAATCTCGCTCACTGCGGGGTTTGGGATATTAACGCTCGTTGACTCAGTTCTATTCACTATCACGGTTGTGATTATGATGGGTGCAACTATCAGCTGGCAATTGACGATAGCGGCGGTGTTGCCACTTCCAATCATGGCCTTAATGATGCAAATTTACGTGAAAAAAATTTATAAACGTTTTACGGATGCACAGGAAGCCTTTGGTAACTTAAATGACAAAGTGCTGGAATCCATTTCTGGTATACGGGTCATCCGGGCCTATGTTCAGGAGCGGGAGGACGAAAAGCGGTTTGATGAAATGACTGAGGATGTATATCGTAAAAACCTCGAGGTAGCGAAAATTGATGCACTTTTTGACCCGACGATTAGCATTATCATTGGTATCAGTTATTTAATCGGTTTGGGTTATGGTGCTTATCTTGTTTTTCAACAAACCATTACACTTGGAGGTCTTGTTTCATTCAATGTGTATCTTGGAATGTTAATCTGGCCGATGATTGCGGTGGGTGAACTAATCAACGTCATGCAAAGAGGAAATGCTTCGCTTGACCGTGTTCAAGATACTCTTTCTTATGAAGCGGATGTGAAAAATTCATTAAAGCTGGAGAGGATTTCTAATCCGGAAGATCTTAAATTTGATCAAGTTTCTTTTACGTATCCATCTTCAACAGTTGTTAATCTCTCCAATATTTCCGTTCAACTTGAGCGTGGCCAGACCTTGGGAATTGTAGGGAAAACAGGAAGTGGAAAAACGACGTTCGTGAAGCAGTTACTACGGGAATATCCATTAGGAAACGGGGAGATTGCTTTTTCAGGCATGCCGTTAGAAAAACTGGAGCTTGAAGATATTCGTAAATGGATCGGGTACGTTCCGCAGGATCATTTTTTATTCTCAAAGTCTGTGAGAGACAATATCTTATTCGGTAAAATGGATGCAACGGAGGATGAACTGGCTGAAGCTATCCGGCTTGCGGATTTTGAGAAGGATTTAACGATGCTGCCTAAACGTCTTGAGACACTCGTTGGTGAAAAGGGGGTCGCTCTTTCAGGTGGGCAGAAGCAACGGATATCGATTGCAAGGGCCCTGATTAAAAATCCGGAAATTCTTATATTGGATGATTCCTTATCAGCCGTCGATGCAAAGACAGAAACGACAATCATTGAAAATATCCAAAATGAACGTGAGGGAAAAACGACCATCATCACAACCCATCGCTTATCAGCCGTTCAGCATGCGGACCGAATTATCGTGTTGGACAGCGGGGAGATTATCCAAGAAGGAACTCACGAAGATTTACTGAAGCAAAATGGCTGGTATAGGGAGCAATATGAGCGACAGCAGGTAGATGAAGAAACGGAGGTGAAAGCATGAAGGTCGTAAAGAAACTCTATCAATATGCTGCTCTTTATAAAAAATTGATTATTGGTGCCCTAATCATGCTAGCTCTTTCCGTTGCCGCCGACTTAACGGGTCCATTCATCGCTAAAAAAATCATTGATTCTCACATACTTGGTATCGAATCTTCTTGGTATGAAACGGAAAAAGGCAAAGATGCTGTTGAGTACGGTGATAAATGGTATAAACGGGCAGATTATTTTACCGAAGATGAGAAGAAAGGAAAAGAAGTCCATGTATTGCAGGTTGGCAATCAATTCGTCTTTGTCAATGAAGCTGTTGCCATAGATGGCGATCGAACCTTAGAAAATCAAACATTAATAATTGAGAAAAACGGAAAAGAGCAAATGGCATCAGTAGAGAAATTAACAAGTCAGGAATTAATGGGGTTCTACCAACCAGAAATTCCGCGAATTATAAAGCTTGTAGCTTTTTATTTTGGTCTTGTTATCATTTCTTCTGTTTTTCAATATGGACAGAGTTTTTATTTACAGAAAGCTGCAAATCGAATTATTCAGAAGATGCGAAATGATATTTTTACCCATATTTCCCGATTGCCCATTCGTTATTTCGATAATATGCCTGCTGGGAAAGTTGTCGCTAGGGTTACTAATGACACTGAGGCGATTCGAGAATTATATGTGACCGTGCTCGCCAACTTCTTTTCGAGCACTATTAATATTATTGGCGTTCTTATTGCTTTGTATATTTTGGATGCGCGTGCAGGGCTCATGGGACTTTTACTTATTCCAATTATCGTTATCTGGACGAAGGTATATCGCAAATTTGCCTCGAAATATAATCACATTATTCGGGAACGAGTCAGTGATATTAACGGGATGATCAATGAATCCATTCAAGGAATGAACATCATTCAGGCATTCGGACGTGAAAAGGAGACAAAACATTCTTTCGAAAAATTGAACCGTGAGCATTATTCGTATCAAAATAAAATGCTCAATTTAAATTCATTAACGGGAGGAAACTTGATTGGTGTCATTAAGGTTATAGCGCTAATAGTATTTGTCTGGTATTTCGGCGGGATGTCGCTTACAGCAAGTTCAGCTATTTCTTTAGGGTTGATGTATGCAATTGTTGATTTGATCAGTCGTCTGCTTCATCCGCTTCACGGGATTGTCAATCAGTTTGCTAACCTAGAACAAGCCCTTGTTGCAGGGGAGAGGGCTTTCAGTTTATTGGATGAGCAGGGATTAGTAGTCAGTGATGAAAACATTTCTAGATATAAAGGAAACGTGCAATTCGAAAATGTCTCATTCGGCTATAAAGAAAATGAATATGTGTTAAAAGACATTTCATTTTCTGCGCAACAAGGTGAGACAGTAGCTTTAGTTGGGCATACTGGTTCGGGAAAAAGTTCAATAATGAATTTGTTGTTCCGTTTCTATGATAGTAGTGAAGGACAAATCAAGATTGACGGAAGGGATATTTTGGATATTCCTCATCAAACACTTAGGGAGCATATGGGAATTGTCCTTCAGGATCCATATTTATTTACTGGAACCATCGCTTCCAATATCAGTCTTAATCATAAAGATATCACAAGGGAAATGGTTGAAAAGTCATTAAAAGCTGTAGGCGGGGACAAAGTGCTGAAGCATCTGCCTCTATGGATAGATGAGCCGGTGATTGAAAAAGGAGGGACTTTGTCTTCAGGACAGCGGCAGCTAATTTCCTTTGCACGGGCACTCGCATTTAATCCGGCGATTTTGATTTTGGATGAAGCGACAGCGAGCATCGATACTGAAACAGAGGCCATTATCCAGGAAGGAATGGAAGTGCTGAAGAAAGGAAGAACGACCTTTATCATTGCACATAGGCTTTCCACGATTAAAAATGCCGATCAAATTCTTGTACTGGATAAAGGGCAGATTTCTGAGCAGGGGACACATGAAGAATTAATGGAATTGAAAGGAAAGTACTATCAAATGTATGAACTGCAGGCTGGGTCGCATAATGGAATGGCTGGATAAAACCTAGTGGAATAATGAAGGGGAAATTAAGAATAATTTTTTAGAAAATGAGGGTGCCGGTGTAACGGCATCTCAAGCATGTTTCTTGATAATAGTAATCATTACGTTTAATATATAAATATACTTACGAAGAGGTGATAATAATGAAACAAGGAATTCATCCTGATTATCAGCAAGTAGTATTTATGGATACTAACAGTGGTTATAAATTTATTACAGGCTCCACGAAAAAATCTAGTGAAACAATTAAGTGGGAAGACGGTCAAACTTATCCTTTATTAAAAGTAGAGATTAGTTCAGATACGCACCCTTTTTATACCGGCAAGCAGAAATTTGCTGAAAAAGGCGGACGCGTGGATCGCTTCCTGGAAAAATATAGTATGAAAAAATGATGTTAAGGCTATCGAGAAATCGATGGCCTTTATTTTTATTTTGTGAGGTGGAAGAACTCGTGGGTGAATTAAGGTTTATAAATTCTTTAGTTATAATGTAGTGAATGCCTCATTTAAGATCCTAATAAGAAAAAAAGGGTTGCTCCAGGCACCCCTTGTCATATATGAATGAGAAGTCAATGGCGGCCTCAATTTTTCGAACCAAATGGTTCGCTGGCACCAGTTGATCTAAAGTAATCATTTCAAGCTGAT
>NZ_JBNNTG010000080.1:0-6886 GCF_050278525.1 Peribacillus sp. NPDC096540 | reverse complement strand
GCGTCATCACAAGGATGTAAAACCTATATATGCGAAACGTAAAGAAACAATAGAGCGCGTATTCGCAGATGCAAAAGAAAAGCATGGTATGCGTTAGACCACTTTAAGGGGACTTAAAAAAATGTCGATGCAGGCGATGCTTACTTTCGCTGCCATGAATATAAAGAGGATGGCCAATTGGACATGGCAAGGTCCAAGAATGGCTTAATATAGTGGGCTCGTAGAGGCCCAATCTCTTAATCTTGAGCAAAATTCAAAGGGAATTTCAAAAGGGGGCCGGAATTAAAACATTCCGAACCCCTTTTGTCTACAAACTGAAGGATGCTGATTATTGTCAGCATCCTTTTTTATAAAAGAATTGTTTACGACTCTAGAGCAGATTCATCTTCTAAAGATATCTTCCACATTTCTTTCGCTTTTCCACTTGAAGTTTCATCAAAAACAAAAGATCCATTCGTGTAACGATCATGATTTTTTAATGAAGCAGCATGGATTGTTTCAATTATGCCCTTTTCAGAAAGAATGAAAAGACTGTCTGTTTTATTGACGGTTTCAAATCCAATGACCCGGTGTGGATTCGATTTCAATTCTCTTAAGACCACGACGCCGCGTTTTGCACGCCCTGTTTTTTCAAACTCGGTTAATTTCATTTTCTTGATGGCTCCGCGCTGGGTAACAATCAGGATTGATTCTTTACTATCCTTGGCTAAAACCTTGCCGCCAATAACATAGTCATCTTCTTTCAAATTAATCCCTTTAACCCCTGCTGCTCGGACTCCAACAACACTTACTTCTTCTTCATCAAACCATAATCCGTAGCCGTTATGAGTGACTAGGAACAGTTCTGCCTGACCATCTGTATGATGGACATCAACCAATTCATCATCGCCCTTTAAATTGACACCAACTAGCGGTTTCGAATGCCGCTGTGCTTTATAGGAAGCTAGTTCAGTCTTTTTCACCATACCGTTTTTCGTGACGAACACTAAGAATTGCGGCAGGGTAAAGTCTTTGATAGGAATCGCTTTTATGATTTGTTCTTCTCGGTCAATTGGAATGATGTTCGCGATATGCTGGCCGGTTTCCTTCCAGCGGATATCAGGAAGCTGATGAACTGGGCAATAAAGGTAATTGCCTTTGGAAGTGAATAGTAACAGAACGTCTGTTGTATTCATTTCCAGCCGCTGTAGCATTCGATCGGAATCTTTCATGCCAAAATCAAGCCCGCCTGATGCTGAATACGATCGTAAGGATGTCCGTTTAACATAGCCTTCTTTTGTCACTGTCACCATCACGTCTTCACTCGCGATCAAGACTTCAAGATTGATTTTGATTTCTTCGATCTCTTTCTCAATTTTAGAGCGCCGTCCGTCATCAAACCCTTTTTTAATGAATCGTAATTCTTTTTTAATTACCTGGAGAAGTACCTTTTCACTGCCTAGGATCTTGGTCAATTCCTCAATTTTGCTGTTCAACTCCGCTGCCTCTTCTTCAAGAGCCGTAATATCTGTGTTTGTTAAACGGTATAATTGTAAGGATACAATTGCTTCGGCCTGTGCTTCTGTAAAAGAAAATTTAGCGATAAGGTTATCTTTAGCATTACGTTTGTCTTTAGACGCACGGATTACAGCGATGACTTCATCTAAAATGGACAGTGCTTTCATTAAACCATCGACAATATGTGCCCGGTCATGTGCTTTTTGCAATTCATAACGGGAACGGTTCACAATTACTTCTTTACGATGATTGATATACGCATCGAGCATTTTTGGAAGACTCATTAAAGTTGGCCGTTTTTTATAAATTGCGACCATATTAAAATTGTATGCAATTTGAAGATCTGAATTTTTGTATAGATAATGCAGGACACCATTTGCATCCGCTTCTTTTTTCAGTTCTATTACAATACGTAGACCTGTACGGTCGGTTTCATCACGTACTTCTGCGATGCCTTCTACTTTCCGATCAAGACGGAATTCATCCATTTTCTTAACAAGGTTCGCTTTATTGACTTCATAAGGGATTTCCGTGATGACGATTTGCTGTTTACCGCCACGGATCGTTTCCACATCAGCCAAGCCACGAATTATGATTTTCCCTTTACCTGTTTCATAAGCTTTACGAATCCCTTCAATTCCTTGAATGATACCACCTGTAGGGAAATCCGGTCCTTTAATGACCGTCATTAATTCTGCTACTGTTGCTTCTGGATTATCAATCCGCATTATAGCAGCATCAATGACCTCACCTAATTGATGTGGAGGGATTTCCGTTGCATATCCTGCAGAAATTCCTGTCGAGCCGTTAACAAGTAAATTAGGGAACATCGCAGGTAATACGATAGGTTCTTCTGAGGTATCATCAAAGTTCGGGACAAAATCAACAGTTCGTTTTTCAATATCACGTAACATCTCGGATGCAATTGATGAAAGTCTTGCTTCTGTATACCGCATTGCAGCAGGCGGATCGCCATCAATACTACCGTTGTTTCCGTGCATTTGGACCATGACTTTACGCAACTTCCAGTCCTGGCTCATCCGTACCATTGCCTCGTAAACCGAAGAATCTCCATGAGGGTGATAGTTACCAATTACGTTTCCGACTGTTTTTGCAGATTTTCTAAATCCTTTTTCCTGTGTATTTCCTTCTACATACATCGCATATAATATCCTGCGCTGTACCGGTTTTAACCCATCCCTTGCATCTGGAAGTGCTCGATCCTGGATAATATATTTACTATAACGCCCGAAACGGTCTCCAATAACCTCTTCAAGCGGCAAATCACGAAACGTTTCCTCAAATACCATCGTTATTGACCTCCTCTTCAATCGACATATTTTCATTATCTAAAATATTCGATTCTTCTTCGAGACCAAAAGCGACATTGGTTTCTATCCATTTACGGCGTGGTTCCACTTTGTCTCCCATTAACGTTGTCACACGTCTTTCTGCACGCGCACCGTCATCTATTTTCACGCGTATTAATGTTCTGGTTTCCGGGTTCATTGTCGTATCCCATAATTGATCGGCATTCATCTCTCCCAGCCCTTTATAACGTTGAATCATATAGCCTTTCCCTACCTTGTTTATCGCTCCCTGAAGTTCATCATCACTCCATGCATATTCAATGACTTCTTTCTTCCCGGACCCTTTACTCACTTTATATAAAGGCGGCAAGGCTATGAATACCTTACCTGCTTCAATTAACGGCTTCATATAGCGATAAAAGAATGTCAGAAGAAGTACTTGGATATGGGCGCCATCCGTATCGGCATCAGTCATGATAATCACTTTATCATAATTAGTGTCCGAGGTATTAAACTCCGCTCCGACTCCTGCACCGATAGCATGGATAATCGTATTGATTTCTTCGTTTTTAAAAATATCCGCTAGTTTTGCCTTTTCTGTATTGATAACTTTACCCCGTAATGGCAGTACCGCTTGAAAACGGCGATCGCGTCCTTGTTTTGCGGATCCTCCTGCAGAGTCCCCTTCCACAAGATACAATTCATTCCGCTCAGGATTTTTAGATTGAGCTGGTGTCAACTTACCAGAAAGGATGCCATCCGATTTTTTCCGTTTCTTACCACTTCTTGCATCTTCACGAGCTTTACGAGCAGCTTCACGGGCCTGGAATGCTTTAATTGATTTTTTCACCAACAATGTACTAGTAGTCGGATCTTCTTCAAAAAAGTAAGCTAAGTGCTCCGACACGATTGAATCAACGGCCGAACGGGCTTCACTTGTTCCAAGTTTGCTTTTGGTTTGTCCTTCAAATTGCAGAAGTTCTTCAGGGATACGCACAGAAATAATTGAAGATAAGCCTTCTCGTATATCGGTACCTTCGAGGTTTTTATCTTTTTCCTTTAGCAGACCCATTTTTCTAGCATAATCATTAAATGCCCTTGTCATAGCTGTTTTTGCGCCAATCTCATGGGTGCCGCCGTCTTTTGTACGAACATTATTTACAAAGCTAAGAATATTTTCTGAATACCCATCATTAAATTGGAAAGCAAGGTCGACTTCTATCCCATTCTGGTCTCCCTCTAAGCTGATAACACTATGAAGGGTTTCCTTTTCTTCATTTAGGTAGGCTACAAAGGCTTCAATTCCGTTTTCATAATGAAAAGTTTCATGCTGGTCATAACGTTCATCAGTCAATTCTATTTTCATGCCTTTTAAAAGAAAGGCAGATTCGCGTAGTCGTTCAGAGAGGATATCATAATTAAAAGTCGTAACCGAAAATATTTTCGGATCTGGCTTGAAATGGATTTTCGTACCAACTTGGTTGGTCTTACCGATTTTCTCCAGGGTCGTTTCAGGTTTTCCACCTTTGAAAAACCGTTGTTCATAAACAAATCCGTCCCTTTTAATCGACACGACTAGCCATTCAGACAACGCGTTAACGACCGAGGCACCTACACCATGAAGGCCACCGCTCGTTTTATATCCGCCTTGTCCAAATTTACCGCCTGCATGAAGAATCGTCAAAATGACTTCAGGTGTTGGTTTTCCCAATTTATGCATACCAGTGGGCATCCCACGCCCTTTATCTGTCACACTTATACTGTTATCTTTATGTATTTTCACACTAATCTGGTCTCCATATCCAGCCAAAGCCTCATCTACGGAGTTATCTACAATCTCGTACACTAAATGATGAAGTCCACGTGCATCAGTACTGCCGATATACATACCGGGACGTTTTCTGACCGCTTCGAGGCCTTCCAGTACCTGAATTGCATCATCATTGTACTCGATTGTTTTTACTTTCTTTGCCACAGAAATTCCCCTTTCCTTACTAAACACAATTTCCGGGCCAAATCATACTGCAATGAAATGACTCTCTAGCTCTTACAAAATAATTGATACCTTGATAATCATACAAAAAGTATAATACTTTCACGAACAAAGAACAAGTGTTCTATTTTTTTAGTCCCTTTTATTAACGTTAGCACCATTGGTTAGAACTTATTAGTTTTGTAAACGTATCTTAGCTACCGTTCTAATTGTAGCGGTAATTTTTCATTTGGCAAATACACTTTTACTATTTCACTTAAATTATTCTTTAAAATGATCGATATGCCCCCACGTTCTCCAATTCCAGCCATTGCTAGGTATTATTGGATTTCTTCGAATGAAACTTTAGATACCTTTAAAAAAGAGCGGAAGATCCGCTCTTTCCAGTTTACTTCGTAAGGGCGTGTTCAACTTTTATACATCGATCCATGATGACAGTATAACCTTTTTCTTTTAGATAATCATAAGCTTCCTCATTTTCAACCCCAAGCTGCGCCCAAAAAATATCAGCATCGATTTCTGCGAATTCTTTGGCAATCTCCGGAAGGAATTCAGAACGGCGAAAAACATTGACGATATCGACATGTCCTTCAATATCTTTAAGTGCTTTTACGGCCTTAACGCCCAGCACTTCCGATACAGCTGGATTTACAGGGATGATTTCATACCCGTTATCCTGCATTGCTTTTGATACCATATAAGAAGTACGCTCGGGGTTATTTGATAATCCCACAACAGCAATGCGCTTCGATTTTTTTAATATCTGACCCATTTCTTCTCTGCTTGGATTTTCTATCATTTTTATCAATCCCCTTTATAATAAAATGTATTCATACGCATAAAGTATTCCTCAACAAAGATATTTTACAGAGAAAAGCTGATTATTACCATTATTAAGAAAAACTATTATACAAGAAATAACTGGATTCGAAAAGGTAAGTATCTCTTAACTTTCTTTATTTTCATACAGACTACCACGGATTGTATCAATTTATACACTATAGGTAACCCGCATATCTTATATTTACGAAAAAACGAATTCATAAACCTCTTCAACCTATATGGACATAAACGTATATCAAATGATGCATGTTCATCAAGGAAAAATCTTTTTTTAGAGGATTTTTTTTGGACAGCCATACCATTTTGTCACGAAAATGTTACAATAAGAGGAGCTTATCATGTATTTAAAGGTTGTTTTAGCTGTTCCTCCGCGTCCAATATCGATAAAAGGAACTTTCAGCCTGTTAACCGTGATAAAATAAGAAGATTTTTCTTTAAAGAAAGGGTCATAGAATGCTTACATTTTTCACTTTACTGTCTGCCTACTTGATAGGGTCGATTCCATCCGGTTTAATAATCGGTAAAACCTTTTACAAAATCGATATTCGGGAGCATGGCAGTAAAAATCTAGGCGGGACAAATACCTTCCGGACACTTGGTGTCAAGGCAGGGCTAACCGTTACTATCATGGATATACTTAAAGGGACTCTAGCAACTTTTCTTCCGTTAATGCTTGGAGTGGAAATGAATCTATTGCTAGCCGGAGTTTTTGCAGTAATTGGTCATATGTTCCCTATTTTTGCAAACTTTCGAGGTGGAAAAGCAGTCGCAACATCGGCTGGTGTTATCCTTGCATATGAACCAGTATTTTTTCTTATTGTCCTTATCATATTCTTTATATCCTTATACATATCCAAATATGTTTCACTATCTTCCATGATTGCTTGTCTACTAGCTCTCATTTACAGCTTAGTGTTTCATACCGATGATTGGGCTCTAATTATTGTTATTGGCATTTTAACGATTTTCATTTTTTACCGCCATCGTGCGAACATCAAACGAATTATCGATAAAACTGAACCAAAAGTGAAATGGCTGTAAGAGGAGGCCATTGCCTTTTTTAAACAAAAATAAAAGCCCGTCTTTACGGGCTTCAGACTGTAGACAAACTCGATGAAAATCGAGTTTGTCTACAGTTTTTTTGAGAGTTTAAAAATTCGAACGTTGATTTCCACTCCAGGCACTCGCTTTCCGCGGGCGGTCCGGGAGCCTCCTCGGCGCCTTTGCGCCTGTGGGGTCTCCC
>NZ_JBNNTG010000079.1:0-6966 GCF_050278525.1 Peribacillus sp. NPDC096540 | reverse complement strand
TTTAAAACCCCTTTCAAAAAGAATAAAATCACTCATTTACAATAATTCTCTATTTTCTATTAAAGCACCTTTTCCTTATTGAACTAACCTGCCCCGTTAGTGCCATAAGAAAAAGGCTGCCTCAGCAACCTTACTTATTTTGAAGTAAAGCACCCGTAAACTTAAGAAGATGTTAAGATAATAAATTCTTCGACATCTTTAACGCATAATTCAATTCCTTTTTCCCAAAAGGCTTCTGATGTAATATCTTCCCCTAAATGCTTCATTACTAAATCTTCTGTGGACATACTTCCTGAATCACGAAGCAAGTCAAAATAATCTTTTTCAAATTCTTTTCCTTTTTCCTTTGCCTTTGCATAAATACTTAGAGAAAATAAGTATCCGAATGTATATGGGAAGTTGTAAAATGGAGATTTGGTCATATAATAATGTGGTGTCCAAACCCACGAATGGATAGAAGCATTATCAAGAGAACCTTCATACCCTTCATCTATTGCTTCTTGCATTAGTTCATTTAAACGTGATGATGAAACAATCCCCTCTTTACGTTCCTCGTAAAATTTCTTTTCAAACAAGAACCTAGAATGAATATTCATAAAATTCATCACACTACGTTTTAATTTTTCATCAAGTAAAAACAATTTTTCTTTAGTGGATTCAGCTTTTTCCATTGCAGCATCTAAGATGATCATTTCGGAAAATGTTGAAGCAGTTTCAGCAATACTCATTGGATATTGTTTATTCATTCCATTAACAGGTTTCATCGCATGGTTATGAAATGCATGACCTAATTCATGCGCCAAGGTTAAAACATTGGTAATTCTACCGCCATATGTCATAAAAACTCTTGATTCTCCTGAAAGTGGGAACCCCGCACAAAACGCAACAGTTGATTTATTTGGACGATCTTCAGCCTCTATCCAACCTTTATCAAATGCCTGCCGAGAAAAACTTTCTAATTCCGTTCCAAATTGACTAAAATGCTCCAAAATAAAATCCACAGCATCTTCATATTTTATCTTTTGATTACCTTTTGTAACAGGAGCCCAAAAGTTATACGAATGCATTTTTTCATCGCCATTCATTTTTGCTTTTTGATTTAGGTAATTTGTAAAAGGTTTTTTGTATTTACTTACGGCTTTCCACATTGCATTCAGTGTTTCCTCTTTGATGCGATTTTCAATCAAAGGAACTTTTAGTATATTTTCTAATCCTCGTTTTTTGTACACTTGTAATCGGAAACCTGCGATATGATTCAGTATTTTGGCAAACAGTTCTTCTTGCTCGTTCCATTTATCTTCCAAAGCCCTATGAGACTCTTTGCGAACCTCTTCATCAGGGTGTGAACGTAAATTTATCGCTTGACCAACAGATAATTCATTTTTTTCTCCGTCGATTTGAACATTAACTCTAATACTATTAACAAGTGAATTATAAAACTGCCCCCATGCATGATAACCATCTACCATCAGATCTGAAACTAAACTTTCTTCTTCATCTGAAAGATGCATCTCGGCTTTTTTACGCCATTCATTAAGTATGAACTTATAGTTATTTAAAACCTCAGTATCTAGTATACCTTCCCACAAATGTTGATTTGTGTTTACAAGTACTTTTTGTACTTTTTTTAAAGCAGACTCAAAACGAGCATTTATAGAAGATGTTTTTCCTCGTAGTGTTGTAGCATTTTGATCCTTTGGGTTTTGTGCAAGAAGACAGTTTATAAAAGAATTGGCTTGTGATAGGTTCATTCGAATGTCTATTATGTATTCAATAATATCTACAACTTTTAATGATTCATTTAATTCTTTTGGAGTATGAAAAAATTTCAATTTTTCTTCAAATTTAGAAACTTTGATTTCCAATTGTTTTAAATGTTCACGAAATTGAGATGATTGGTTTCCATCCTGAAACAATTCATCCAAGCTCCATACTTGCAGA
The DNA here is from genome assembly GCF_050278525.1 of Peribacillus sp. NPDC096540. Classification (NCBI taxonomy): domain Bacteria; kingdom Bacillati; phylum Bacillota; class Bacilli; order Caryophanales; family Bacillaceae; genus Peribacillus; species Peribacillus sp. NPDC096540. The sequence continues at coordinate 5,025 of NZ_JBNNTG010000079.1, read as the reverse complement.
TACTTTGTTTCCTGCATTTATTTACCCCCTAAAAAGTTAAGACTATGACCCTTTATCGAACGTACATTCTCAGTTTATCATAATCTGTAATATTATGGGTGTTAAGGAACTAATCTGCCCCGTTAGTGCCATAAGAAAAAGGCTGCCTCAGCAACCTTCCTTATTGAAGTAAAGCACCTGTTTGTTTAAGTACAACATTTAACAATATCAATACAATTTAAAGAGGGGAATGTTTAAACATTGAATTGTCTATACAACATTAGCTGACATCATTTACATATTAAACCCTATATGGATGTATACACATCCAAACGAGATTCTCGTTTGGTGAATAAGTCGCCATCTATTAATCCATCTTAACAAATGAAGCTACATGGAGGGAGGTTCTAAGCATGAGCCAAAAGCGTGATAAAGGCAATAGTCAGAAGGGAAAAGCAAATAGCAATACAGTAGATCCAGTGATCGCAGCAGAAGACTTGGAAAAAGCAATTAATCCAACTAATAAGCTACCGCGCAATGCCAAAGGGTAAGTACAATCTCGTGATTTCTTTTCTTTTCCGAAAAGAAAGTTGCAGGTAAACGAAAATGAAGAGTCAAGCAATCCACTAACATGAAGGATTACTTGACTCTTCAAAGGTATAATAGACTTTTATTTTAGTCCTTATATTGTTCATTAGGCCTTGAAATTTCTTCTTTACATACTCCATAGCTTAGCAAGAACAGTCTTTTTTAGAAACATACTTATGAGGTAAAATCCCAATGTCTATTTTCATAAATTCCCCCAATTTAGTGTACCAATCCTCATTGGATTAACCTGCCCCGATAGTTGCATAAAAAAATACTAGCTTAAAGACAGCTCCGATCTTCAGCTAACGCACCCGTAGTTTATTACAAGCTAACCTTATTCAAGAATCGCGCCCGATTGTTGAAAATTGTCCCGGAACACCAACACTGAAAGTATATTCAAGATAAGCACTCGAAGTAGATTATTGCCTAAAATACCTTTTTTTAGGAGTTGTTTTTAATCCGATGCTGGAACGACAGAGTCGCAATAAATACAGTTACTCCCCACAAGAACAATCCTCCGTACGTTACCACATACACCCAAATGGCTAATCCTTCGGCGTATCCTTTTGGAAGCGCTCCTAAAAATTGAAGAGCTGTCAAGAAGCTAATTAGAACTGTCAACACCCCAACTGACCATCCTGATATGATTAATAACCATTTTGGTAGTTTCTCCCCCCAGGAAGTCACGAGAGCTAAAGCAAATAAAGATGCCAGTATCGCCAAGATAGCTGTGAAGTCTATTCCGTTGGTATATAACGTATATAGAAAAGCAGGTCCTTCCTTTAATGTATCACCAAACCCTGCTACATCTTGTACAGCTTGTTTTGTTGTAAGTCCTACCGTTGATCCCCATGCCCAAAGCGATTTTAAAATCGCATACGGCAACAGTGCAAGAGCTGCAACATAGCCCCATCCTTTAGTCAAATAAGTTTTATCAGCTATTTCTGACCTCATATGTTTCTCATGTTTTAAGCTCAAAAGACATTCTCCCTTCTCGTTTAAGAAATGAAGCCTATTAGTTTTAAAAATTACCTAAAAGTACAAAGTTTCAAAAATCTTCAAATAAGTTCCGCGCTTTAAAGCGTACTCATATGATTGAGTACGCTTTTTTTCAACTCAGCTTAATAGAAAATGAAATAGTTTACATAAAGCTTTTTATTATGTTTATTTAATTTGATTTTGCATCATCTATTTGAATGGGACAAAAAAGGGAGGGTCCATTGGATATGGCGTATTCTTCTTAGGGGACATCATGGGGTTCATTAGATATGGCATATTCTCCATAGGAGTCATCATGGGGTTCATTGGATATGGCATATTCTCCATAGGAGACATCATGGGGTTCATTGGATATGGCATATTCTCCATAGGAGACATCATGGGGTTCATTGGATATACCATGTGACTCATATGACATGGATCGTACACTGGACAGCAAATATAATGATGATACATTCGTTTCACCTCTTAAAGTTTTTGATTTTAATAACGAGCCTAAATAAGACTCTAAAACACAGATTTCAACGCTAAGGGTATTTTAGTTTAATCTCTTTGCTATTCTTGTTCACAATTTTATGTTATGCACCATGAATGTCCTATGTACTAGACATTTATCCCGGTTCTAGATAAAGTCACTAATAGGGGTAGCCTTATGAAAATGTGGTTACAAACGTTGAGAAAATCCAATACAACGTTAAGGGGTACCACCAACAATTTCAAATCAAAAAATCGATTTCCTGTACATTAAGAAATCGATTTTTTATTTGTCTTAATAAACTAAAGCACCCGTTAGTTTAAGTACAACTCTTCACAATCCAACTATTACATTAACATTACTATGCATTTATCCTCTCCGTTTTTCATGCATGTACTTCATCCATTTTTTTTGCTTATAACTACAAATAATATACCCGATACTTGAGAAGGCATTTACTCCAACAGACAGCTTCCAAATAAGGGGATGTGAGGTATAGATACCTGCTGTTATCCCTGTGAATCCCAGTAACGTTAATTGAAATAACTGCTTTTTATGATTTTCATAAATAATAAATTGAAATTGTCTTCTTTGTTCGGTTTCCTTTAAATGTTCTAACCTTTGTGGTGCATTTAAAAATTCTGTAACTGAATGAAAGATCTTAAATATAGGCTGTGACTGAATCCATTGCCAAATAAATGACCATTTATTATTCCCTTGTTTATTTAACCATTCCATAAAAACAGGTTTACCTAGATCAATGAGTTCCTCCTCTGGTGCCAAATTGCGGAGGATTCCTTCAATCGTTACGAAAGAACGACCTAAAAAGACAAATCTTGTTGGAACCTGAATGGGTAGTGCTTGAATCATATCGTTCATTTCTAATTTTAATGCGATAAGATCCATTTCTTTTAATTGAGCAGGTTGGAAGGACATAAATTCAGCTAATAGTCTTTCAATCGTTCTTGATTCAGCATCAGGGAGCAAAAATCCTAAATGAGACAAGCAAACAACAGCTTTAGCATAATTTTTCGAAAGAAAGCTTTCAATCAAACCTTGAAAATTAGCAGCATCCTTTTTGGTGATTTCCCCTACCATTCCGAAATCAAGTAAGATGATTTGTCCTTCCTTTGATACAAGTACGTTTCCTGGATGTGGGTCAGCATGGAACGTACCAGGCTCAATCCATTGAGGAAGGAACACTTCGATGAGCCGTTGAGCCAACTCATGACGGCTCACTTCTAACTGATCTAAAGCCTCCATATTTGTGAGTCTTATTCCTTCAACCCATTCCATCACCAGTACCTTTGACGTACTAAGCTCCGAATACACAGAAGGAATTTGTACAACATCGACATCCTTAAATCGTTCTCTAAAATACAATATGGCTTTCAGCTCTTTTGTAAAATCAAGTTCTCGTTCAATCACTTGTTTTAGTTCCTTAAACAAGACTTTAAAATTAATAAACCCTTTTGGAACGGGAACAAAGTGATTGGCAAACCAAATGATGATCCCTAAAGTACGGAAGTCAATTTGTACAATCGAATTAATATTAGGACGTTGCACTTTAATAGCGACCTTTGTTCCATCTTTCAAAACACCTTTATATACTTCTCCAATCGATGCTGAAGCAATTGCATCTTTTTCGATTGAAAGAAAGTGATGATTAAGGGGATTCCCCCATTCCATTTCAAGAATTTCCTGAATATCACTCCAGTTAGAAGGGGGAACTTTGTCTATAAGATCTTGGATTTGGTGTATAAATGCATTGGGCAACAAGTCGGCACGAATACTGAGCATCTGTCCGATTTTGATCAGTAAACCTTCTAATTCAAAAAGTGTTTTTCGAAACCTTTCCCCTATTTTCCCCCAAAGTTTTTCCCATTCAGCTTCAGGCTTTTTCCGAATTTTATACCAATAAATTTGAATGAAGATGGAAAAGGACAAAGATAGCACCTTTGACATCCGAACCAACTTATTCTTTGTTTTCATCACAAAACCTCTCATTTCTTTATTAGCCTGTCCAACCATATTTCTTGAGATGTCTACACCTAAAACCTTCGAAGACGTTACCTTGCAAATTGACCAGTTCCACAACCTAAATCTAACATTTACTTCCAATTTACTATTAACCTATATACTACTTCTCGAAAGCAATAAATTATACCTCTTTTGCCAATTCTTATGGCACTAACCTGCCCCGTTAGTGCCATAAGAAAAAGGCTGCCTTAAAGACAGCTCTGATCTACAGCTAACGTTAGAACCATCAAGTCCTCATCAAAATAGTGCCCATTATACTTTAAGGCATTTCGTTCTGTACCATAGACCTCAAATCCCAAAGACTTATATAGTTTCTTTGCGGAGTCATTATCAGATACAACAGTTAAATTTATTTGTTCCAATCCATCAGAATTCTTCGCCCTACTTATAAGTTCATTCATTAATGATTTCCCTAAACCCTGACCTCGATTGCCTGGAGCTATGTACATTCCAAAAACATTCCCTTTATGTCTGGTTTTGAGATTGTTTTCACGTATAAAAGTAACAATTCCAACTAAAGATTTTCTATTATCAAAAGCACCTACAATGTACTTGTCCCTTAATGGTTTTATTCGCTCCTTTACCGTTTCTAATGAAAATCCCACCTCTCTCTCATATGTTGAACCAAATGCTTCTGGGTTAATTTTCAATGCATTCAATCGCACTTCCTGGTATAAATGGGCATCGGACTCTTTTAAAATACGAATATTCATTAGCTACTCCCTCCGTTTATTTTGCATGAAATTTTGTATAGAAGAGTTTTTCTATACGATTAAGTTTGTATAAAGCATTCTATTTATCGCTACTAATATCCTTCTTGAGCTAACCTGCCCCTTTCGTATTATAAGATCAGCCAGAAATTTCTGGTTGACCATTTTTTATATCGATATATGATAACGGTAGCCGGGGCAGAACGTTCCTGCCCGTGGGGCTTGGACCCCGTC
>NZ_JBNNTG010000078.1:0-8103 GCF_050278525.1 Peribacillus sp. NPDC096540 | reverse complement strand
TAGTTGGAACGCCGTATGCGGTGAAAGTCGCACCTACGGTGTGAACAGGGGGAAAAGGGAGCGATAATTTCAAACCCTTACCTATCTGTATCATTAAGAAAAAGAAAAAAAAGTCGATTTCTTAACGTCTTTTACGCACTTTTTTGATTGTTACTTCTTTAAAATAGACTCTGTTAAGCAATGCTTTTGATTTTTCTTCTTCAACTAACGAAAAAACGCTAGTTCACATAATCACAATTATCAGCAAAAAAGAGGTAGGGATCACTATCCCGACCTCTTTTTTTAATACTCTACTTTTTGTTAAGCTACATTTTTTACCTCTCTTGTTCTGTTAGCAAATAGTTTTTCTTTAAGAGTAGGTATAATCATACCATCTACCCCATACCTTCCTGCATTCATAGCAGAAACAAGGATAAACATAGATAATAGAACAAGTTGTGGATTGGTACTTGTCGTGCCACTAAACAGATAAGAGAAGTTCATAACTAGACCAAAAAAGACAGCTGTTTTAGTGAAACAACCCACCAATAAACCTATCCCGACGAGGAATTCTCCCCAAGGTACTAACGTATTGAATATCTCTACATTAGGAATGGCTACATTCTCAAGAAATACAACCCACCATCCCTGAACAGCCGGATGCTCTCCAGTTGAATTTGCCAACGCACCCTGTAAGAAACCAGAAGCATCAAATTGTCCGCCTGTTAACTTCCCCCAGCCAGCCATAACCCACGTATATCCGAGATACACACGCAACACAGCCAAAAGAATGGAGACATTTTTGTTATGCTTTAAAAGATCAATAAACATACTTTTCCTCCCTATAATTTAAAAATAATAACTATAAGATATAATAACATAATTGAAAATGATTTTCATTATCAATTATGTAAATAATATATAAACAATCTCCTTTTAATACAATTTGAGGTAATATAGTCCACACTAAAGATACATAGAAAAAGATGAATAGATTGTGAAGGTTTCTACTTAAACTAACGGGGCAGGTTAGTTCATTAAGAGAGTCATTATCTAATCAAAAAGTATTCATTTGGATATTTATTAACAATAGGTAGATTAATAAACAAATTAAGTTATATTTATTTTATAATTTTATCTATATCTTGGAAAAGGGGATAGTTATTGTGGAAGGTTGTTTTTGTAATAACTACACTGAAGATACACAAACTTCAGGGACTTATAAGGGTGAAGAATTTAGTTGGGTTGGAAGTCAGGAAGATTTTATTGATAATCCAAATATTCAAAATCTTAACCAAATTATAGTTGGGCGATATGGAGGAAACTCAGAAGCAGGTCAAAATAAGAACGAAGATGGTTGCTTAGTCTGGTCAAATAAAAATGAAGATTGGGAATTTGTAATTATATTAGATGCACACTATACTGCCGAGAGTGCTGAGATAGTGATTGAACTTTTTAAACAGAATAAAACGGATATGGAAAACCTATTATCCTTTTCTACTACAAATCATCAAATGTTTAAAAACCTAGAAGAGAAGGTATTAAACCTTTTTCAAAGTGATAAATTTCTTTCTATTTGTCGTAAAGTAAAAGGTGAAACATCCTGTTTAATCGTTGTACGAAAACATAAGTATCTTTGGTGGTTTTCGGTAGGAGACTGTATTCTTTATTTATTTCATCAAGATTTAGCTGCACTTGGACAATATCAACTCAATCAAAGACAATTCTATGAATGGGTAGGACAGGTCAACACATTTGATAACAAAGTGCCTTGTTATACCAGTGGGACAAGAGAACTTAGAAAAGGGTTAAATCATATATTATTGACTACAGATGGTTTAATAGAATGTTCAAATGCACCTTTTATTAATCCAAGTGAAGTATTTAAGGTTTTTGCTAATTGTCAAAACGAACAAGGTACTAAATCATTGTTGCAAGAAATTCAAGAAAACAATGTTAGGGATAGCACTACCATAGTTACCTGGGAAGTTTATATATCAGAAGATGCAAGTAAACCAAGCGACCAATAGAGGTGGGAGGGTCTTATGCTAAAGAAGATTTACATTGTCAGACATTGCGAAGCACAGGGGCAACCTTCAGAATCTCCATTAACGGAAAAGGGTTCAAAACAAGCGAATTATTTAGTTAATTTCTTCAGTAATGCAAAAATTGAACGAATAATATCAAGTCCGTTTTTGCGTGCTATTCAATCAGTAGAACCATTAAGTGAGAAAACAAATATTAAAATAGAGATTGATGAACGCCTCTCAGAACGCACACTAAGTACACACTGGCTTGAAAAACTTAAAACAACATTCAATGATATGGAGTTGAAATTTGAAGGAGGAGAGTCGAGTCAAGAAGCAATGAACCGAATAATTAACGTTGTAGATGAAGTTTTTAAAAGTGAAACTGAAAACACAGTAATCGTCAGTCACGGAAATATAATTTCCTTACTTTTAAAGAATTATAATCGTGACTTTGATTTCGAGTGTTGGAAAAATCTTAGTAATCCTGACATCTTTCAATTAAGTTGTACAAAAAATGAAGTGAATATGGAACGGATATGGAAAGAAGAAACAGCTATAAATATTTGATTAGGCATATTATATAGTTCAACTAACAGAGCTTTACTACAATAACGGAGGTGCTTTGCAGCTCTTTTTCTTAATGAACTAACGGGTGCGTTAGCTGAAGATCAGAGCTGTCTTTAAGGCAGCTCTTTCTTTATGTAACTATCGGGGCAGGTTAGCTGAAGAAGGTTTTTGAAGAAAAATCAAGAAGTTTTATGTAAAAGAATATGAAGGGATGGTACGTATTAAATGAATGATGTAATCGATTTGATTGACACAAGAAAACCTGGAGTTACGGATTTAGATATAAAATCAGCAGAAGAACAATTAGGAGTTGTTTTTCCTAAACAATACAAAGAACTTTTTAAACTATCTAACAATGCTCAGATTGATGAATGGACTCTGTTTCCTATTAAAGACTCCAAAAACTTAAAGAGAACCTGGGATGATATTGTAAGACAAAATCAAGATGTGAGAGATGAAGGCATGGCAGATGACCTAATATCTATTGGTGAAGATGGTACAGGGGACAAATTATGTTTTCGGATTGTTGATACGGTAATGGATGGAAAAATTTATATTTGGTATCACGAAACCGAAGAATTAGAAGAATTAGCTTCTAACTTAAAAGAATTTATTGTATCGAATTCTAAATTTGAAGATGAGAATGAATAAATAATAAGCTAATCTTGTTGAACTAACGGGTGCGTGTGCGGCCGAGCCTAGGTCGTATCATATAACGGGTGGGATTCCCGTCGAGCAAGAACTAGCCATTCACTCGTAGCGAGTCTTGGAGGGCCAAAGGTAACTTTTGTCTTTAAGCGTAGACAGTTAGGTAGCGGGCCGAAAGCCAAATGGTTGAAGGGATTGAGCTCCGAAATGTTAGTAAATCGAGAGGGCTGATGCCTTACGCATAGCAGAAAGCTACATTTTACCTTTCGTTAAGGCAAGAAGGGTAAAGCCTCTCCGGAGTCAGAGACCTTGGCACGTTATACATTGATATGATACGGCAACTCGGGAGGCCCTACCGGTCTTTTCTTTTTTTTAGAAGAGTATGGTGTACAAGCGATAACAAGTGAGGAAACCAAATGCCGATGTTAGGGAGTCGGATAGCAGCGTAGTACCTATGAAGTTGGGTAATGCCGATGGAGGAAAGGCTGCTACCAAAGTATCACCCTTAATAGGGACACATTTACTACACACAGAGGTAGAATAAATGGAAACAAAACTACTAAGGATAGCAGAATAGTAAAGTCTGATAGAAATTAGCTGCATTCTGTGAACGATAAGTTGGAGGAGCCGTGTGCGTTAATAGCGCAAGCACGGTTCTGAGAGGGGATGGAGTTCAATTTACCGCAAGGTAGAAAGACTCCTTTCTACTCGACTAGTTCACTAAAAGAAAAAAGGAGAGTACATATTATACATAGCTAATATGTACTCTCCTTTATTTATTAAGGTTTTTTATAATTAGGTCTAGATAATTTTGAAAAACTAACAAACATTAAAGGACCGTCAATAGACCTGTTTTTTGTACGAAAGAAGGATGGCCACCAAGTTTCGACGAATATATCAATATACTTTTTGGAGGTGTTGGATATGGGGATTTGTTGTGGAGAGTGTCACGTTGAATTAAAGAGTGATGATTATGTCACATTGGATGAATTTAGCACGCTGAGGCACACATATTGCGGTTATGATCTTATTGCCGAGCTGATCAAAGACATTGGGACTTATCGAAATATCAAAACAAAGTATTGGTTTTCCCGTGAGCGTACTAAATGAAAATCGGTAAAATCTTGGAGTTAATTAAAACTGATACACCAGCGAATATTGCCAAAAGGGCTGATGTTCATCTTTCAGAAAAATCACTAAGAAAAGCATTGAATAAAGCTGGTTATGAGTATAGAAATTCAGGCGAAAAAGGCTGGTATTTCGTTGGTGAAGGTGACGAGGAAACGGTACAAGAGCAGCTTATTTATGACTTTGCAACAGCAGGAAAAGCAAAGGCGAACGTTTCAACTAATGTAAATAAAGAACCTATTAACGATACCAACCAACGTTCTAACGTTGGCATAAAACGTGGTAAAGAACAGGTCAAACAAGCGAACGAACAATCAGCACCAACCATAGAACGAACCAACGTTATAAGAAAACGTTCTTCATTCGATATGGATGTTGAACTTATGAAGGAACTAAAAATACAAGCAATCATTCATGATAGGACGGTTTATGAACTAGTTGAAAGTGCCGTAAGGCACTATTTAGCTGAATTAAAGGGAAAATGATGTGGCTTTGAAATAAAGTCACGATGTTTATAATAAAGTTGCACCGTTTTACCCCTTTGGATAATATCCTCTAAAGGGGTGTTTTTCGAGAGATATTCGTATCAAACTGAGGGAGTTCAAGAGTGCATATAGATTTGTTCAACAATTGGGCATATTCTTGAATAACTAATTGTGGAAATAATGGCAATTTGAGATGATTGTTATTAAGTTAAGGGAGTTCAATAACATCAGTAACTTTATTCGGAAATAAATGCTGTAAATAATGAAAATATAAAAGAACTTGACGGGAGAAACAATATCTAAATGATTAAAGGGAGGAAGAATTATGTCCAATAACGTAAGACCAAGAAGAATAATTTTAGATTTAGCAATTACTTTAGATGGTTTTATTGAAGGGAAAAATGGGGAAGTTGATTGGTGCATCATGTACCCTGAGATGGGGTTTATTAATTTCTTAAATCAAATTGATACTATTTTCTATGGAAGAAAAAGCTACGATTTATGGGGACAATTTACTTCAGAAATTGAAGATACTGATAAAGGGATTTGGGAATTAGTTCATAGTAAAGAAAAATATGTTTTTTCCAGAACGCAAAAGGGGACTGATAATAAAGCAATATTCATAAATGATAATATTCTTAAAGAAGTAAATACATTAAAGAATAAGCCTGGTAAAGACATCTGGTTATATGGTGGAGCAAGTCTTATTACTACTTTTATCAATTTAGGGCTTGTTGATGAATTTAGATTATCTGTTCACCCTGTTATTTTGGGAGAAGGGAAACCGTTGTTTATTGATATAAAACAGAGGTTGAATTTAAAAATGGTTAATACAAGAACGTTCTCCTCTGGCGTTGTGCAACTAATCTATCATTTGAATGGGAATTAATAATATTGCACATTCCAAAGATAAAATACAAATTCAACTAACGGGTGCGTTAGCTTAAGATCAGAGCTGTCTTTAAGGCAGCTTTTTCGTGCGCCCTGCATGGGTGCAATCAAGGGGTGTGAGTCCCGAACCATGAAGGCAGTAGTAATGGTTAGCTTAATGCAAGGGTGTCCATGGTGACGTGGAATCTGAAGGAAGCAAGCGGCAAACCTCCGGTCTGAGGAACATGAACTTCATATAAGGCTAGGTATCATTGGATGAGTTTGCGAAACAAAACAAAGTCCTTACTGCCGGAGGTGGTACAGAGTAAATGAAGCAGATAGATGGAGGGAGGGAAAGATTGCACTCTTACCCGGGGAGGTCTGATGACAGCCAAGTACACTTGGTAACCTGTCCAGTGATGGACAGCTGAATCATCAGAAGTCAGCAGAGGTCATAGTACTTGTCTACTCGAGAAGATAAGGAAGGACCGAACAGATTGAGGAGGACGGATACTAGGCGTTCGTTATTTTGCGAAGAAGCAAACAATTCCTAACGGAACTTATTTGAAGGAAGAAGTGGTGAATACACGGGGAACTTCAAAAGGGCGGAGCAGATAAAGGCACAAATAGACCATCTCGTGATATGCTAAATTATTCGCCAAATGGTGTACCGACGGTGAATTAATGGGTTCAACCAGGAATATTGGGCTGAACTTATTTTACTAAAGGGTGCTTTACTTCAATAAGGGAGGTTGCTGAGGCAGCCTTTTTCTTATGGCTCTAATGGGTCAGTTTAGTTGAAGAATTCTGACACATCATCAATAGGGCCATATTCTTGAATAAGAAGAGAAAAGGAGATCATCGGAGTTTGGGAGAAATGTATCTGTCATATCTTTCGAATATTAGATAGGGTAGTCTGTTTAATCTTAAACAATTGGACATCTTCCTTAAATAAAAGGGAATAAATTTTTTATACTCTCCGTATCTTTTTAAGAAGGAAAACCGTTATGTAAAATGAAAGGCATTTTTACACTCTATTAAAGTGAATGGGGGAAAACTATGAAGGTCCTTATATTAGGAGGTACTCGTTTTTTAGGAAAAGCTTTGGTAAAAGAAGCATTGAAAAGAGGTCACGAAATTACATTATTTAATCGCGGTACCAATAAAGAGATGTTTCCTGAGGTTGAGCAGCTAATTGGTGATAGAGATGGTGATGTTTCACTTCTAGAAAACCGGAAATGGGATGTTGTAATGGATACATGCGGTTTTGCTCCTCATCAAATCAAAAAAATTGCGACTGTACTTGGGGATAACATCGAACATTATACATATATCTCAAGTATCTCTGTTTATAAGGATTGGATTCCCCTCAATATTACGGAAGACTATCATTTACAATCCATGCTGCCGGATGATAAGTTGAAAGACGTTGAGGAGGGGAAAATTTCTCCCTATGAGTATTACGGCGCGTTGAAAGTACTTTGTGAAGCAGAAGTAGAAAAGCATTGGCCAGGGCGTGTTTTGCATATAAGAGCAGGGCTGCTTGTCGGACGGTTTGACTATACGGATCGGCTTCCGTACTGGGTTCAGCGTGTGGCACAAGGCGGAAAAGTATTGGTGCCGGGACGTTCAGATCGTCCTGTTCAATTGATTGACGTAAAAGATATAGCAACATGGGTGTTCAATATGACAGAAAACAGAAAAAAAGGCACGTTTAATGTAACAGGTCCGAATTATGAATTGACTATGAAAGAGCTATTAAACACCTGTAAAGCTGTCACAAACAGCGATACCGAATTTGTGTGGGCAGAAGAACAGTTTATATTGGAGCACAAAGTAAAGCCATGGACGGAAATGCCTTTATGGATTCCTGAACACTTCCCGTTAGAAGAAGAAACAGAACCGTGGAAAGGATCTTTTTTCATCAGTATAGAAAAAGCTGTTAACGCTGGTCTTTCCTTCCGACCTCTTGAAGATACTGTTTATGATGTGTATCAATGGGAGAAAGCGAGAAAGGATACAGAACGAAAAACAGGGATATCACGAGAAAGAGAGCAAGAGCTGCTAGAGACTTGGTTCCAAAAAGAGAAAAAGGAGACATTGTGATGGGGGTTATAACCCCCATACCCATCTAACCAAGGAAAATTATATCTCAAATAATTGATTACTCTAAATAATGTTCTTCATCAATCGGGCGCGATTCTTTAATAAGAATCGCCTTTCTTATAGAACTAACAGGTGCGTTAGTTTAAGATCGGAGCTGTCTTTAAGGCAGCTCTTTCGTGCGCCCGGCATGGGTGTAATCTATAGGGTGTAAGTCCCGAACCATGAAGGCAGTAGTAATGGTTAGCTTAATGCAAGGGTGTCCATGGTGACGTGGAATCTGAAGGAAGCAA
>NZ_JBNNTG010000077.1:0-8109 GCF_050278525.1 Peribacillus sp. NPDC096540 | reverse complement strand
TATCATCCATTATCGTCAAGGGGTTAATGGGTTAGACTCTATTTTTGAGTTTAGATTTTCGTAGTAGATGGTGGCGGCGAGGAGCGCCGCCATAGAAGTTTCTTATGGAACTAACGGGGCAGATTAGTTCAATAAGGATTATAATCTGGTTGTAGGAATAGAACCTATAAGGTGGTAAATAAAATGGAAACAAATGCTTTATTTTACAAGATTCAAAAGAGAACTATTTGGACTGAGGATTATGTAAATTGGTCGCACAACTTGTTAAAAACCGATGTGTCATCACCATCCGTAAATATTATTTCTTCATTTCCATTTGACGAAAATATTTTCGAAGTGGAAGTTTATTTTAAAAGAGCTTTGAATGAATTGGTAATAGAGAAACCAACCCTTGAGATATGTGCTAGAGCCTATATAGGTCATTTAGCAAATGAAATTATTAAAGAAAATAACCATTCATTGACCTTTGATTTTGCTTATATGATTTATCGGATTGTTGCTTCAGATTTAGATTATCCAAATGATTTGATGGAGTGGTATGAGATAAGTGAAATGATTGATGAACTACGAAATGGTGATATACCTTTAGAGTTTAATGAGAACGATGTAATATCAAGGATTAAAAATGAGGCAGGTAAATATCTTATTAGGGATTAGTATTTCTTCTTCAACTAACGGGTGCGTTAGCTGAAGATCAGAGCTGTCTTTAAGGCAGATTTTCTTTATGCAACTATCGGGGCAGGCTAGTGGAATAAGCAGGAAATAAATAATAAGCCGTGCAATATATTTAAGGAAAGGTAAATTAGTTGTTTCTGTGTAAGGGGGGATTTTATGTCAAAGTATATTAGTATTTTCTTCTTAACTGTAATGGTAAGTGTAATTCTCTTTTTTATATTAGGTTCTGTATATATGGGCGGGGGCGATCCCGCAGAAGAAGCAGTTTTCACATTAGGAACCATAATTGTCATTCTTCTTTCATTTTTGATTTCACAGATTTACTATTTAATCAATTTGATTAAGAAGATAAGGTAATTTCATTTTTTCACTAACGGGGCAGTTTAGTTGCTTGAGTTAAAGGAGATTTAATGTATTTGTAAAAACCTGGAGATGTTATAATTTAGAAAGGAATAAGCCGAAATTTTATTGAAAAACAAAACATATAGGATGTGTTGTTAATGAAAAAATTTCTGGTAGGAATAGGTATCGTAGTGGTAGCCCTTCTCATTTCGGTGTTTTTGAGTGATTTCACTTTATTGTATAAAATTACTGGAGTGGTCGCATTAATCTCACTAATAATGAGTGCATTGTTTTCTGGAGCATTTGTTGATGGAGATAGGTTGGGCCGAAATTTACAATCTGAATCAAAAGAAGATAGAAAACAAAGATTTTCAATGACTAATACAATTTTATTGATTGGACTACCGAATTTATTAATCGCAATGGTTAGTTATTTTGTAATGAACTAACGGGTGCGTTAGTTCATTAACTTGGGTTGCTTCGGCAGCCTTTTCTTATGGCACTAAAGGGGCAGTTTAGTTGAATATGAAGGAGTAGAAAGTTACTTTAAGCAGATATATAAAAGTGAAACTATAAATTCCATAACTATATTGAATGTTGCTATGATCGGAAATGAACATATCAAATCTCGCTTTGGAAAGGTTATAATGATAACTTTTGAAACTTTTATAATTGAATTAACGTAAATATAGTAATTATTTATTGTAGGGAAGGGATTATTATTTTAATTTATTATTTCTTATTTGGTTTAGGTGTGTTTTTAGTTATATTCACAGTGATATTTTTTATTGAGATGTATATAGAGAGAGAAATTGAGTTTTGGCAGACTATTAAAATGCTGGGCGGTTTTCTAGTGGGACTCCTGCTTTTATGGATGACCATTCCAAGTCTAAAAGATGTAATAACGAAAGACTTTGATGTTGTTAATGGAAAATGTACGATAGAAATATCTTCATCTGGTCGTTCTTCTGATTCGACTTTCAATATGTTTAATACAGACGAACAATTTAGTTTCATGGAGATTCCTGACCTTGATGCTTATGGCAAATCAATTCCTTATTACTGTGAGATTACGGTGACCAAAGACCATATGTGGGAAATGGATTATAAAATTTACGATTTAAAGACAGGAAAGCTTATGGATTCACACACAGGTGAGTAGCTTACTTTAAAAAAATAATAAGAATAATTATACATACGCAGCTGAGAAACCAATCCCAAATCAAAGTTTGTTGATACAACAAAACACTTAAAACGTTGTCATATCAATATTTTAAGTGTTTTTCTTTATTCTATTCCTATACAGCTTTTTATGCACAATCGTTTGAACCTAGATATAACAAGACTTTCAACGATGTTCAAAAAAACTACACTGGCACACGTTCTGCAAAAAAATTTGCATACGCAACTCTTTTTTCTTATTGAACTAACGGTTGCGTTAGTTGAAGAATTTGATGTATAACCACACAGTGGTAAAAACAATTCCAGTGATAATGATGTAATTTTTTAATTATTGGCTCTGTTAAAGGATGTTGTTGATTTTCTTGATGAACTAAAGGGACAGTTTAGTGTAACAACAATACAGTTTTTTTACGGCGATGAAAATTGTTAACAACGTCTAAATATTTTTAAAGTGTTACATCCAAGGTGGGTGAACAGAGTTTACTGTAAAAGATTTAAAATATGCCAAAATAGTGATCAAGGTTATTTTGATCACTATTTTTGGTTCCAAATTTCCTATGTCTTCTATTCAATTTAAAATTAAATACCAGAGCAATGATCAATATGGGTTTCCTAAATTATGAATTATATGTTTCTCTGTTTAGGTTCACAATATCTTTATGTGAAAATCTAGCTGAAAACTTCTCCATCGCCTTATCCCGTAGGAATGGGGCTTCATCTTTATTTGCCTTTTTTAATGCTTCCGTTAGTTCCTCTTTTGTTAGTTCTGTGCAGTATGCAGGAGTTCCTGGCTGTTGTCTCCATGAATCATTTAAAGAACCACTATCTACTGCGTCGAAGCCTAGCTCGTTTACTACGTTCATGATTATTTGTTTTTGTGCTAGGTTATTACCAGCAATCGCCATGGCAATGCGTCCACTAGTACCTTCGGGGGTTTCCTTATTTTCTAAAGTATAAGCTAATTGATTGTTGAAAGCTTTAATGATAGGTCTACCTAATTGATTTGAAACCCAAACACTTTCAACCATCCCGTTCTCAATTTCTTCAATTTTATTGTCTCTAAAAGGATAATAATTTGAAGTGTCTACAACGATTACTTCCTCTCCAGATTTATCTACAATGTTGCGAATGCTTGGCATTACATGAAAAGGGATAGATATTATAAGAACATCAATATTTGTTATTACATCTTCTACACTCACAGGTGTTCCAGCAAGCTCTTTTCCTTCTAAACGTTCAATTCCTCGAGCATCTGCAATTTTGACATCATGTCCATTCTTAACTAATTTTTTAGAAATAATTGTCCCTATTGGTCCTGCACCTATAATTCCAAATCTCATTATTGTTCCTCCTAAATATAATTTTGTTCGATTATGATTTTATATCAGCTAGCCTCAACACGAAATTGTCTACATTCCTTTTTTGTAAGCATTAAGGTAATTGATCTTGGTTATAAATAATATAATGAACTCATTACTCTTACTTTTGAAGTAGGCAATAAAAAATGATATAGTACACTTTTTTGTACTTTATAGAAGAAAAGGGATGTAAGTATGGCTAGAATATGCAAGGATGGATTTGAAAAAGAGTTTATTAAGGAGCAAAGAGACGTTTATGGTATTGCGTATACCCAAAATATGCTTTCAGGACGCTGGAAGTATCTTATTCTTTGGTTTTTAAAAACAAAAGAACGTCGTTATAGCGAAATTAAAGCTTTTTTATGGGACATTTCACAAGGTTCTCTTACAAAACAGTTGAGAGAATTAGAAACAGATGGATTAATTAATCGAGAAGTTTTTCCTGAGGTACCTCCACGTGTTGAATATTCATTAACAACTAAAGGGCGTGAATTTATCCCAATACTTGATATGATGGAGAATTTCGGCAAAAAATTCGGGGAGAAACCTGAGTGAAATAATAAAATGATATTTTTTATTAATTGAACCGATATTGTGAAGGGTTGTACTTAAACTAACGGGTGCGTTAGTTGAAGATCAGAGCTGTCTTTAAGGGAGCTTTTTTTTATGCAACTATAGGGGCAGGTTAGTTCAATAAGGAAAAGGTGCTTTAATAGAAAATAGAGAATTATTGTAAATGAGTGATTTTATTCTTTTTGAAAGGGGTTTTAAAGTGGGAAAAGTTGTTGGATTTGAATTAAGCAGTCAAGAACCAGAAAAAGCAACAAAATTTTATTCCAAGGTATTTGGATGGGAGTTCTCTGAGCCACAATGGGGCTATTGGGCAGTTTCTACGGAAAAAGGTACTGAGAGAACTGGAATCAACGGTGGAATAAGTAAAGGAACTAATGATTATCCTCATGGATCACGTATTCAAATAGAGGTTGATTCCATAGATGATTCTATCTCCAAAGCAAAAGACAATGGTGCAATGGTGGTACGAGACAAGATGGAGTTTGATGAATTTTTTCTCGCATACTTAGTGGATCCAACGGGTATTGGGTTCGGTCTTTTTCAAAAAAAATAATCAAATTAAAGGATTGATAAGGATGTATACGTTATGACTGTAAATAGGTTTTTGGTGATGAATAAATAAAGTTTTGAGGAGATATTAAATGATAAAAATAAACACAGATTTAGTTTCAAAGTTAATAAACAGCCAATTCAAAGAATGGTCTAATTTGGAAATAAAACCTGTAGAAAAAAGTGGAAATGATAATAGGACTTTTCATTTAGGCAAAAATATGAGCGTTAGGTTGCCAAGTGATGAAGGCTATGCTCCTCAAGTTGAAAAGGAACAAAAATGGTTACCCATTCTTGCCGAGCATCTTTCTATACCAATATCTAAACCATTAGCTAAAGGAGAACCTAGTGAGGATTACCCATATCCTTGGTCTGTTAACAAATGGTTAGATGGAGAAACATTGTCTTTAGAAAATATCGATGACTTAAATCAATTTGCAAATGATTTAGGGAAATTTTTAGTTGAATTACAATCCATTGACGCGAGTACTGGTCCTATAGCTGGGAAACATAATTTTTACAGAGGCGGAGATATTGCTGTATACGATGAAGAAACTAGAAATACAATTAATAAAAATGTAGATGTTTTTAATGAATCCTTGTTGAAAGAAATTTGGGAACTGGCATTAGCTTCAAAATGGAATGGTAAACCAGTTTGGGTCCATGGTGATGTAGCACCAGGAAATATCTTAGTTAAAAAAGGTAAATTATATGGTGTTATTGATTTCGGAATCTTGGGTGTAGGAGACCCTTCTTGTGATGCTGCAATGGCGTGGACTTTTTTTGATGATAGTAGCAGAAAGATATTTAAGAATGCATTAAATTTTGATGAAGAAACTTGGAATAGAGCAAGAGGTTGGGCTTTATGGAAGGCATTAATAACCTATAATTATAATAAACAATCTAACAAAGCAATCGCAGACGAATCATTTTATATTATAAAAGTAATCCTTAATGACTACGAAGCAGAAGATAAAACCATTAATATATATTGAATTAACAGAGCAGTTTAGTGATAATTAAAATCAACTTTTATACATTATTAAGTTTAAATTTTAAAATAATTGGAGGGGTTAAGATGTCAATAATAGGTCATTTTATATAACGCTGCTTATTACTAATTAGAGGACCTCCTAATAGGAATATGTATTAAGAAATTAAATCATTAGGAGGAGAAAAAAATGCGTTCAGAAAAAGAAATGATGGAATTGATATTACGAGTAGCCGAGAAAGATGAGAGAATACGAGCCGTTGCAATGAATGGTTCCCGAACGAATTCTAATGTACCTAAAGATTCTTTCAGAGATTATGATATTGTTTATCTTGTATCTGAATTACAATCGTTTCTAAACAGTCCTGATTGGGTAGACGTTTTTGGAAAAAGAATAATAATGCAAACACCAGAGAATATGGCAATGTTTCCACCTGAATTGGGAGGAAGATTCACATATTTAATGTTATTTGAGGATGGTAATAGAATTGATTTAATGCTGATTCCGATTGAGGAAAAAGATATTTATTGTTCTGAAGATGGATTAACAGTTATTTTATTTGATAAAGATGGGAATATGCCTAAACTTTCTGAACCAACAGATAAAGATTACTGGGTAAAAAAGCCTTCTGCTGAATTTTTTTCAGATTGTTGTAATGAATTTTGGTGGGTTTCCACTTATGTAGCAAAAGGGTTATGGAGACAAGAAATACTTTATGCCTATGAGCACTTAAATAGTGTAAGAGAAATGCTGTTAACAATGCTAGAGTGGAAAGTTGGTATAGAAACCAATTTTTCTTTGAGTGTAGGAAAAAACAGTAAGTACTTAAAGGGCTACATTGATAATGACATTTGGGATAGATTGATGAAAACATATCCTAATGGAGATTACGAACAAGTTTGGAATTCATTGTTTGAAACAATTGACTTATTTGAGCAAGTAGCGATTGAAGTAGCTAGTAATCTTGATTATCAATATCCTTTTGAAGATGCGAATAAGGTAAAACAATACCTTACTAAAAATTAAACTCAATTTGTGAAGCTAAACACTTAAACTAATGGGTGCGTTAGCTGAAGATCGGAGCTGTCTATAAGGCAGCTTTTTCTTATGGAACTATAGGGGCAGGTTAGTTCAACAATTGGGCCATATTCTTGAATAAGGGTAATGCAATTTTTTAATCTCCTCATTTTTGTTTTAAGGGTAGCAATTTACCAATATAAAAATGGTTTACATCCCATAAATACCCTATAATTGGGGCAATACGAAAAATAAAAAATAGATGGGAAGAAATCCAAAATGAATACTATTAATGACATGATTTTGAAGATTTCATCTGTATTTTCTCAGTTAGAAGAAGTGGAAGGTGTTGTACTCTCTGGCTCTCTTTCAACAAATACCCAAGATGAACATTCTGATATAGATTTGTATATTTATAGTGATCAAGAAATCCCTACCAGCACTCGCAAAAAATTGTTAGAACCGTTTTCGGATTATATGGAGATTAATAACCAGTATTGGGAAACAGAAGATGATGGAACGCTAAATGAACCCAATATTGGTATAGAAATTATATATAGAAATTATGCTTGGATTGAAAACGAACTTATGAAAACGGTAGTGAATTTCCAGGCTCAGGTCGGTTACACTACATGCTTTTGGAGTAATTATTTAAATTCCAAAATACTATATGATCAAAATGGTCAATTAAAGAAACTACAGGATAAAATTAACGTAGCCTTTCCAAAAGAATTAAAAGAAAATATCCTTAACAAAAATTACCCTTTATTACGAGACAGTGTTACATCCTACTATTGTCAAATCGAGAAAGCTCTAAAAAGAAAAGACTACATAAGTGTCAATCATAGGGTTGCTGCGTTACTTGCAAGTTACTTCGATATCTTATTTGCGATTAACGAGTTGCCACACCCTGGAGAAAAGAAATTAATTAAGATTGCGCAAAAAACATGCAAATATCTCCCAGACAAGATGGAAGAAAACATAATCATGATTCTTAGCAACAATACCATAACACTATTAAGTGACATAAATGATCTGGTTGACAATTTAGATGATTTGTTAAAAAGTAATAACTTATAACCTTATCCAGCTGAAGTTCCAGTCCATAAATAATCAATACAAAGAAAACAACCTGGCTGTTAAAACCGAGAATCGATTGAGTTTAAAGCCAGCTAATAGAAGCTTCATAGTTATTCCATTATCGGGCGCGATTCTTTAATAAGAATCGCTTTTCTTATAGTACTAACAGGTGCTTTACTTCAATAAGGAAGGTTGCTGAGGCAACCTTTTTCGTGCGCCCGGCATTGGTGCAATCTATAGGGTGTAAGTCCCGAACCATGAAGGCAGTAGTAATGGTTAGCTTAATGCAAGGGTGTCCATGGTGACGTGGAATCTGAAGGAAGCAAGCGGCAAACCTCCGG
>NZ_JBNNTG010000076.1:0-8248 GCF_050278525.1 Peribacillus sp. NPDC096540 | reverse complement strand
GCGAGTGCCTGGAGTGGAAATCAACGTTCGAATTTTCAAAACCCTCAAAAAAAATGTAGACAAACTCGATTTTCATCGAGTTTGTCTACATTCTGAGGATACCACATTTGTGGTATCCTCTTTTCTGATTACCTGGATAGAAATATTAGGAGATTGTTGCATTTTTTTTAGGTAGCATATTGGCAGATGCTAACCTTGAACGAATCGTAATGCCAAGCCATGAGGCAAGGAAGGCTTTTAGGGTACCGACAATTACAAATGGAGCAAATCCACTAGCAATGGCTGCTGGCCAAGTTAAGGATGCCATATATTTTAGCCATACAGTCCCTATGATTAAGGTAATAATCATCCCGATAATATTTGCAAGGAAAGCTATTACAACTGTAAAACGGGTTTTTTCTAAAATCAGACCGGTAATATATACAGTTGGAATATAGGATAATAAGTAACCGCCAGTTGGACCGAATATTTTTGCAAGTCCTCCAGACATTTCAGCAAATACCGGTACACCGGCAGCCCCAATAAACAAGTACAATAAAACTGAAGAGGTTCCATAACGTGAACCAAGTATAGTAGCCGCCAGTCCAATGGCCAGAGTCTGACCAGTAATCGGAACCAAAGGCAGTGGGATAGTAATTTGGGCGAATATTCCTATTAGTGCTGCAAATAAGGCTGTAACCATCATCATTCTTAATTTTTCATGACTTTCCTTCATAATGTTGCCTCCTATTGTAAACTCATCTGTTAGTTAAGTTAACATATAAGAATTTTAATATGATAAGTAAACGCTGTCAATAATATTTTGAATTTTTCTTTTTATAAAGCTGTTTTTAATAGATCAAGTATTAAAATGTACTGAGAAGGTTTGTCTGGTTTTAAAAGAGAATGATAAAAAAATGAAACCTTTAAAGCTTTAATTCGTATATATTGGTAGGGAAAGTATTTAAAGGGGGAATATAACAATACTTTTTTTGCATATATAGGTTAGAACAACGCATAAACTAATCAGTTAGAAGTTTACTTCAGCTGTTTAGGTATTGGGGAAAAAAATCCAATTTAAAGGATGAACGAGATGGAGTTATTTGGGGTTCCATTAGAAACAATTTATTTATATGGATTAATTATTTCCGGTGTACTAACTTTTTTATTTATTTTATTTAATGATATATTTTCCGGAATAGAATTACCGGACCAATTTAATCCAACTCTCATTTTTAGTTTTTTAACAGTATTTTTTGCAAGTGGTTTTTTATTTGAATCGGTTACAGGTCTTAATAGTGGAGTGATTGCGGCGATTTCCTTGCTTATTTCATTGTCCACTGTCACCTTATTGAATGTATTTGTTTTGATTCCCATTTCATCAGCAGAGGAAAGTTTAGCATTTCATGATAATGACCTGAGAGGAAGGGTTGGAAGGGTGCTGACATCCATCCCAGTTGACGGGTTTGGCGAAGTCTTAATTGAGAGTATTAGTGGTAGCATTGCGAAGACCGCTGCCAGTTTTAAAAATGAAGGAATTGCATCAGATACTAAAGTCTTAATCATTGAAGTCAAAAATGGGGTTGTTTATGTGATGCCTCATCAAAATTAATAAAAGGTTCGGAGGTAGTTTATGTTTAGTTTAATTTGGGTTGTTGTTGCTATTGTTGCTTTTTTACTTATTGCACTTATTGCTGTCTTTGTTACTAAATACCGTACGGCTGGTCCTGATGAAGCATTGATCGTAACTGGAAGCTACTTAGGTAGCAAAAATGTTCATATCGATGAATCAGGGAATAAAATTAAGATTGTCCGTGGTGGAGGGGCATTCGTTTTACCAGTGTTCCAGCAAGCAGAGCCATTGAGCTTGCTGTCAAGCAAACTTGAAGTCTCTACTCCCGAAGTGTACACAGAGCAGGGTGTTCCGGTCATGGCTGATGGAGTATCAATTATAAAAATTGGTGGTTCAATCACTGATATTGCCACTGCGGCAGAGCAATTTCTTGGAAAATCCAAGGATGATCGTGAACAGGAAGCACGTGAGGTACTTGAGGGACATCTTCGTTCCATTCTTGGCTCGATGACAGTCGAGGAGATTTATAAAAATCGCGAAAAGTTTTCCCAGGAAGTACAGAGGGTGGCTTCACAAGATTTGGCGAAAATGGGACTTATCATCGTATCGTTCACAATTAAAGATGTCCGAGATAAAAATGGATATCTTGAATCCCTTGGTAAACCAAGAATTGCACAAGTTAAGAGAGATGCTGATATTGCTACCGCGGATGCAGAGAAAGAAACGCGAATCAAGCGTGCTGAAGCCTCAAAGGAAGCCCAGCGTGCTGAACTCGAACGGGCAACAGAAATAGCGGAAGCGGAGAAGATTAACAAACTAAAGGTCGCAGAGTTCCGCCGCGAGCAAGATATTGCCAAAGCCCGTGCTGACCAAGCTTATGACCTTGAAACTGCAAGGTCAAAACAGGAAGTTACGGAACAGGAAATGCAAATCAGAATCATCGAGCGGCAAAAGCAAATCGAGCTTGAAGAAAAAGAAATTCTCCGCCGAGAAAAGCAATATGATTCTGAGGTGAAGAAAAAGGCGGATGCTGACCGCTATGCGGTAGAGCAGGCAGCCTCTGCTAATAAGATGAAACAGATTACAGAAGCGGATGCCGATAAATATAAAATTGAAGCTATGGCGAAAGCAGAAGCAGAACGTGTCAGAATGGATGGACTTGCAAAAGCGGATGCACAAAGGGCACAAGGTACGTCGGAAGCAGAAATTATCCGGTTAAAAGGGGTGGCAGAAGCGGAAGCTAAGGAGAAGATAGCTGAAGCCTTTGAACAGTTTGGTCAAGCGGCCGTGATGGATATGATTTTGAAAATGCTGCCGGAATATGCTAAACAAGTAGCAGGTCCACTTAGTAATATCGACAAAATTACCGTAGTGGATACGGGTGGAAGTGGTGCGAATGGCGGTGCGAATAAAGTGACTGGGTATGCAACGAATTTAATGGCAACACTGCAGGAGTCATTAAAGGCTTCTTCAGGCATTGATGTCAAAGACTTACTTGAGAATTTCTCTGGTAAGCGTAATTTGTTCCCGACCACAATCAATCAAGAGAATGCTGAAACGAATATGAATATGGCGGCAGGGAAAGAAGAAGTAGCAAAGTGAAGTTGAAAAAGGTAAGAGCATTATTATGCTCTTACCTTTTTTTTGTGGAGTCGTGTTAGGATGTCTATGCGCACTTTCTATATTTCTAAAAGATTTGGAGGCTTCTGTGGTTTTATTTAGCTTTTAATAGGCTAGTAAAAATATGACACGTTAAAAATAAGTGTCATATTTCTAATATTTTGTCGATATGTTCTCAACTAAAATGGTACGAATAAATTTTTGAATTTCTTCTACAAGATCAAAATTGCCTCCAAATATAAGCCAATCATAAAGTGTTCCTCTCATGCAACGTGTGATCAACATAGTAATTTCTTCAGATGGAATCTCTTTTCTAAATTCTCCTACATCTTGTCCTTCTTGAACAAATGAATGAACGATTCTGTATAGCGTTCTATCTGTGTCTGATAGAGAATTAGGTTGATTTGGAATCAATGCACTAATGTAAACTGTTCTCATCAAATCCTTCCCCAAGTCATCTCTCAAAAAATACATTTGAGATTTGGTTAAGAGAAGAATTTTCTCACTACAGCTAAGGTCTTTAGGTATTGTTTTAGTGAAAGAGGCATAAAAGTCATCAATTTCTTTAAACTTTTCAATGAAGATTTCATACTTAGATTTAAAATGCACATAAAACGCACCTTTTGATGTATTGCTAACACTTACGATTTCATCAACAGTAACCTGATTGAATCCTTTCTTGCTAAAAAGATCCAGTGCTACTTCCGAAATTTTCTTTTTAGTTTGTTGGGATTTAATTTGTCTTGGGGTAGAATGTGCCATTTAAATCTCTCCTTTTTAAAAAGTGGTTTAAAAATTGCCATTCGTAGAACTTCTCATAACTATAAACCTTATTTTATTTAGGCGATTATTATGAATAACAACTTGTTTATACATCTATCAGGCGCTATTCATTAGGATTAGGGCATCACTAGAGTCTGTTGATCGTTTTTTAATAAGGTTAATTATACAGGATTTGAGGAGATGTTCTTTATTTATTTCTAAATAGCTTGATGCTATAAAGCATGGAATTACCAAATTATCATAATTATAATAGAATTATAAATATTCTGAAAATTAATTGACTGAGATTGGATGTTTATTTATAATAAAAATCGAAGACTGTAGTTTGTGAATGTAGTCTCTATTTTGTTTTCTTTGTTGAGAAATGTAAGCGTTTTATTTGGGTGTGGCAAACATGCTGAAATTAAAAGGGGGAAAATGCTGTGGATATTGTCGGAAATAGAACTTTGAAAGAGTTATTAATCGAGCAAGCAGCTAAGCACCAAGATAAAACGTTTCTACTTTTTGAAGATATAGAACAGCAGAGATTTGAATTAACTTATGGTGAATTTGCTGATATAGTAAATCGTTTGAGTAATGTATTTATTGATTTAGGTGTAACGAAAGGTAAACATGTCACATTGCACCTCCCAAACTGTCTAGAGTTTATGACTTCGTGGTTTGCATTGGCTAATATCGGAGCTATTATGGTTCCAACCAACATTTTAGCTACTAAAGATGAAATGGAATATCTACTGAATCATTCGGAATCAATACTTCTCATTACGGAAGAGAAATATTTAGACAAATTTACAAACACACGTGAAAGTCTACCATATTTACAGGAAATATTGCTAGCTCGATATGAAAGTGAGAAATATGTGGATAAAAACTTAAAGCACTTAATAGCAAAAGCTAAATCTGATTTACCGGATATTTATGTAGATTCCGAGGATGTGGCTGCGTTACTTTATACATCAGGAACGACATCAAAACCAAAGGGAGTTCAGATTACTCACGCGAACTATTTATTCACAGGGGAAGTTATGTCAAAATCAATTCGCTTAGCTCCGAATGATAGGCAATTAATCGTTCTTCCACTGTTTCATGGAAATGCACAGTATTATTCTACAATGTCTGCTCTAGTAGTAGGGGGCAGTATTGCAATAACCGAACGATTTAGTGCTTCGCGTTATTTCAAACAAGCCAAAAGCTTAGGTGCAACGGTAGGTTCCTTATTCGCTGCACCTATAAGAATGATTCTTGCACAGAAATTCGATCAAACTGATAATAATCATTCTTTAAGAGTTATCTGGTTTGCTCAGTCGGTTTCGGAAGAACAATTAAAGGATTTTGAAGGGAAGTATAATGTCTCTTTACTACAGATGTATGGAATGACTGAAACTGTGGGAGTACCACTAATGAATCCATTAGATGGGATTCGCAATAATAAAAGTATTGGAAAGCCTACCATAGGTTATGAAGTAAAAATAGTCGATGAAATAGGAAATGAAGTACAAAATGGACAATCAGGTCAAATCGTAGTTAAAGGGATTCCGGGTCGATCATTAATGAAGGGGTATTATAAAAATTTAGAGGCAACGAAAGAAACATTAAGAGATGGTTGGTTGTACACAGGCGATAATGGCAGAATCGGGGATGATGGTTACTTTTATTTTGTTGATCGAATTAAAGATATGATTAAACGGGCAGGTGAAAATGTTGCGGCAAATGAGGTTGAAAGTGCTCTGGCAGATTATGAAGGGGTTTATGAGGCTGCTGTAATCAGCATTCCTGATGAGCTGCGCGACGAAGCTATTAAGGCATATGTTATTTTACATAAAAATTCCGATATCACAGAAGATGAACTTATTCTTTACTGTCGCAAACGCTTAGCCAAATTTAAAGTCCCTGATACAATAGAATTTGTTGATGAATTTCCCAGAACCCCAGTGGGAAAAGTGCAGAAACACATCTTACGACAAATACATAATCAAAAATTTAAAGCTCATTCCTAAAGATTTGTTAATAATAACGAAACTCAAATACCAATAGTTTTTATAAATTAATAGAATTGGGACAATGTTATTTGAAAAATGACAGAGTTCTATCAAAAGGGGATGTTCTATATGAATAAAAATCGAGTTTTATTGGCAAGTCTTTCCGGTTCAGTTATTGAATGGTATGACTTTTACTTGTACGGTACCGCTACGGGCTTAGTATTTTCAACTCTCTTTTTTTCAGGTCAAGATCCATCAATTGCCCTTCTTCTTGCATTTGCCACCTTTGGGATAGGTTATGCTGCGAGACCAATAGGAAGTATTATTTTTGGACACTTTGGAGATAGAATAGGACGAAAAGCTACTCTAATGTGTACTCTCATCGGTATGGGAGGTAGTTCATTTCTTATTGGTTTACTCCCTACTTATAATCAAGTTGGCCTGCTAGCGCCTATATTATTGGTTGTCCTAAGGCTTATTCAGGGAATATCCTTAGGAGGAGAATGGGGAGGAGCAGTCCTTTTGGCGACCGAATCCGCACCGAAAGGTCGTCGCGGACTTTACGGTTCTGTTCCACAATTAGGGGTTCCATTAGGTTTGGTAGCGGGTTCTTTCAGTCTTACGCTTATAGCCTACTTGACTACCGATGCTCAGTTTTTAGCCTGGGGTTGGCGGATTCCTTTCCTTTTTAGTGCTGTTCTAATCGTTTTGGCGCTTTGGATCAGAGGGGGAATTGATGAAACATCGGCTTTCCAACAGCAGAAGAAAAGTGGAGAAATTGCGAAAGTACCTATTGTAGAAACATTCCGCAATCATCGTAAAAGCCTTTTTCATGTGATTGGGCTTAAAATTGGAGATGGGTTTTTCAATGTATTTCTAATGTCATTTGTGCTTGTCTATACTACTACCTATTTGGGTTATTCAAACGAAATAGCCTTAACGGCTCTAACTATTGGCTGTGCTACGATGATTATTACAATTCCAGTGGTTGGGTACATTTCTGACTTCATCGGTAGGAAAGTTATCTATATTAGTGGATTAGTACTTATGTTTCTTCTTGCAATTCCTTACTTTATCATGATTGAACATGGAGCGACTTGGTTGTACTATATGCAAGCTGCCATGCTCGGTATTATCTGGGCGGCTATCTTTGCTACACAAGGAACATTGTTCTCTGAACTCTTTCCAGCTAAAGTTCGATATACTGGGCTATCATTCGGTTATCAAATGGCCGCAGCTATAGTAGGTTTTGGTCCAATGCTATGGACAACAATGGTAGATGCATTTGGCCCATCGCCTTGGGTATTTGGAGGATTCATGATGGGAGGGCTTACACTTTCTTTGGTATTAAGCCTGTTTGTTCCTAACACTAAAAATGTATCACAATAT
This sequence comes from Peribacillus sp. NPDC096540, assembly GCF_050278525.1. Lineage (NCBI taxonomy): Bacteria > Bacillati > Bacillota > Bacilli > Caryophanales > Bacillaceae > Peribacillus > Peribacillus sp. NPDC096540. The sequence continues at coordinate 925 of NZ_JBNNTG010000076.1, read as the reverse complement.
GAAGAAAATATAGAAAAGGTAAAAAAAGATAATTCATTTCAAATTTAATTATTAGCTGAATACCGGTAAGAGCTATAATGTCAATTTCTTTAACAATCATTATTTTCGTACCTCGGGCCTTCAGCTTTGGTTTTGGAGGTCCTTATGTAAGCGAACTGTTGGGAGTTTTTCCTGCGGGCACATTAGTTGGTCCTGTTTTTGGCGGCTACAGATTACCTTATCTTTACTACCATCCATATCCTTTTTTTAAAATGTAAATTAAATGGCTGGGTCTATAACCCAGTATTTTTTGATTTTAGCAAATATGTTCATCATATTCGGGTTTTAGGAAAGTTGACCACTTCTGTTTTTGATAGGAATAATGAAAACAATTAAAGAAAAAGGAAAAATCGTCAAAAAAGAGTGAACATTTATCATCAAAGCTATAGGAATTTAAAAAGTCAACAATAATAGCTTGTTGATCCACTAAATCAAATATTCCGGTTACATAAAATTGATAACTGAATTTATCATATAAAAAAAGATAGCCTGTATCCTCAAAAGCATTTTTTACTGAAATCTTATCCAATTTAACTCACTCCTTTCTTAACAATATACCTTTTACTTCTTAATATTATTCAGTGCTAAAAGGAAAAGATTACTATTGATAAATAATTATTGAAGATTGTTTTTTATCTTCTATACGTGGATAAAATAAAGCAACTGTATGGTGGGGGAACTGAGGGAATGAAAAACAGCACATCCATTATAAAAGGATGTGCTGCCAGACTGTAGACAAACTCGATGAAAATCGAGTTTGTCTACAGTTTTTTTGAGGGTTTTAAAAATTTGAACGTTGATTGGAACGTAGGGCACTCGCTTTCCGCGGGCGGTCCGGGAGCCTCCTCGGCGCCTTTGCGCCTGTGGGGTCTCCCTTGGACGCGCT
>NZ_JBNNTG010000075.1:0-8431 GCF_050278525.1 Peribacillus sp. NPDC096540 | reverse complement strand
ACCTTGCGCTTCCTTAGTGGTTGGTCGATGTGTACCCCCACAGTGGACTTTCACCACCTAGATAGTTGCCATGCCTGGCACACAAGAAAAAGCTGGCATAAAGACAGCTCCGATCTTTAGCTAACGCACCCGTTAGTTCAAGAAGAAAAGCGAATCTGTATCCTCTTTTTTGATTGTTTACTCTCGGTGATTATCAAGCATTTGTTTTAAATACTCTTCAGATTTTCCCTTTGGTATACTGAGGCTTTCCCATTTATTATTTTTTACTTGTTTACCAATATAAACAATTTGTCCCACATGATAAGAATAATGTGCCAATTGCCTCTCAATAGCCTCTAATACCAAATGACCTTCTCCACGAATATATATTTTTTTTAATAAATCTTTCTCACTTAAACCAGTTAATGTATCAATTAGGGTTTGCCAACCCTTTTCCCAAACAATCGTGAGCTCTGATTTTGAAGATATATCATCTAAAAATTCTTCGTCACGATTTCTATATTCCTTCTCTCCGTCTGTTGTTAAAAAGTCAGTCCACCTTGAAACCATATTTCCACTTAAATGCTTTACAATTATTGCAATACTATTTGACTCGTCATTATAAGTCCAATAGATTTCCTCTTTAGATAATTGGTTTATCGTTTTATCTCCAAGACTTTTTACACTTTTAAATCTTTCAATTACGATTTTTAAATATTCGTTTCCAATATTCATAATTCCGCCCCCACAAATTAAACTGTTTTCTACAAAATTCCATTTATAAAATTTTATCATGTACAGTGAAAATAATAGAGCTTTCTTCAACTATCCTGCCCCGATAGGTCCATAACAAAAAGAGCTGCCAAAGCCACTCTCTTATTAAAGTAAAGCACCCGTTAGTTTAAGTACACTCCTTCACAAATTGATATCTATCCTTGGAATTTAATACAACAATAAGGTTCTAGAACAAAAGCGTTTTTTAGTTTAATTTACCTTTTAAATCCCCCTTCTGAATGAATAATCTGACCTGTAATTCAATCTGCTTCATCGCTCACTAGAAATTTAATAGTTTTTACAACATCTCTCGGTTTTCCGAAATCCTTTGACTAGGCCAACAAGGATAACGAATGGTAACTTTGTAAAACCTATGTTAATATTTGTAAAAAATTATCTAATTATAATATTTAATTACATAGTGAAAGTATAATGAAACTGTAAAATGGATCCGTTCAGTAACTATGTTGGGAGGTTGAAAATATTAAAACAATCTTTAATTGATTAAAAATTGAAAGGAGCATGAACAATAATGAAGCTAAAAAAAATATTTTTATTAGGGTTAATAGCGTCTGCCTTAGTACCGGTACAGCAAGCAGGAGCAACGGCTTCTAATCCAATTCCTGTCCAAGAAAACAAGTCCTTTGAACAGATTCACGCAGAGTTGCTCGACCATAGTGAAGATGCACCACTCATGATCCTGGCTCACCGGGGCCAATGGCGTGAATATCCAGAGAACTCGCTTGCAGCAATCAATGAGGCTATTGAAGACGGCGCCGAAGTTGTAGAAATAGATGTCCAGCTAACTGCTGATGGTGTACCTGTATTAATGCACGATACGACCGTTGATCGTACTACCAATGGCAAAGGAAAGGTTTCTGACCTCACACTGGCTCAAATTAAGAATCTTCGCCTCAAGGAAGGTCTCGGAGGTAAAACGGCAGCGCTCACCAAGCACAAAATTCCAACGCTTGAAGAGGTCATGCTTGCAGTAAAGGACCGTGCAATTGTTAACCTGGATAAGGGCTGGGAGATCCGGGATAAAATGTACGAGGTTCTCGTTAAAACCGACACAGTAGATCACGGTCTGTTTAAAGGCAGCCCAAATGTTGAAGAAGCAGCCGAATTTATGGCAAAAGATCCAGAAATCCTATATATGCACATTATCCTTGATGACAGCGCCAACACTGTAGGAACGTTCCCGGGGCGTCAGCCGGTCGGTTATGAAATTGTCTTTGATGATCTTTCAGATCCGCAGATTCAGCCAGAGAAGGTGAAACAAATCAAGAAAAATAGCAGGGTCTTAGTAAATGTAATGTGGTATGGCCTTGCTGCAAAATACACGGATGAGGCTTCACTAAGAGATGTAAATCTTGGATGGAAGGCAGTAACAAAGCTTGGAGTTAATATGATGCAGACTGACAATATTGAAGCTATGGATTACTGGCGTAATGGAGGCAACATGCGACACTGGGGGTACGATACCGGAAACCGTACAGTTCGGGTTCAGGCTGAGGACCATCTTGGCGGTGGACAAGGTACCGGGTATTTTGATCAGGACGCCAACCTCTGTAATACAGCCGATCAAGATTCAATTGATGTTTGCGAAATCGATGGAGCTATTGCTGTAAGCCATAACATGGATGGTGAGTGGGCGAAATACGAAGTGAATATTAAGAAGTCAGGAACATATAAAATCTCCGGCAGAGTTTCAGCAGCAGCTACCCCGGCTGGCACCATCAACTTGGATTGGGCTGGTGAAACAAGCGGGGAGATCGAGCTGAAAAATACAACTCACAAACGTGCATTCGAACTTCAGAATTTGGAGTACCGCTACCTAAAAAAAGGTACTCACATATTTACAGTCAAGGTCACAAGCCCAGGTTCCTACAACCTTGATTATATTCAGTTTGATTTGCAGGATTAACTGTAGCCTGTAACACCATTAAGTTTAAGTTTTTCAATAATTTTTAAATAATAGAAGGCAAAATTCGTTCGGATTTTGGAGTTAGGTGTAGCTTTGAAACAAAGTTTGATCAAATTAATACAAGAAACCTTGATAAATGAAAAAAATAGAAGGGCATGTTTTGAAAAAAGATTGATCATTTTTGTGTTCCTTAATCAAATCTAACTAACGTTTTTTCGGGAATTTCAATCCAGTCAATATTAAAGTTATTGATTTGGAGGGTTATCTCACCATCTCGCTTATCAGCTTCTTCTCCTACCCAACAACTATACAGTTCAAAAAAATCACCTTTCTCAAGGTAACTGTCCATAATTTTAATTCTATTAGTTTCTTTTTGGATTCGGCACATGTTTTTGGGTTCATATATTCTGAAATCTCAATTCCCCAATGACTGGATACCTCATAAACGTAAGAAATAGTAAACTGATATTTCTTTACATTTAGCAAGTCAAACTCACCGGCAAAACAACCGCCAATATAAAAAAAATCCATCTGAATATTCATCTTCATTAATCGGTATTTCTGTATTAATAATTATCACTCCCGATAATTATGACCTTTTAGGTAACGACAAAGAGAGGGTACCCCAAAGGAGTGACCGCACTATTATGTGGGGCTCTGACCCTTTGGGATAGCCTCTCATTCTTAAACAGTTTTACTTAGTTTCAGAATCATTTTTGCCCATATCTTCAGCTAATTGTTCAAATGATCTGACCTTACCATGTGGATTCTGCGATTGTTTACGATCTTTCCATTGACGTTCTTGTTGTCGCTTAGATTGAGTCATCTAAATAAGCTCCTCCTTTACATAAAGTTCAGTAAACAGTTTGAAGCATGATAAGCCTCCACCTTTTGTACTTGGTGCAGGCATCACTTATCATGAGTCAAGTCTGGCAAGTATTAATTAATGCATGCCTTTCCACTCACCTTGATTTTTAGATGCTTTTTCTTTTTTTGCTTTATTTTTATGTGCTTGATTAGCGTTTGCACTGCCAAATTCTTGAGAGAATTCTGAATCAGTTTTGCTTGAATCAAATCCTTGTTTGTTCTTTTGGTCTGCATCATTTTTCTTTGTTCGTTTTGCCATGGATACCCCTCCTTCTTATCTTTAGTATGAGATCAGAAAGAAGAAATATACCCCGAATTAAAACCGATAGTAACATGAATCTGTCATGTAATTCGGGTAAAAAACAAAGTGAATAATAAGTTCCAGTTCGGTTATTTTATAAGTAATATACTTACAATGTTGCCGTTTTTACATAAGATGTTTGAAATTAACTTAACACCAGAATTTCTTGACTTGGATTTCTACGAAACAATGGATACCCTAATGCACGAGATCGTTCACTTGTATAATCGGATACATGATGTTCAAGACGTTAGCAGGAGTGGGACATATCAAAATAGGAAACCAAACTCATTTCCACTCACTCCTTGTTATTCCTTTTTGAACTAACGAACCCGTTAGTTATATAAACATCTATTAATTTCCGAAGGGTTATCAGTAAAAAATGTAGTTGAAAAGGTAAAAATCTTTCCCTACTATAAAAGGGAAAGATAATGAAAATTATTTTTTCATATAATGAAGCATAGCAAGTTGACCTAATTTTTCTACTTTGGTTAATGTGTATTTTTGAGTAATATCATCTCCGTTATAAAGGGAGATTCCTTTCCCTAAAATAATAGGTGCAATGGCTAGCTGGAATTCATCAATTAAATTTCCCTTAAAAAATTCACGAGCTAAGTTTCCTCCACCAATTAACCATATATCTTTACCAGGCTTTTGTTTTATATTTTTAATGAAAGTTTTGACATCTTCATCAATAAATGAAGCATATTCATCTGATCCACTAACAGATTTAGAAAATACATAATTTTTATAATCACGATAAGGATAATTCATATCAAATCCACGAATGACATCATAAGTTCCTTTTCCCATAACAACAGTGTCAATTCTTTCTAGGAGTAAATTGTAGCCAGAATCTCCTTCTACTTCTGTTGATTCTAACCACTCTAATGTACCATCATCATTTGCAATATAGCCATCAATTGAAGTACCAATGTATAAAATAATGTTACGCTGTTTTTTCATGTAAATCTCCATTCCTTTGTTTCAGATGATAAAATTAGTATACCAATTAATTACGACAAAACTTGTCATTATTTAAAAAAGACAAATACATGTCAAAATTATACTTTTAGGTATCAGAATGTAAATTAATAAGTTATGTAACCAACGCACCTGATAGTTGAATAAAATCTAATTTTTATTACGCATATAGTAATAGTTAACTGATGTAAAATAAATTATAGCTGAACAAAAAATGAATACTAAAAATTCTTTAATTTTCTTCGACTCCATTATTCGTTCTTCACCATAATATAACTTCAAATTACCATCTAAAGATATTGGCACTGTAATTATGGATAATATTAAGCCAAGAGATGCAATGACTCCATATATATTTAGTACAGTTCTATTACTAAATTTTTTCTGGTTAGCATTATTACTATCGGGTGATTGGGGAATTTCCTCCAAATTTGACACCTCACTTTGAATAATAGAGTAATTCTCAGTCACTCCGATTGTAACATTTTGTAAATGTTCAGTGAATCCTTATTGAGCTAACCCGCTCCTTTAGTTCATAAAGGGTACTTTTTCACTTTAATAAGAATGTATGATAAGTGTAATTTTCGTACATTGATATTGAGTGGCTTAAGCGATGTAATACTTCCTTAAGACAATTAACATAAAAAAAAGGATCTTCAAAATGAAGTGAACCCAAAAAGTTAGACACTTTATTTAATTAGGCAGCCTTGAGGGCATGAACTCGGTAATCTACCGGGCTCATGCCTTTTAATTTTACCTTGAATCGTTGATGATTGTAGTAATGGAAATATTCTTCTATTCTAGTCCTTGTTTGAAATGCTCCATGCTTTCAAATTCTTGAAGATAGAGTAACTCTGATTTTAATAGGGCCAAAGAAGTTTTCAATGACCGCATTATCGAGACAATTTCCTTTACGGGACATGCTTTGTGTAATTTTAAGTCTTTTCAAATCATGCGAATATTGTTTCATCTGGTAATGCCAGCCCTGATCTGAATGAAGAATGGGTGAATCTTTCAATTCCAAGCGGTCAAAGGCTTTCTCCAGCATATTGGAAACGAGGGAATAAACAGGCCGAGATTCGATATTATAGGCGATGATTTCTCCATTAAACAGATCAAGAATGGCCGATAAGTATAGTTTCTCCCTAGCTAGATGGAATTCTGTGACGTCAGTCACCCATTTTTCATATGCCCCTTTTTCTTTGGTTTAAGGGCGTCTATACCTCCTTCCTTCAACTGATTTGCCCATTTCAAAAGTGTAGAATCGGAAGGAAGGTTATAGTGTACAGCGGTCTCGCAGATCGATGCCCCATATTCCTTCATATATTTAAGTATCTCTAGTTTAAAGAACAGAGTGTAATTTGTATAGGATGAGGCAATTCCTTCCATACCCATCTTTTCAGAGCGGGTTAACCTACATTTCTTTCTTGTGCAATGGATTTATAGGATTTTTTCCCTTCCAAGTACTCTAAAACTTCATGTAATTTTTCGTCTATCGTATATTTAGTCAAAAAAACTGCACCTCCAATTATTAGATGTTGTCTAACAATTGGGGTGCAGTTCAAAATGGATATCCTTTTTATGTACTTCTATGTAAGGTCTAACAAAGTGACGCCAAGAACCTCAACCCCCACCCCTTTCACTAACGTATTCGTTAGCGAAAAAAAGCCCAAGGTATATTGCTGATCTTGACGATCCTTTTGCTTGATACTAATTCATACGAATCTTTTTTGTGTATGCTTGAATTAAAGTGTGACAATAATCGGACCATTTTTAGTAAGGATAATCGTATGTTCCAATTGAGCTACATAGCTTTTTTCTGTAGCATAGGTCCAACCGTCTTCTTTTTGGAATACTTCTTCTTCAAAGGTTGAGATAAATGGCTCGAATGCGATAACCATCCCTTCCTTTAATATTTCATTATCCCATGGATCATAATAATTACAAATATGGTCAGGTGCTTCGTGTATTCTACGTCCAACACCATGTCCTGTAAGGTTTTTGATAACAGTGAATCCATGCTGTCTCGCTGTTTCGAATACTGCTTTTCCGATTCTACTTTTTTTGGAACCGGGTTTTGCTTTCTTAAGACCTGCTTCAAATGCCTTTTTAGCAACGTCGCATATTTTCGTTAATACTTCTTCTCCTTCTCCTACTACAAATGAGATTCCTGTATCTGCGAAATAACCGTTCTTTGAAGCAGATACATCTACATTTACTAGATCCCCTTCATGAATAACCCGATGACCCGGAATACCATGAGCCACTTCTTCATTAAGACTAATGCAAGTATAGCCAGGAAAATCATATTCACCTTTTGGAGCTGAAACTGCACCTGCTTTTTCTAAAAGTTCTCCGGCTATATCATCAAGTTCTTTGGTCGTTATGCCAGGAATTGTTCTTTGTACCAATTCATCTCTAATGGAGGCAATAATTTTGCCAATTTCCTTCAAACCATTAAAATCTTCTTCTGTTTTTGCAATCATTTTTTTCCTACCCCATTATCTTTTATCATCAATTAATTATAAATAATTATACCTTTATTTTCTCGAAAGATTCAAGCAATGTAAGATGATATTGGATTCTTAGCATATCTTTGCAATATGAAAGCAACTGGAAATTCACTTGGAGAATCAGTTAAACATGTAGCCCATCCAGCTTCACCACATGTTGTACAAACATAATCTCCAGTTTGATCACCAAGGTATTATTCTTATCTAAGTGAGGATTTATTCCTTCTTTCACTAACCTTCACTAGCTGAATATTACTTGAATATGAATGTATGATTATGTAAATGATCGTACATTAAAATAGCCGCCAATTGGCGGCCTTCTTATGGCGCAAACGCACCTGTTAGTTCATTAAGGATTTACACTTGGAAATAATTATTGTCTTGAAACACCTAATTCCTTCTAACTTTGACTTATTGTACAATAAAGCTAAAAAGGTTCGAGGTATCTAATGATAAAAGGAAATTCTTATATTCTTGTTTTCTCCGTGCTTGTCTTTTTAATAATACTACTTGTTTCAACTACACCCATAATAATTAAAACTTTACTTGTTATTATAACGATTGGGTTTCTATTTCCTATTATTAGAAAGATTCTGTTTAAAGATAAATTTAGAAAAATTAAAGTGGCTTTCTATTCATCATTGACCTTTACAATTGGATTTTTTCTAATCTCTTTTCTAATCTCTATGATTGAGGAACAATCATTTAATTTAAATGGAGAGTTATTTGGTTTTACTATTATTCTGCTTTTTTATAGTTTAATTGGAAATTTCGTTTATGGCTTACCTGTCTCACTAATTGCTGAATTTGTCTCAATGAAGTTTTTCAATATTCGATTCTGGTTATCTGGATTAATTCATATTGGATTTGGGTTAGGTACATACTTTATTGACCCCGGTTTCTCTATACCTGCGATTATTTGCTCGATAATCTTTTTTGCTCTTGATGAAATCACTAAAAAAAATTCGACTTCTTCTTCAACTAACCTGCCCCGATAGTTGCATAAAATCGAGTAGGAGGAGGCGCCTAGCCTCCGACCTCTCACACCACCGTACATACCGTTCGGTATACGGCGGTTCAGTTTAA
>NZ_JBNNTG010000074.1:0-8939 GCF_050278525.1 Peribacillus sp. NPDC096540 | reverse complement strand
ACTTGTATTCTTACGTTCCAAGACGGACACATCCTCTCAAAAATTATTGTAAGGACTTAACTAAAATGTGTCCATGAAACTATACTAACTCCAGTTATTGAATTTATAATAAAGTTATTACATTTACAATAAAGATATTGAATGATTCAATCAAGTTTGTGGAGTAAATACTACGCCAAATGAAATGGGTCGCGGATATTACGTATGTTTACGTTTTAAGGGATGATTGTATACTTGTACTAAAGTACCTTATCTTAAATCTTGGAGGGTTAGTATGGTTAAATTTAGAATGGCCACAGCAAAAGACCTAAATGAAATTGTACGAATGCTTGCGGACGATGAATTGGGTAGGACAAGAGAACGTTACGAAAATCCTCTTCCAGAAAGTTATCTAAAAGCATTTGAATCAATTGATTCAGACCTGAATAATGAATTGATTGTTGCGTGCCTTGGTGAAGAAATCGTTGGTGTTCAACAGATTACTTTTACTCCTTATATTACACATCAAGGTGGTTGGAGAGCTACTATTGAAGGGGTTCGAACGGCATCTACAGAACGGGGAAAAGGTATAGGAACCAAGTTAATTCTATGGGCAATCGAGCGTGCAAAAGAGCGTGGCTGTCATATTATTCAGCTAACGACTGATAAAAAGCGAGAAGAAGCGTTACGTTTTTATGAACGTTTAGGATTTAAAGCGACACATGAGGGTCTAAAAATGAAGCTTTAATTTCTTAAAATCAATTTAATAGAGGTCGCAAATAAAGTTACCGTAGTCTACGGCAACTTGAAGAAAGCTTTTATTTGAAGGGTATTTGTGGAAAAGTCATATTGTTCTTGAACTAACGGATGCTTTACTTTAAAATCGGAGCTGTCATTGTGATAGCTTTTTTTGTTTGTTTGAAGTGTTTTTTTTAAGTTCCATTTGGATTTGGCAGTCTCAAGCGTGTTGCTAAACCGTTCGTAAAAGTACAACTTAGCGAATTTTGGAACAGAATTTTCACTCTAGTACAGACGAAGAATCTGATGGATCCGGATGATATGGCAGATATCATCGTGGAAAGTGCACAGCCTAGAAAATATTTAATTGTAGAAGAAGTAGTAATTAACACTATATAGGTGAGGATATTCATATAGATAGTTATCTGTCGTTAGCTAAATATATCGAAAGAATAATAAGTGTAGTTGAAAAGAACATGTCTTCAGCAATAGACTGCCCAAGTGCAGTAGGGTTGGTTGGCAAATCTCAGCTTGGAAGGCATACAGCGGATTATCAACGGAGCTTTTTAATAAAGCAGAATAGAAAGAAGTTTTTCTAATGATGCGAAATAATTTTGGAGGAAATAAAAAATGAAAACAATTTATATTAACGGTAACTTTTTTACTATGGACAAGGAAAATCAAATCTTTGAAAACGGCATGATGATTGTGCAAGATCAGTGCATATCCTACATCGGACAGCATTCTGAAGAGCAACTGACAGATGTAGATCAAGTAGTGAATCTTGGCGGAAAATGGGTTCTACCTGGACTTGTGAATGCCCATTCGCATATTGTGATGACCCTTTTACGCGGGATTGGAGACGACATGTTGCTGAAGCCTTGGCTTGAAACTAAAATATGGCCGATTGAGAGCCAGTTTACAACAGAAATCGCCTCTGTTAGTACCCAGCTTGGCATTTTGGAGATGTTAAAATCAGGAACAACTACATTTTCGGATATGTTTAATCCTAATGGTATAGATTCGGATGCTGTCATACAGACGATTGGAGAAACCGGGATTCGTGGTGCCTTTTCCTATACGATTTTTAGCTTAGGTACGGAAAAAGAACAAAAAGCGAACCTCATGGGGGCTGAGCAGTTTTCGAAAAACTATAAAACGTTTGCCGATGGCCGCCTGACAACCATGGTGGCACCTCATAGCCCGTATGCTTGTACGCCTGAGGCGATTTTGGAGAGTGCACGGATTGCTAAAGAGAATGATTTGATGGTACACATTCACGTTTCGGAAACGGACTTTGAAATTCTGGACATCGAAAAGCGTTACGGATTCCGTCCTGTCGAGCACCTTCGCCGTTTAGGCCTGTTTGATCAACCAACTGTGATGGCCCATGGTGTGGTTCTAAACGATGAAGAGCGAGCGATATTAAAACAGCATGATGTACGTGTTGCCCATAATCCAATTAGTAATTTAAAGCTGGGATCGGGGATTGCTGATATAGTCAGCCTTCTGGATGCAGGCATTAAAGTGGGAGTTGCAACAGATGGCGTAGCTTCCAATAACAACTTCGATATGTTCGAGGAAATGAGAACGGCTGCATTGCTTCAAAAAGGCATTTATAAAGATGCTACCAAATTCCCTGCGCAAACGGCACTGGCCATGGCCACAAGAATGGGAGCCGAAGCGATTGGCATGGGTCATACGGGTTCTTTGGAAGTAGATAAAAAAGCAGATTTCATCACTATTTATCCATATGATAAAGAGCATCTACAACCCCTTAGTGAAGCGTATTCGCATTTACTTTACGCAGCACGCGGAAATGATGTATGTGATGTATACATTGATGGCAAGATGGTTGTGAAAGATGGCGGATGCTTAACGATCGATGAAGAAAAAGTGATTGCTGAAGTGAATCGACTGCAAGGTACTCTTTCACGATAAACCCAAAATATTTTCCTGTAATTACCAAAACGAACAAACGGTTGCTTATAAGAGAGGTTGCTGAGGCAGCCTCTTTTCAAATGCAACTAAAGGGGCAGTTTCGCTTTAAAAAAACTATACCTCGAATAGATTGGTTGTTAGAATTTAACTAATGATAAAGGAGGTAATGACTTGAATACAGAGCAAAAATTATTTGATGCAGTTACTAACTTAATAGAAAAAAGATACCCCGAAGGTTGGGGTGGAGCAGCAGCAATGGCTTTAGAAGATGGTTCAATACTTACAAGTGTCGCTCCTAATATAATAAACGATTCGACAAATCTGTGTATGGAAACAGGAGCTATTTTAGAGGCCCATAAATTGAATAAAAAGATTACGCATTCGATATGTGTAGTTCGTGATGATGAGAAGTCAGAGTTTAAAGTGCTTTCTCCCTGTGGAGTTTGCCAAGAAAGACTATTTTATTGGGGGCCAACAGTTAAAGTAGCAGTTAGTTTACCAGGACGAGACCTAACTTTTAAAACATTGTCAGAGGTACAGCCCTATCACTGGACAGCGGCTTATGATGAATACAAAGAAAAATGGAATGATAAGTAAACACTTATTCCCTCTTAGGGGGAATCATTCAATAAAAAGCGGAGACAATCCGTTCTTTCTTATGCTACAAAGGTGAATACAAGGATAATAAAATAACGTCAGTGTTGATAGACTAATACTGCGTTGGTTAAATAAAAAGCATGATGGTTATAAATATGGTTATAAATTCGTATCCAGAAAGATATCCATCCATATCATTTAACGTTCTGGAAAAAGAGTGGCTTTCCGGCAGAATTCTTTGATACCTCGTTGTATATGCATTAAAATAGTTTAAAGTAGAGGAGAGGTGAAAGAAATGACCGAAAAGGTTTCCAGTATAATGTGGTTCAGTCTTGCATTACAAGCTCTACTTGTTCTTGCAGATCATGAGGGATTATGTAACAGCAGTAAGTTGGCAACAAAGCTTAACTCGGAGTCTGGTTTTCTTAGAAAAATATTAAGTAATTTAGTAAAGGCAGGGCTGATTCAAGCTAAGGAAGGCAGGGATGGAGGATATTCACTTGCCAAAGATCCTGATCAAATCATACTTGCCGATATATACTCTGCAATAAAATCTGAACCTTTTTCAAAAGGCTTCCTTGATGTGAATGATAAAAAATGCTTTCAACCATCTTCTCGTGATGCTTTATGCGGTTTGAAAAATGAGATGGAGAGCTGGATTATACAAGGTCTTGAACAAAAGACGATTGCTGATTTACAATCAAAATCTTAGAGTGAGAAACGAAACTAATAGGGTTTCGTTTTTCTTAAACTGTATTTGACATAAGAACAGTATCTGATATATACTGTTCCTGTAATAAACACAGTTAAATGGAGGTCATTATACATGACAAAAAATACAATGAGTAAAGAAGAGTACCTAAATAAATCAAAAGAATTGAATATACCACTTGAAAAGCCAAAGGTCCTTACTGATACAGACTTTATTACGGTCGCAAAAGAACGGAGATCAGTTCGCCAATACGATCCAGAATACGTGATGACTGAAGAAGAAATTCGTGAAATCCTGGATATTGCGATTCAAGCGCCATCTTCTTCTAACTTACAACCATGGAGATTCCTTGTCATTCAAGATAAGCAAGTCCAACAAGAATTGTTACCAATCGCAAATAACCAACAACAAATTGTCGATGCCTCTGCTGTCATTGCCGTGTTGGCTGATATAGAAGGTTACAAAAACGCTGAGCGAATTTATGGTGAACTAGTTAATAAAGGCATTATGAAGAATGAAATCAAAGAGCCATATGTAGCTTCAATTATGCATAATTACAGTAACTTTTCCGCTGAAAAAGCTTTAAGTGTAGCAATGATTGACGGTGGCTTAGTTTCCATGCAAATCATGTTAGCTGCAAAAGCAAAAGGATTGGATACAGTACCAATGGGAGGATTTGATGAAGACAAATTTGTTGAAGCATTCAATGTACCGGAAAACTTCAAACCGGTCATGTTAATCTCCCTTGGAAAAGGAATGAAAGCAGGATTTGAAAAAGTACGTTTACCACTTGATACTTTATTAACTTGGAATAAATACTAAGGCTTAATAATATACGGGTTCTGGAGCAAAGATTGCATTCATTGTAATTTTTACTCCAGAGCCCTTTTTGCAATGAAGGATGGAGATGTCCCTCTTGTGCAAATCGACTATGTAATAGTTCAATAACAATGCATCTAACAGGGGGGAAACTAGAGAATAATTTAAATGAGTCAGTAACCATACGAACTATTAGTACACTCGCAAGGCAAAATTGTTTTAATAGTTGATGATTTCCATAATATATATTTTAGGTTACACAGCATTTATCTATCGCACAGTTCGTACGAACTATGCTTTATGAACTATCCTGCCCCGTTAGTATACAAAAGTTTAATTATTTTTCTATTCCTCTGGTTGTACAAACGCGCTGTTAGAGCAAAAAAAGGTCGCTTAATTACCAGTTGTCAATACCGGTTTACTTTTCCCCATTTTCATCGGAATAAAAATCCCCATTTCTATCGATGTTCTCCCCGGGTAAGAGTACAGACTTTCCTTCCATGTCTCCGCCTCATTTACTTTGTGACACCTTCGGCAGTAAGGACTTTATCTTGTTTAGCAGACTCATCCACTGTCACCTAGCCTTATATGAGATTCGTTTCCTTCGGAGCAGAAGTTTGCCGCCGACTTCCTTCAGATATGAGAGTCACCCCTCATACCCTTGTCTTAAGCTACAGTTACTACTGCCTTCACTGTTCGGGACTTACACCCTAGAACCTGCACCCATGCTGGGCACACTAAAAAAATCCAAGGAGCATTTCCCCTTGGATTTTGTCTTAATTTCGAACATAGTGTTTTTCTGAAATTGTCAATAGTTATAGATATTATCATTTGGACTTCACATAACGAAAGTTTAATCTAAATTTTGCATCTCTTCAATAAACAACTTTACAGCAATAGAAGCTTCTTTTAATGAAGGAACTGCTATAGCAATTTCTCTACAAAATGTTGGTTCTAAAGTTCTTATGCAAAGGTCATTTGGTAAATGTTCTATGATAAGATTAGGAACGATTGCTATGCCTAGCCCTTCTTGAATCATTTTCAACAGAGTATTAACTTGAGACACAGTAAATTCAGCACACAGTTTAACTCTACTCTTTTTAAATATATCAATAATTGGTGATTCAAATCCTCCTCTGCATAAAATTAATGGTTCGTTCTCTAAATCATTGATATGAATAGAATCTGTCTTGGACAAAGGATGGGCTTTTGGTAAAATTACAACCATTTTATCTTTAGCAATTGATATTACATCCATTTCTTTTCTTGGGGGGATGACAAATCCTACATCAACCTTTTTAGTAGATAACCAATCCTCTATTTCATCTAACGACCCTTCGAAAATAACAATCTTCAGAGAAGGATATTTTTGGCGGAATATCTTAATAATTCTAGGCAAAAACTTAGTGGAAGCGCTAGAGAAACTTCCAACTCGTATTGTTCCTATCTCAAGTCCTTTTTCAGCAGCCACCTCCTGTTCAATCTTATTTATATGATCCAAAATAGCTCTAATATGGAATAGCATACTTTCTCCAACGTCCGTTAGAATCAAGCCTTTTTTTCGATCCCTAAACAATAAGGTAACTCCTAAATCTGTCTCTAAATTCAATATGGCATGACTGACAGCCGGCTGGGTCATATTTAAAGTTTGTGCAGCTTTTGTGAAACTGCCTGTGTCTATCGCTGTTACTAGCACTTGTAGTTGTGTAATCGTCATCATAAGTAAATACTCATACCACCTATTAAAAACATTCATTTTATTTATGTTGTTAAGTATAATATCATAGATTATGTAATCATAACAAGGAGGTTTCCCCGATTCTCGTCATCATATGGGGGATAAACTTGCCTATGGCTAAATTTGCTTTAAATTATTTTATAGCATCCCCTAACTACGTTTAGGCTTGGAATGAAAAAGTCCAGAAAAACATGGAGGTGCTCTTATGAGTATACGGAATAAACGATTCACTTACGGAAAAAATCAGTTGCAGTTTGGGGATCTCCGTCTCCCTGAAGGAGAGGGTCCTTATCCAGTTGCAATTGTCATGCACGGTGGATTTTGGAAAAACATTTGGGGCCTTGATATGATAGAACCTGTAGCAAAAGATTTGGCGTCGAGGGGAATAGCGACTTGGAACATTGAATTTCGTCGTGTTGGAGATGAAGGCGGAGGATGGCCAGGTACTTTAATTGATGCTGCAAATGCAGCCGATTATTTACAACAAATAGCGGAAGAAAATCATCTTGATTTAAGCCGGGTTATTGCTATTGGGCATTCTGCAGGAGGGCATCTAGCTTTATGGTTAGCAGGTCGTAAGAAACTACCAGAAAATAGTGTTTTAAGAACTACTGATCAACCACTTTCTCTTAAGGGAGCGATAAGCTTAGCAGGGGTTAACGATCTTGCACTCATGGATGATGTTCATCATTTACGTCTTTCAGAATTCGGTAAAGAAAATAACCATCCTGTATCTGATTTGTTAGGTGGGACACCCAAAGAGGTTCCGGAGCGTTATGAGCAAGCTTCTCCAATTCAGTTATTACCCCTTCAAGTTCCACAAGTTCTTATTCACGGATCACTCGACATTAATGTGCCAATCGGAATTAGTTATAACTACAAACGTGCAGCAGATGCTTCTGGAGATCAGGTAAAAATGGTGGAAATCCCATCCGCCGAGCACTCTAAAGTGATTGACCCCAATGTCGAAGAATGGTCATATATTATCACAGAAGTTACCAATTTATTGGATATGGGGCAGTAACACAACAAAAATGTCACCACTCGAAAAAAAAGGATTAAATTTTACTATTATCAACTTACAGAGACTCGGTTACAACATCGAAAGAGCAACTTGAGCCTTAAAATGTACAACTTAATACTGCAATTGAATCATTCGAACCTAATTTCTTTAAGAATGCGGTTTGAGTTTCAAATGAGCCGCCTTTAGGACGGCTCTGATCTTCAGCTAACGCACCCGTTAGTTGATTAAAATATATGAATAACTGAGTGTAAAAACACACTCAGCCCTTTATACAAAACTTTAAGTTGTCCCATTTATACTTTCTTAAATTATTACTTTCGTACAGCTTCAAATGTAATAATTTGGCGCGCATTTGATGGTTGCTTCTTATAACTATAATCAGCAGAGCAAGTTATGTCTGAGAAACCAATACTTTCCAAAATTAGTTTAAATTCCTCAATTCCATACCAACGCATTGCAAATCTCTGCAGTTCAGTTTCAATTAACTTGCCTTTTCGCCACTTCTCATATTTTGAATAGGATACAGTAATTTGATTAAGCCAATCAATTTCTATTGATTTGTTTTCCATCGTAATCCCGTCGCCACTTGGTAGAGGAAAAGTTGAAGTAGATGTCTCTCCCGTTTTCCAACCATGAGGTAATTCAAGGTCCACAATCAAACGTCCACCTGAAACAAGATGTTTATAAAAACACCTTAATGCGTCTAAAGAGTCTTCTCTATTTTCTATCAAACAAAACGAACCAGTTGGAATAATAATCGCCTCATAACTTGATGGCAATGAAAAATCTTGTAAATTACCTTCATATAAATTTGGCTTTAATCCTCGTTTTTCACAACGGATACGACAAGAATCTAACATTTCAGGAGAATAATCAATTCCATCAACTGTATATCCTGCCTCAAGAAATGGAATTATAAAACGACCTGATCCGACTGCTGCTTCTAAAATTCGCCCTTGACAGTTTTTTAATCGTTCTTGGTAATATTCAATATCACCGTCTATAGAATACCCCACAGGTTTTGTAAAATCATAAAGCTCCGTACAAAGTTTACTGTAATAACTAAACATATATTGTTTCCTCCGTTTTTTTGTGCACGGAAGAATTCAATAATTACTAATCCTTCCGTACCTCGAATTTAATTGATGAATGGAAAGAGCTGACTATCATAGTAAATCACTCGCTTTCAGTTAAGTATATTAAACATTGTACTTTAATAATGTTTGTTAAGAAACTTTAAATCTCGTAAGGATGACTTTACTTATTCTTTGTTAGCTTTAAACATATTTAGAAAACCCTTAATGAACTCCCTCAGTTTAATAGATAATGCTCACGAATACTCGCTTATTCGCAGGATTTCAAACCACATGGTATAGGTTGCTTTAGATGAA
>NZ_JBNNTG010000073.1:0-8978 GCF_050278525.1 Peribacillus sp. NPDC096540 | reverse complement strand
TCAGGTAGGTTATTTGGCATGCATATTTTTAGTATAGCATGAAATATTTTAAGTTTTTATTGAAAAATGTTGACAAACTATTAGCTGGTTTAGTTCCATAAGAAAAGCTGCCTTATAGACAGCTCCGAACTTAAGCTAACGCACCCGTTAGCTAAAGAAAGCTATTGATTTTTTTCTGAATTTTTAATGAATCTAATAATCCAATACAATAATATCCACGGTAGAATGAACTTTGTAGCCCATTCAATTACATGAGGAATTAAATTTGATGAGTTTATGCCGATTAACGGAAGTAATAGCCACAGTGCAAATAAAACTATAATACCAATAATAACCTTTTTCATTTCGATACCTCCATCCACACCTTATTTTTCCATTTATTTTACCATAATAGTCGATATCCCCACTTAAACTAAACTGCCCCTTTAGTTTAAGTACATTCTTTCACAATCTCAATAGAGTAGAGTCTTTTTAGTCACAATTCCAATCACCTACAAAATAGAGTTCATAATGTCCATATGACTTGTATCAGAATGCTTATCGTTGTAAATACGCATTTTCCTGATGCTACCCCAATATAACCTCAAAAAAAAAACGTGCCTTTAGAATTGCTTCTAAGGCTCGTTTCGTAAGAAAATCCCGTCTCTTCAGCACGCATTGCGAAAACTGAAGAGCTGGACTTAACATAAGTTGAAATTATTTCACTTCTACCCATCCGTTTTTAATAGCTAGAACAACAGCTTGTGTACGGTCGTTTACATTCATTTTTTGAAGAATGTTAGTCACATGGTTTTTTACTGTTTTTTCACTGATGTTTAAAGTTTCGCCGATGGCACGGTTGCTGTTTCCGTCTGCTAAAATTTGAAGAACTTCACACTCGCGTCGAGTCAATAGATGACGCGGTCTTCTGATCTCTACAGCATGTACTGAATCACGATCAGCAGCTAAACGGCGATATTCTTTGACTAGATTATGTGTCACCTTCGGATGAAGGTATGAGCCACCTTCTGCGACTACACGAACAGCATCAATTAACGCATCTGCATCCATTTCTTTCAACAGATAACCTTGTGCTCCTGTTTTCAATGCATGCTGTACATAGTTTTCATCATCATGAATCGATAAAATGATGACTTTCGTTTCAGGGTAACGGTTTACAAGCATTTTAGTTGCTTCGACACCGTTTATATTTGGCATGTTGATATCCAGGATAACAACATCTGGTTTGTGTATTTTAACAAGACCGATAGCCTCGCTTCCGTCATCGCCTTCGGCAACAACATCAAAGGATGATTCAAAATCTAATATACGCTTAACACCTTCACGGAAAAGCTGATGGTCATCGATAATGATGATACTAGTCTTCAACGGCTTCTTCCTCCTAATTTATTTAAATGCCTATTCTCTAAAATTAATAAATGATAGGGAATTTTCTTTTCAGCAGCATTTACAAAGAATAGCATATTTTTTCGATGCTACCCCCTATTAAAGTCTCGCCTCTTTCGCTTTAGCGTAAATAGTGGAACGTGGAACGCCTGTCATTTTAGCTATCTCATTTACACTTAATCTATTAGATTCTCTTTCTTGATACAGCTTCAAAGCCTTTTTAACGTCCTTCTCGTCCTTTCCTTTACGTCCCATATGAGTTCCTTTAGCTTTTGCCCTTTCACGTCCCTCAGTGGTTCTATCTTTGATTAAATCACGTTCAAAATCAGCAATAGCACCCAGCATAGTAAACATTAGCTTTCCTGATGGGGTACTAAAATCAATCTGTTCTTTGCAGAACCCCAACTATCTACGAAAAACACCCTGGAATAAATTCCAGGGTGTTTTCACTACTCATAAGCAATTTTATGAAAACTAGATTTGTATAGAGTATTCATTTGATACTTTGGGACCTTATTCAACTAAAGGGCCAGTTAATGGAAATTGAATTGAGTAAGTGAGAGTATTGGGAAAAGATGTTAATATGGAATGAAGATAAAAGGTATCGCTTAGGGGGATTAGTTTGAAAAGAAAGATATTATTTACGTTTATAATTTATTTAGCATTATTAGGTGGTTGCTCGCAAGAACAAACATTTGAAGATTTCTTTCATACAACGATGGATAAAATGCATAAAGGGGAAAAGAATTACTCCTATTCGTTGATTCACAGGAAATGAATGCTGTGCATAAAAATGATGCCATTGCAATATTTAAAGAACACAATCTAAACGGAGAACAAATCTTTATCGCATATTTTGAAAAAGAAGACAATAAGTGGAACTGGAAAGGAACAAGAGGTGCAGAGTGGGATACTCCCGTACAATGGTCTTCAATGTACGAAGTACCATACATTTATTCGGGAGCAATTAGTGACGAATCTATTTCTGAAGTGAATGTAGGAGATAAGATTGCAAAAATCATCAAGGTTGAAGATAATAAGAGGTTTTGGTATGGAATCAGTGATGTAAAAGATGCAGAAGTAAAGATAGTAAAAAAAGATGGTACTCAAGAAACTGTTGAAGAAATCAACGAAGAGCTTTTAAAGGATTGGCATAAATAAAACCAGCTAAAAGGAACTGTCCAGGTGTCCCGCTAGGACTTTATTGCCTTTGGAAGTGACATTCGGACAGATAACAAATTAAAATTTAAAACCATCAATTACCTAGACAAAAAACCTGGTCCCTTTGTCCCTTAATTTGTCCATTTTCTTTTAAAAATCCCTCTTTATTACTCCTAATAATTAAAAAAATCTACCCTCCATTTTTCCTAATATTCTTAATATTATTTCGATTAATTTTAACTGCTAATTTACATAACAGGAGTAATATTGTATTTGCAATCAAACTCTATGACAAAGGGGATAATCTTAATGAAACGAAAAAATGTAATTGCGGCAGTTTCCCTCACAACTGTTCTTCTCGGATCAACAACCGGCTATGCTGCCTACACAAACTTAGTTGGACCTAAAGGAGATGGAACCGCTGTTACACCACATGGTTGGGCAGTTACTCCTACTGGTGATCAAGTAACACTTGGAGATTTTCCAATGGGAGGCGCATTAAGCCCTGATCATCGTTATCTTATTGTTTCAAATAATGGACAAGGTGAGCAATCTCTTCAAGTTGTGGATACCGACAGTCAACTGGTAGTACAAACGATTCCTTACAAATCTCCAGAGGCACTTTATTTTGGGGTTGCATTCTCTCCAGATGGAAAAACGGTCTATGCATCAGCAGGAGGTAACAACAAAATTCGGGTATATGCATTTGAAAACGGAAAACTAACTGAACAAGCGCCAATCTTGCTTACAAATGCAAGCAAAACCAATTTCTACCCAGCTGGAATTTCAGTTTCAAAGGATGGAAAATCACTTTTTCTAGCAAATAATTTAAACCATTCTGTTTCAAAAATTGATCTTGTTTCTAAGCAAATTGTCAAAACAATGGCTGTAGGTAAACACCCTTACGCAACGGTCTTGAGCAATGATGGAGGCTCACTTTATGTCAGCAACTGGGGCGAAAGCAGTATTAGTGTAATTGATCCAGAAACGTTGGCAGTCAAAAGTACCATTGCTGTAGGTCTCCATCCGAACGCAATCGTGGAAAACCCTGCAAACGGAACGCTCTATGTATCCAATTCCGACAGTGACTCCATTTCTGTGGTAGATCCAAAGCTACAAAGAGAAATCAAAACGATTTCATTAATTCCAAATGAAGATGGACTTACAGGAAGTCAGCCAAATGCCCTCTCGTTAAGTGCTGATGGAAAAACATTATATGTTGCGAATGGTGGAAATAACGATGTGGCTATTGTTGATCTAACAACAGGTGAAGTGAAGGGATTGATCCCAACTGCTTGGTATCCAAGTGGTATCTACTTAGATGATGACAAACTAATGGTTCTTAATGGAAAGGGTCTAGGTGCTGGTTCCAATCGGGAAGGCCAGTATATTGGGAATATGATTCAAGGAACGATGTCCTTTATTGGTGTTCCTAATGAAAAAGAGCTGAAAAAATATACAAAAATAGTAGAAAAAAATAATGAAGTCTATAAGCCAACCGGATTCAGTGCAAGCGAAAAGTTTCCAATTCCTCGTTTTGAAGGGCAAGAATCGCCAATCAAACATGTAATCTATGTGATCAAGGAAAACCGTACATATGACCAAGTGTTTGGTGATATGGAAAAAGGTAATGGCGATCCAGAATTGACGATCTTTGGCAAGGACGTTACGCCAAATCTTCATAAGTTGGCCGATCAATTTGTATTATTAGATAATTTTTATGCAAACGCTGAAATTAGTGCCCAAGGACATAACTGGTCGACAGCGGCTCAAGCTAACGATTATGTGGAGAAAAACTGGTTTGCTAACTATTCAGGGCGAAACCGCGCCTATGATTTTGAAGGTGGAAATGAAGCAGCCTATCCAAAAGCAGGATTCTTATGGACAAACGCTTCTCGTTCGGGTGTCTCCTTCCGAAGCTATGGCGAATTCACGGCATATGATAAAAATACTGGGAAATATGTGGCAACTGAAGCTAGTTTGGGAAATAACTATGACCCAGATTTTCCTTCCTATAATCTTAAAATTTCTGATCTCATCCGCTATGAAGCGTGGGCAGAAGAATTTGATCAATATGAAGAGAACGGAAATCTTCCTCAGTTGCAAATTGTTCGTCTGCCTAACGACCACACACTTGGAACAACAAAAGGAGAACTAACTCCACAAGCGATGGTTGCACAAAATGATTATGCACTAGGAAAACTTGTAGAAACAGTAAGTAATTCTCCATATTGGAAAGACACGGCTATTTTTGTAACTGAAGATGATGCTCAAAATGGATGGGATTCTGTTGATGCTCACCGCACAACATCACTTGTGATCAGCCCATACACACAAACAGGAAATGTAGACAGTACACTCTATGATACAACGTCTATGCTTCGTACGATGGAAATGATCTTGGGAATGAAGCCAATGACACAATACGATGCTTCTGCAGTTCCAATGATTAATTCTTTTACCCATAAGCCAAACTTTAAATCCTTTAAGGTAGAAGAACCAACATATCCGCTTGATCGAAAAAATGGGGAAACTGCACCAATGGCAGCGGAATCTGCAAAATTGGACTTCACAGGAGTTGACCATGCTGATTCTGATAAATTAAACAAGATACTTTGGAAAGCTGCAAAAGGAGATAAACCTTATCCAGGTGAGCATAAAAACAAATAAATAATTAAAAAAGGGTGGCACAGTAGTCATTTTTTATACCTTGAAAATATTTTACATTATTTTCCATTTGGGATCAAAAAACTATTGGCCACCTTTTTTCTTATACAACCCCATCTTATTTAAAAGGAAGGTTTTCAAAAATGATGCGATTGATTGAGGGAACAATGAAACGATCAGTTTTGATCCTGACGTGTGTTGTTCTCATTTTAGCATGGGGTGCCATGTCTGCATTTCAAATGCAAAGAGATTATCTTCCCCCTATTAACAACACTGCACTTATGATCACCATTCAAGCAGATACATATCAAGCTGAACAGGTTAAGCAAATCATTACAACTAAAGTGGAAGAAGCTGTAGGAACTGTTGATAATCTTAACTATATTGAGGCAAACTCATTTGACGGCGGTTTAATGGCGAGCCTTTATTTTCCTGGTCACACCAATATGGAAAAAGCGGAGGATGATGTAAAAGCTGTCATCGAAAAAACGACATGGCCAGACGGTGTGAAAACACCTCAGATCACTCGTGTCAGTACCAACTCGTTTCCAATTATGAGGTTAAGTTTGACGAGCGGTTCGAATGACATGAATGAAAATCAATTACGCACATCCATACAAGAAAAAGTAGTAAATGAAATTAAACATGTTCCAGGTGTAAGGGAAGTACGTGTTACGGGGACAGGGAAAAATGGATATCTTTTGACGTTGAATGACGATGCCCTAAGCCAATATGGCTTAACGATAAAAGATGTGCAAAATGCACTTTCATCCATACATCCAACCATGCCTCAAGGAACCATCCAAGAAAACGGGGGACCCGAAGGGAAAGTAACTATGCCGATCCGCGTGACAGATTGGCCCATTAATAGTGTCGACCTGAAAAGTGTACAAATTCCTATTAAAAACGGCGGAACTGTAAGTTTACAAGAGGTTGCGAAAATTGACAATAGCATGATTGACTTACAAACCATTTCGAGAACAGGTGGACAACCAAGTGTTATTCTCGATATTTTAAAGACTCCTTCATCAAACATTACCGAAGTGACTGGGAGGATAAACGAACGAATCAATGCGATACCGGAAATCCAATCAAAAGTGATCAAGCTTTCTGTGTTATTGGATCAGGGTCATGAAATTAATTCTGCATTAAAAGGCTTAATAAAAGAAGGGTTAATCGGAATTGTATTTTCTATCCTATGTGTATATTTGTTTTTCAGGAATGTTCATTCCACAATGATCATTGCCTTGTCTTTGCCAATAAGTCTTCTTTTTACAACCGCAATCCTCCATGCGATGGATGTTACTTTAAATATCTTAACCATTTCTGGATTAATTGTGGCAATGGGCCGTGTGGTCGATGATTCTATCGTTGTCATCGATAATATGTATAGAAAGCGAACGAAAGAATCAGGCGGACAAGTGACCAAGCGGCAATTGGCTGAAGGTGTAATAGAAATGATTCCAGCCATTTCTTCCTCAACTGCAACCACTGTGGCTGTGTTTTTGCCTATTTCGATTATCGGAGGAATGATTAGCTCTGCTTTTTCCGGATTTGCCTGGTCTGTTGTCATCGCCCTTGTGATTTCACTTGCAGTTTCGATCTTTGTTGTGCCAGCATTGGCCTATATACTTTGGAGAAAAAAATCGGTTACTAAGTCAGTTGAAATAGAGACGAAAGCGAGGCACATACTTGAAAGGCTCTATTTAAAGAAAAAGCTGATTGCCCTTCTTGCTGTGACTCTGTTTGGAATTACGATTGTCCAAGCTGTGTTTTTACCGATAAACTTTTTCCCAAGAGGAAATGTGAAAGATGTAGCGATCCAAGTTGAGTTGCCTGAGCAAGCACAGCTTTCAGATGTAGATGCAGAAGTGAAAAATATTGAAACCATTTTAAAGGATATACCTGAGGTGAACACATTTTCTTCCACACTTGGTTCGTCCTTTACACCGATGTTTGATGACGTTTTTGATGAAGGCGGAGGTTGGATGCAGAAGCAAAACATCGCAAACATTTCGGTGGGAATTCATGATCAAACCGATATCGACTTATTTGTGGAAAAATTGCGCAAGCAACTGGGCTCTTTATCGACAAATGCTGTTTATACGGTATCCAATCAAAATATTTCTGGAGATGATTCCAGGTTAAAAGTCATTTTAACAGGTGGAGGCCAAAGGGAACTTGAAGCAGCTGCCATTTCAGTTAGAAGTAAACTTCAAATGATTCCAGGTCTAAGTATTGAAGGGATAGCAAATGATAAGGACGCACCAATCAAACATTATCTTTCATTAAATCAGGAAAAAATCCAGAGTTTAGGAATTAATGTTGATGAGGTTCTCAGTCGAATCAATGATTATTTGCCTCAACACGTTAGAGTGGATATTTCCTCTGGTACTTTTATCACTCCTGTTGAAATTCAGATGAATAAACAGGAAAGTTTTGAATTAGCCGGAAATCTAGAACCGGAAAAGACCATTTTATCAAAAATAGGAAGTGAAACATTTACAGCTAAGGATGGGTCAATAGTATCGTTAGCCGAAATATCATCATTGGAGACAAGTACCCAGACTATGATCAGTGAGCGGGATGGACAACCATTTGCTGCTGTAACAGGAAATATTATTACAAGAGATATCGGGAAAGTAACAAGCCAAGTGAAAGATACAATGGAGAATTTGAACCTGCCTCCAGGTGTCGAATATTCAATCGGGGGGATTTCCCAGCAGGTAAAACAAATGGTGATGGAAATGGGCCTTGCTTTAGCCTTGTCTATTCTCCTCGTCCTTATGATTGTTAGTGCCGTATTTCGCGGATGGTATGCACCGATTGCCGTACTGATTTGTATTCCACTGGCGTTAATTGGTTCCGTGTGGAGTATGTCTATTTTCAGAATGGAGTGGAATCTTGCTGCTTTGATCGGATTGTTAATGCTCACTGGTATTGTTGTTACGAACGGAATTGTACTTGTTGATAAAATTGAAAGAAATCTTGCAGAAGGAATAGAAACAAAGCAGGCAATACTACTTGGAACCGCAACAAGGGTTAGACCTGTGTTAATGACTGCGGGAACGACCATCTTAACCTTACTTCCATTAGCTTTCTCTAATAATGCGAACACACTTGTTTCTCAAACACTTGGTGTGGTCGTTATAGGTGGAATGATAAGTTCAACCCTTATCTGCCTCGTAGTCATTCCCATCATCTATGAATGGCTGAATGAAAAAGCGACGAAAACAAAAATGGCTAAACAAAACCAGGTATCTGCGTAATGGGACAAAGGGGACAAAGGGTGACCTTGTCCCTTCCTATCCTTGACCTTCTGCTTGGGTACCACCGTTTTAAAGATAGTTATGCAGCTAAAGTCTCTAACATTTAAGCTATATTACAAATAAGAAGTGTTTTTGTATTACCAAATATCTTTACCATAACTTTAGCGTACTCTTGGCTACTTTACTTTGCGGTCTACAGCAGGAATCCTGTGACTAGGCCCGTTAGGAAATTCCTATTGGGAATCCTAAGGATTAAAGAGTGTAGTACAACGTTACCATTTTCATCGTTAGACTTTGTATGAACCGCCGTATACCGAACGGTACGTACGGTGGTGGTGTGCTGTGAAAGGCACATCGGAGATGAGGGCAGGCCCCTTCTGCCGAAGCAACCCCTGTTATAGATACAGATAGGTAAGGGTTTGAAATTATCGCTCCCTTTTCCCCCTGTTCACACCGTAGGTGCGACTTTCACCGCATACGGCGTTCCAACTAATC
>NZ_JBNNTG010000072.1:0-9272 GCF_050278525.1 Peribacillus sp. NPDC096540 | reverse complement strand
TAAATTGAAACGCCGTATACGCGAACCGTACGTACGGTGTTGTGAGAGGGGCGAAAATAATACACTTATTTTCCCCCTACTCGATTATGCAACTAACGGGGCAGATTAGTGGAAAAAGATATGAAACTGGATTTTCATAGCATCTTTTTTAGTTTATTTATACAATAAAAGTGCAGATTTAAATATTTGGAGGTTTTTATATGTTAAGAGAGGCGACGTTACCGGAAGCAAAAGAAGCTGCTCAACTTGCTTTGCTGCTTTGGCCCGATAACAATTTAGAAGCATTTATACAAGAAATAAAGCAGATTATTGCTCAGCCTGACTCGACTATTATCTTAGCTTATCATAACAGCGAAGCAATTGGTTTTGCACAATGCCAATTGCGATATGATTATGTTGAAGGGACAAGTTCAAGTCCGGTAGGATATTTAGAGGGACTTTATGTAAAGGAAGCATTTCGCAAGCAAGGCTTTGCGAAAAATTTAGTTAATACTTGTGAGAATTGGGCTAAGAAAAAAGGCTGCCAGGAGTTTGCTAGTGACTGCGAATTAGAAAATAAAGAAAGCCTAGCAATGCATCTTAAATTAGGATTTAGTGAAGCAAATCGGATTATTTGTTTTAAAAAAATGTTATAAGTACGTAAATTGAAGATTCTCCAATCTAATTAACGACTTTATTATTTTGTTACGATGCTATCAGTGCAATATTCCTGTAATGAAAGAACTGATTAAATATCAAAAGCATTCAAGTTTGTATTCAAAGCGCCTTGACATGTGTTCAGAAAAGTACGAGTTTTGGAACAAAATATTGGGTTTAAGAAATATTGACTGGTTGCTTTTTTGATAAAGAGTGCTTTTTTAATTTTGCTCCGCAATCGGGCTTTTAATGGAGGATGGCTTGTGAAAGTAGGTTTGTGCATAAAAGGAAAATAAAGGCTTTGATAATCAATGGAGTAAATGAAGCTATTTGTTAAAGAGAAACAAACAGCTTCATTAGTATGTTTAATTTAATAGTGCTTTTAGGGATTTCCTTTTCCAGAAAAATTGATGATAAGCAGATTGTGCCAAGAAATTGACGATGAATGCAATTGGATAGGCGAGCCATATTCCATTGATCTCAAGTGATGTAAAATGTGACAAGGAGTATGCTACTGGAACTTCAATCAGCAAAATACTCGTGATTGTAAAAATTGTTGGCCATAATACAGTGCCTGTTGCTCTCATTGTTGCTGAGATTGCTTGAGTGTGACCCAAAATAATATAACTCCAAAATGAGATTATAATAAGGTCTTTTGCGAGATTAATGGTATCGGAGTTGTCTAAAAAGATTCTTAAAATCGGGTTTGGTATTAGGTAAAGAATGAGAATGAGAATACCGCCAAGGAGATAATTGAGTGTAATGGCTATTTTCGTTATGTGTTTAATGTTCGAAACGTTCCCAGATCCCACGGCTTGTGCAACAAATACTGAAATGGCAATTGAAATGCTCATTGCTGGTATTTGAACGTAGCTTGCAATTTGATTCACGATTCCATATGCAGCCGTTGCATTGGAACCATAATCATTTACAAAAGTTATGACTGCGAATTCTGACAGCGCTATTGAAACCATACTAATACTAGTAGGAATGGCTAATTTCAGTAAGGTTTTCAATACGGAGCCTTTCAAGTGAAGATGTTTCAAAATAATGGAGTCTAATTTGAGTACATGATTTCGTTTGTGTAAAAATACTAACAGAATCACAAGTGTAATGAAATTGGCTAATACAGCAGCGTAAGCAGCACCATTTAATCCGAATTCTGGTAAACCCAGCCAACCGAAAATAAGAATTGGCAGCAAGGCAATATTTAAGATAATACTAATCAATAAAAAATAAAAAGGTGTTTTTGAATCGCCAACACCTCTCATAAAGGTTGTATAGCACATATATATAAAGGTAATGGGTAATGTAACAAATAAAATACGTGCATACTCTGCACTTTCAATCAGAATATTCTCAGGTGTTCCCATCCATTTTAGAATATCTTCTGTAAAGAGCCCTCCGATTAGGGCGACAGCAATGGAAATAATCATCGTAAACGCTAAAGTAACCCCTACGACTTCTTTCACTTTTTGGATATTTCCACTACCGTACGTTTGCCCAACTAGAATGGAACTTCCAGATCCAATTCCGATGACAAATGATACTAAGAAAAAAAATAGAGGGAAGAAGGCAGAAATAGCTGCTAAAGAATCTACTCCAAGTGTTTGCCCAACGACGATAATTCCAAATACTTGACCTAATGATTGCAAAACACTTGCAAAAATGACAGGTATGAGAAAAGCAATCATCGGTTTTGCTAAAATAATAGTTTCATTTAAAGATTTATTCATTTCATATAACTCCTAATAGGTTTCATTTCAAAAGAATCCCTCACTTTTTGGATCAAGATTATAAACAAAGTGAGGGAAAAATCATCAAGTATGAACATTTCAGTCCTAACTCGTATAT
The DNA here is from genome assembly GCF_050278525.1 of Peribacillus sp. NPDC096540. Lineage (NCBI taxonomy): Bacteria > Bacillati > Bacillota > Bacilli > Caryophanales > Bacillaceae > Peribacillus > Peribacillus sp. NPDC096540. The sequence continues at coordinate 6,782 of NZ_JBNNTG010000072.1, read as the reverse complement.
GATCATTTATCTAACAAATTATTATAAAAGCTGATAATATAAACCGAATTGAGTATCATACCATAACAGTTTGCCGTGTTTACGTTTAGGGATACGTGTTTTTAATCCCCATTCAGGATACTGTTTAATAATCTGAACTTGATCACCAGTAGCAACAGCAATAAATGATATATAATGATCTTTTGTCATAGGGTGGTCGCTTGAAATATACCATTCATGATCAATTTCTGTAATGGATAGTTTTTCTTCGTCTGTTGCTTTCTTCGCTTCTAATCGTTCTAACTTTCTCCCACAACAAGATAGGGTTATATCTCCAGTTGCTAATACAATATTATTACATGACGAACAAACAAAATAATTTGATTTTTTCATATTTCCACCTACAAATTCATTCGACGATAATTCGCCATCTAAAATATTTTCTATATTTACGCCCAATAGGGTAGATAAACTTGGTAATAGCGTGACATCTGGGCAGCCATACCCACGCTCCCATTTTGAAATCGTTCGATCAGAAATGTTCATTTGATCAGCTATTTGTTTCTGTGTCAGCCCTTTTTCTTTTCGCAAATTATAAATTAACTCTCCAACTTTACGATTATCCATCATTGTCTCCTCCTGCTCCCTTTTTATCTTAGAGGTTTATAAAGTTTAGAACAACAAACGCTCCGTAGAGTTTACCTGTTTTCCTTTTGATCATGTTTTTATGACTATAATCAATCGACTATTTATTGCTGCTATTGGTTTATGGATTCTTCCTTATATAGTTAACTATATGGAAAATAAAAATCAGGATTTTTCAAAAGTAAAAGACAATTTGAAGTTGTGTACTTAAAAGTAACGAGGGCTTTAACACAATATCTGAGGAACTATTTTTGCAACTTTTTCGTATTTTTCAATCCTCCGCAATCGGGTGCGATTACTAAACAATAAGCAGTTACTTTTTACTAAAAGTATCAGAATAATTATATAAATGAATGGAAAAATTATTAAGAAACCTAGCTAATCTTCATATGAAGGTAGCTGGTTTTTTAAAGTTGGATGTGCAAAATAACACTTAAAGTGCAAATTATCGGTCAAAGTGACAGCTTTCTAATACCAAAACAAAATCCAATCTTTCCTAATCCACGTTTTCCTTCCATCTCTAAACCTTACTATGTAATATTGATCATTTCCGATACCTACGATTATCCCTACTGTGAAACTGTTCCACCTGTTCTTTGCCTTGCCTACATAAACTTTCATATTTAACATTTGAATTCCCCCTCTTACTTAATCAAGTGGAGTATATTCTATTAAAGTAAACCGTTTAAACCCTATAGCCCTTCAAAAAAAAACTCCCCTTATTTATTTAGGTGGATTTTATTCTATTAAACTAAAACGTTTCTAGGGTCTAGCCTATAAAATTTTTAATTATGAACAAAAAAAGAACCCCTTTCTATTAAAGGAGTCCTTTTTCATTTTTAATTATAATAAACGGTTCCAGAATTAAGGCTTATTGATGCACCGTTCGTATTCGCATCTCTGGAGCAGGCATTTTTTTTTACCTAATGTATATACGTATTACTTACCAATACATTCTTTAGAATAGTTGAGGGGATGATAAATTCTGATTCGCCATATGCACCTGGTGATACTTCGTATTTGTCGAAACAAATAACCAATTTACCATCTTTATTGATATAGAAGTTTTGTTCTTTTTTAATTTTTTTGAACAAACCTTCTGAATTTATGTCATTTGGAATTCCTTCTACCCAATAATAAACATTTTCTTTGTCTGCATTATATCGTTCAATCATTTGTTTTTTGATATTTTCACTAATAATATTAATGTAGTCTTCATTTTTAAATAGACTTGGTAATGTAATTAAAATGTCATTTTGTTTATCGATTGTGTCAAATTGCGTTACAGAATAACCGTTTGAGGTACTGACTTCGTAACGCTTGATCGAAAGAATCTGATTGTTATCTGTTTTTACTTCATATCCACCCTTAATACCTAAATGAGCACCACCAACACTTTGCGAATAGTTTACATCATGTTTAAAGCTTTCAAAAAGTTCTTTTCCTTGTGCAAGATATTTTTCATTTAAACTCTCTTCAAATTTTTTATCTTTTAATCCGGTTACTTTTGGTACTTTAATGTTTGCTTTTGTCTGTTCTTCATTTACTGTAAACTCATGGAAAGTAACGACTTTCACTAAACTATTAAGTATCGGTACCTTTGAAAAAGTAGCTGCAAATGATTGGTTTGTATTGACTCCTGTTACAAAAATTGTTGCGATAGCTGCAGTAGTAAGTACTGAATATAATTTCTTATGATTTTTTTTCTTACTCACTTGTTGAACTCCGCCTTGTTGTAACGCTTTTCGCACGACAAATTCCAATTCGTCTGGAATTTGAATGTTTTTAAAATCAGTTTTCAAATCCTCTAATTTGCGATCTGTCATTGTCTTTATCGTCCTTTCTAAATTACATTCATTTCAATTCGTAACATTGATAAAGCTTTATATAACCGGGTTTTCACCGTGTTAACATTCTCGTCCAATATTTTTGCAATTTCTTCTAATTTAAAATCCGCAAAATATCTCAACATAATGACACTACGATATTGAACTGGTAATGAATCCAAAGTGTTTTTTAAATCAAAATCTGTATATTGATCTAACTTCCCATCGTCAAGACTTGTTAGAACTTCATCATCTACAATCACTAAACGTTTCTGTTTTCGAAGTAGATCTATGGAGGTGTTAACGACAATTCGATAGAACCAAGTCTTCAAAAGTTCAGGCTTATCTAATGATTCTTTCTTCGAAAGTGCTTTTATAATAGATTCTTGTACAATATCGAGCGCATCTTCTTTGTTCTTTACGTAGTAAAAAGCAAGTCGATAATATTGTTCTTTATTTTGTATCACAAAATCTGCGATCAGCTGATCCGAGTTTATTTGTTTCACTTTCTTGTATTCCTCTCAATAAAATATTTTTAGAGCTCTATATCTATTAAACGGAGAACTCGTTCAAAAAGTTTTAAATAAAAAATTATTATTTACTGGACGTCCAGTTATAGTTAGTTATTTTAGAAAAAATTTGATTTAATTTTTCGGGGTCTAGGGAAATAAAGAAAAAAGAACGAACCCTTTTCAAGTAGACAGTAAAAAAAGGTATTCTAGGAAGGCGTATTCCAATATTCTATAGGAATACGGTTATTATTCGGCTCAAATTATAAAATGAAACAAAAAAACACATCCTATGATCAGCTGCTTTTCGTTTGAAAAGTCCCTTAATTAACGTACAATTTTCTTTTTTGGGTCGTCTGACCCCTACTAGGCGTGTTTGATGTTGATGATATATTGTTAAATACTTTTGGTAGTATTTTAGGCTTCTTAATTTTCACTTTAATTATAAAAAAAATTAAACGTTAATCAACTAACGGGTTCTTTACTTCTATATGGGGCTGGAAATAGCTCCATTTCTTATGCAAATAAAGGGGCAGTTTAGTTTAATAAGGGTTCCATTTAAAAAGGAACCGCGATTGGCGATTCCTAAGATTATTATTTATTTGCTGCGTTTATGGTACTAAGTGAATTGTTAAGTACTGTTTTACACTTGTTTACATCAGGATTCGATGAACGAACTGCTGCTAATACAACATCAATTGTTCCATCAATTTTCGTCCATGTAGCGCCATCGATTTTTCGAAGCTTAGGTTCCTGTGTGTCCCATTGATGTTCTAATTCATCTGCCCTTTTTTTCGCTGAAGCAAAGTCATTTTTGTTTACAGCGTTTAGTATATCATTTTCGATTTTTGCAAAATCGTTTAACTGTCCAGATAATGTAGTTTGTGAGGCACCAGATTTTGATGTTGATTTATTTGCACCTTTTAAGACACTAAGTGAATTAGTAAGTGCTGTTTTGCTTTGATTAATATCAGGTTTTGAAGAACGAACCGCTGCTAGCACAGAGTCAATTGTTCCATCAATTTTTGTCCATGTAGTGCTATCAATTTTTCGAAGCTTAGGTTCTTGTGTATCCCACTGATGTTCCAAATTATCAGCGCCTTTTTTTGCTGAAGCAAAGTCGTTTTTATTTACAGCGTTTAGCATATCATTTTCAATTTTAACAAAATCATTTAATTGACCCGCTAATGTAGCTTGCTCTGCAGCACCTTGTGATGCAATATTATTACTGCGCCAGTTATAACCACCTATACCAACAACTAAGAAAATTACGAGTACAACAATCGTTTGTGTTAGCACATGTTTCTTATTTGCATTACTTTGGTTTGTTTCCGCTATATCACTTTTAGCATTTGTATCAATTTTTGAAACGGCAAGGAAAACGATGATTGCTAAAATAGCGATAAGAAAAATCACACTCGTAACGGTTGTCCCGAGTCCTAATCCGCCATTTACTTTTGGTTGAGATAGGTAATCTCCAATTGACGCTCCAAGCGGACGAGTTAAAATATACGCAATCCAGAAAGCTAATACTCCGTCAAGTTTCAAAAATTTATAAGCTAAGAACACAAGAGCAATAATAATAACAACGCCTATTCCTGTGTTAAGATAACCAAAACCAAGTTGTTCGGAATATAAATCGCCGACCGCTGTTCCAAGTGCAAAGGTGAAAAGGACCGTAAGCCAGTAGAAAACCTCTCTTTTTCTAGTAAAAATTGAGTGGATCGATAGTGTTTTTTCACTAAGATACCAAAATAGAAAAGTCAGTCCTAGTAACACCGAGAATACAGCTGTACTAACCTCAAGTGGTACGCCCATATTATCTGTCAAATTATCCGTTACAAGTGTTCCAAATACGCTTATAAGAACAACTGTTACCCAGTAAATGGCTGGAACATATTTGTTTGCTTTAAATTGAAAAAACAATGCAATAAAAAACGCAACTCCCATAATAATGGTAGTAAGAGTTAAACCAAGTCCAATGTTGAAATTGATGTAATCAGCAAATGTTTCACCAACAGTTGTACACAAAACTTTGATGATCCAAAAGAAAATCGTCACTTGTGGCACTTTGTTAAGTAAAATTTTCATTTTATTTTGGTTTTCTTGCATATATAATTTCCTTTCTTTAAAGTGGTTTCCCACAACTTAATTTTATTTCTCTCTCTAAATAAGGATACCCATCCAAATCCAAGTTAATCATTAAGGAAGTCTGCGCTGTTTCTCCCACAGTGGTTGCCATAATCTTGACGATTCCAAAAAATATGGTGACTTGTGATTCTTTGCATATCATTTACCGACCTGAAGGTTGGACCATTTCAGTTTGTTCAGAAAATGCTAAGTTTTCTTTAATGGAACACATCTCCTTTTTGGAAGTAGTCATTGTTACAAAGCAATTTCCATCTCTGACAAAAATAGAAAATACAACATTTCCCCATAATAAGAAAAAGTCTGTTTATCAATTAACCGTAGGATTTCAACTCTTATTACAGCCGATTTTCCATTTGAAAAAATCCTTATCTTTCTTGACTTAGGTCTTTATGGCTGTACTTAGCCAGGAAAGGGATATGTTTCGTTAATCTGTCATACATGTAGAACACTACTTGTACCAAAGGCTCCAATTTTTTGGAAGACTGCATAACGAATATGCTTGCCCCATATGAAATAAGGGCGCCACCAATCACGTCTGCAGGATAATGGACTCCGACGAATATACGCGAAATGCCAACAATAATAGCCCATACTAATACGGGATACTTCCACGAGTCGTTTCGTAGCACCATCGTACATGCTATGGAGAATACCAATACCGAGTGATCACTTACAAACGAAGAGTCAGCAGGATGCGGTATTAACTGATGAACATGGTGTGCCACGAATGGACGTGGATGATAGTAGACAAGGTGAAGGATTGCGTTTATGAACAATCCAAGTAAGCAAGAAAAAACAGCGTATATAGCTGTGTACTGTTTTTCCGCTCGTTTTTCTTTGTTTGCAATAAACCATAGTAACAACATAAGTGCGATTACCACATAAGGAACGCTATTAGTGATGAATATCATTCCTCTATCTAGATAAGAGAAATGGCCGGACCCACCGTTAATCCATTGAAATATTTCATAGTTCATATTGTTCACCTCCTTGCTTATATGGTTTTGGTTTCTCATTTAAAATCAAGTTGACCAGAAACATGCATTCTGAGTGTATCGAAGGAACCTGAACATCCTATGAAAATTACGTTAAAAATAAATTAAAAAAGAAAAATAAATGCGAGTTTAGTGCTATAGTCGTTTAAAAATGAAGGCAAAAACAAATAGTAAGCTATTGCATGTGCAAAGCGTCTTTTGATGTATTTTGGAAGCCTATCGTGAACTTAATTGAGGCTGAAGAAATGGAATTTTTAGTTGTTAACGCACAACATATGAAAGCAGTCCCTGGTCGAAAAACAGATGTCAAGGATGCTGAGTGGATCGCTCAACTCCTTCGTCATGGGTTGTTGAAGGCAAGCTTTATCCCTGATCGAAATCAGCGAGAATTGCGTGAGCTTGTTCGTTATCGCAGAAGTATTATTGAAAGAACGAGCTAGACAGCATAATCGAATTCAAAAGGTTCTTGAAGGTGCAAATATCAAACTAGCAAACTTTGCGCGAAGTTCGATGAAGAAGAAAAAAGATGATTTAATCCTTGCCCTGAATGGGTATGTGAATCCTCATCAACGCATGCTGCTCAAAACGATTCTAACTCATATTGATTTTCTGACTGAACAGATTGAAAAACTTGATCAAGAGGTTGCCCAAAGAGTTAGTGTGTATCAAGAAAGCAT
>NZ_JBNNTG010000071.1:0-10189 GCF_050278525.1 Peribacillus sp. NPDC096540 | reverse complement strand
CCAAGGGAGACCCCACAGGCGCAAAGGCGCCGAGGAGGCTCCCGGACCGCCCGCGGAAAGCGAGTGCCTGGAGTGGAAATCAACGTTCGAATTTTCAAAACCCTCAAAAAAAATGTAGACAAACTCGATTTTCATCGAGTTTGTCTACATTCTGCGTCTTCTATATGTATAGAAGACGATTTATTACCTTATTTTTTCAGATGAACTTTTTTAAAGAAAGTCATTTGTTTTGATATAAATTGAATGTTTCTTTATCATTTAGCTTTGCTTCAATAGTTTTCGATCAATAACAAAATTACCAAATGGGATAAAAGAAACGATGAATATCATCGCCATTTTAAAAAAAGACCATTTTGATTTAATGCTCACATAAAGTAGTAAAAGGCCGAACACGAAAAATAGGAAACCATGAATGCTGCCTAAAATGAGTGTTGCTTCTCCAATATCCAAAATGTACTTAATGGGCATACCAATAGCCAGTAATAGAACATATGAGATTCCCTCAATTATTGTAATAAACCGAAACCATCCCAGAGTTGTAGAAAACATTTGCTCATCCCCTTATTCATTGTATAAGTACGACATCACTCCCAAACGACACACATTCAAACTTCCAGCCTCTTGTTACTAATCCAAAATCTGTTACTCTATCATATTATATTACTGGCATATCCACTAATAAATAGTACCCAGGATTCGTTTGCCTAAGATTAAAACAACAATAGCCCAATCCAAGGATTGGGCCTGTTAAAGACTTTACTTTTTCAACATGCTTAACAGTAACTTAATGACAATCTTGATTAATCAATTCCGAAACCAATTCGCTCCCTCATCCATATGCACGAATGGAATATCCGTATCAATTACACCTCTGATTCGTTCTAACTCAACATCTTCTCCTTCGAGCCATTTCGCAAAATCTATTGAAGTGGGTTCCTGGTTCCCTCCCAAGGCAATCCAAGCTTTCATGTCCTTAGGTAAATAAGCGGATGTATGAATCGTTCCCGCCCAGCTGCTATATAAATCTGAGAAGACACCTTGGTTGGTATCATTAAACAGTCTATAAGCATCGTAGGCAGATGAAAGTTTCCCTTCATGATCTTGTATAATTTTCAATCGGCGTTTAGAATCTATAAGGTGGTTACGATTTTCATGTTTCATGATTTCAAAGTGATTTGTGCAGGCATTTGCTGTGCGGACTTCCACATTTCTCGGAGAGGTTTCTACGATATAGGTATCACCACTTTTATCGTAGACAACGTATGTAAATGAATGCCGATGTGGGATTTCCTTCAACATGGCGACAGCTTCCCCCACATTTGCACAAGATTCTACAATCAATCTGCCAATCATACAACAAATGAATCCATCTCCTGGATTCTTTCTATTCATAAAGTTATATCCAATCACTAACCCTTTTTCATTCATGCCATCCATCCGTCCAGTCCCACGTTGACTTGGACCAATGCTAGCATAGCCTTGATCAGTTGGTTGGAATAGGACATAGCGTCCCTCATATGTCTTAGGGTGGTAATCATAATTACGAATGAAATAATTCTCACCTGTCATTATTGAGCATCCCGACCGAACATAATCCAATCGGTAGCCTCCAAACTCTTGCAGCACGCGTTCAATTGGCCACTTAATCGCTTCTTGCAACCCCAGTAATTCTTCCCACACTCCAGGGGCGAATTGTGTAATCGCTTTCTTGACCTCTTCTTCTTCAACCGTAAACCGTGGCTGCCTAATCTTCCACTGATCTTCACGATTTTTAACCGTTAGTGAATCTTTTAATTCCTCACCTTGCATGTATCCAAACTCATAATGTGTACCTCGAAATTGTATAATATCACTATATATTTGCTTCACGACTTATCCCTCATTTACAGTAGTGGCCATTCCAATTAAGGATACTTGAAGTATTGTTGAAAATAAAGAAGATAAGCCTTTAAATTTATTAAACAACTCACCTCCCCGGTCACCCCTCATAATCTGTAACTAGGCATATTTATGAGGGGGACGGATCATGGAGATGGAATTAACAGCACTCCATTGGATTTATGTTGTATTTATCGCATTGATAATCGGGTTTATGGTAAAGCGTCGTGATACTACCCTCATTTGTATAGTTGGAATCTTCCTATTAGCATTAGTTGCTACAGGCAGTTTAGCTTCATCCATTAGCGGTATATTTAACAGCTTCATTTTCGCAATCACAGAATTAATGTCCACGATTTTAATTATTTCAATCATAGTTGCCATGAGCACGGTTTTAACAAAGTCTGGAATTAATGATGTCATGATCGCTCCATTTACTAAATTCATTAAAAATCCCACACTTGCCTTTTGGATAATCGGAATCGTCATGATGATTATATCCTGGTTTTTCTGGCCATCACCGGCTGTTGCCTTACTTGGGGCGGTTCTGCTCCCCGTTGCATTACGAGCTGGTTTACCTGCTCTCGGTGTAGCGATGGCGATGAACCTTTTTGGTCATGGAATAGCATTATCAGGGGATTTCATCATTCAAGCTGCACCTAAACTTACTGCTGATGCAGCTGCTATTCCGGTCGGTGATGTCATTGCGGCGAGCATTCCTCTAGTCATTACGATGGGGGTAGTTACAACTTTTTCTGCCTTTATCTTTTTGAAGCGGGATATGAAGCTTGGACGTATCAAGTCTTCAGAAAATGAAGAAATCGTCCAGGATCAAACATTTAGTGAAAATCTGCTCACTATGGGACAAAAGAAGTTTTTTGCAATATTCATTCCGGTTGCCTTTCTGCTAGATGTTGTAGCCCTTTCGATTTTGAAGTTGCAAGGTGGGGATGCTACTGCGTTAGTTGGTGGTACAGCCGTTTTCATTTTGCTGATTTTATCTCTTGCCGCACATAAACAACAAGGACTTGAAAAATCAACGAGCTATTTGATTCAGGGATTTCAATTTGGCTTCAAAGTTTTCGGACCCGTCATTCCAATTGCAGCATTCTTCTATTTAGGCGATTCTGGTTTCACTAAAATCATCGGTGACTATTTACCAAAAACGTCTCTCGGCATTGTCAATGATCTCGGTGCCGCATTAGCGGCCTCCGTACCTTTAACGAAAGAAATAGCCGCCGTCACATTAACGGGCATTGGTGCCATCACTGGCCTCGATGGATCGGGATTTTCAGGTATTTCTTTAGCAGGATCGGTTGCCAAATTGTTCGGTACAGCAATCGGAAGTGGTACAGCTACCTTGACCGCTCTTGGACAAATAACAGCAATTTGGGTTGGCGGAGGCACCTTGATTCCATGGGCCCTCATCCCTGCCGCTGCAATATGTAATGTTAGTCCCTTCGAACTTGCGCGCCGAAATTTGCTGCCTGTAACCATTGGTTTAGTAGTCACTACAATAGTTGCGATGTTTCTCATATAACTTTTTATTCAGCCAATGTGCTTGGGTTTAAAAAACGAGAACGGTACTTGATGATCTAGATTTGAATGTGTAAAGTAATTTCCATTTCCATATGAAAAAGGACTCAATTTGGTATTAAATTGATTGGCGACAGTTCTAAATGAGTCAACTCCTTCTAAATAAGCAAGGACAGCTTTTAATTTCAACTCTAATGAATATTTTGTCATAAAAAATAGCACCTCCAATTGCTAGGTGTCTAACAATTGGGGTACAGTTCAAAAAATCAGTCCTTTTTACATTTTAGATAAAAATCGAAATTTATACTAATCTAGTAATCCAAGGAGATAATTCCCTGTAGATTCTAAACTACATTATTTTTTCATTACTGCTATCAACATTTATTGTTGACTCTACTTTCTTAGCCAGTTTAAATTTATAGAATAATATACAGGCGATTAAAAATCCTATCCCATAAAATAATCCAACTCTTTGAGTAGAATCAAAAGCAAGGAATACTAGAATCAAAAAGCAAAATCCTAAACAAAACAATGGGACAAATGGATAAAATGGCACTTTGTATTGTAATTCTTCCGCTTTCCCACCCGCTTTTAAAAACTTCCTTCGAAACATATATTGCGATAAAGCAATTCCCATCCATGAAATCGTGACGGAAATACCTGCGATTGACATAAGTAATACAAACACAGTATCGGCAGCAATAAAGCTGGTCAATAACGATAAAAGTGAAAAAGACATTGTAAAAAGAAGAGCATTCAACGGAACCTTTCTCTTAGACAAAATACCAAATATCTTAGGTGCCATTCCATCATGTGCCATCGACCAAAGTAAACGTGAAGATGCATAAAGACATGAATTTCCAACAGAAAGAATAGCTGTCAAAATAATAAAATTCATGATACCTGCTGCATAAGGGACCCCTGCAATCTTCATTAAAGTTACAAAAGGACTCTCTAATAAACCTAATTCAGAAGAAGGGAATATTGCTGAAAGAATTATTATGGACGCAATGTAGAATACAATGATTCTAAAAATTACATTTCGGATAGCTCTAGGTATGTTCTCTTCAGGATTTTCACTTTCCCCTGCTGCAATCCCTATTAGTTCTGAGCCTTGATAAGAAAAAATTACATTCATCATTGTCACAAAGACAATTGCAATACCACCTGCTGGGAAAAGTCCAGAAGGAGCTAGATTCTCAAAGAATGGGGTCGGACGATCAGATAAGGAGACAAAGCCAAAGATGCCAGCGATTCCAATTAAGATAAACAAGATTACCGCAACGATTTTTATTCCAGCGAACCAATATTCCGCCTCTGCAAAACCTCTTGTCGTTAACGCATTCAATGTAAATAAAAGTACAATGAACACAGCACACCAAATCCAGATAGGAACATGAGGGAACCAGTGTTTCATCAATATTCCCGCTGCTGTAAACTCAACTCCTGCAGTTGCAGCTGAACCGACGAAATACATCCATCCGAGCGAAAAACCAGCGGAAGGTCCAATATATGTAGCAGCATATTTTTGGAATGAACCTGTAACCGGCATATGAACGGCTAGCTCGCCTAGACAGACCATTACCATATACAAAATAAGACCACCTGCTAAATAACCCACCAGAGCCCCTCCGGCCCCTGCTTGATTAATTGTATAGCCTGCATTTAAAAATAGGCCTGTCCCAATAACGCCACCAAGCGAAAGCATAAATAAATGACGTCTTTTCATCGAGCGTTGCAGTTGCTCATTGTTTTCCAAACCATTCCCCATATTATCACGTCCTTTTCTTTGCTATTAGTCCACCTTCTTCCTAACAACTTAGAATCTTAATGAGAGACAACTAAGACCGCCATCTTGTTTTTGGAATTCTGTCATCTCCACTTCAATCACAGTGTATCCAATATCTTCAATCTTTTTCTTTGTTCCCTCAAATCCTTTCGGGACAATAATGTAGTCGTTCATTCGGACGCAGTTACCCGAATATTCTTCGTCCTCTGTTACAACAATTTGATTATAGCTAGAAAAAGCTTCATGATTGATGAATTCTCCGGCCACTAATAAATTATTGTCTCCTAGATAATTCACACCCGTTTTTAAATGAAAGAATTTCTTAAGAGGAATGATTGTGGTATCATAACCATACTTACCCATAATATCTTTGAACTGTCGAGCACCTGCTTCATTTGTTCTTGAAGAAAGTCCAACATAGAAGCGATCTTCTGCCTGCATAACATCTCCGCCATCTAACATACCTGGGGATTGAATATACTCAATTGTGTCATAAAAGTCTTTTAAAACTTCTTTCATTTCAATAATCTCACCATTTCGGCTTTCTGCACCAGGATTCGTTACAAGGGCACATTTTGGCGTCAACACAGCTGTATCTTCTACAAACGTAGAATCAGAGTATGTTTCATCCGATTCGAGAACGGTCACTTTCACACCGCAGCGTTTTAATGCTTCTATATAAGCCTCGTGTTGTACAAGCGCTTTTTCATAATCCGGGTTTCCTAAATCCGATGTTGTTAAGCCATTTACAAAACTTTTACCAATCTTTCGTACAATCGCATGTTTAAACATATATATTCCTCCTAATATAGTTAACTTAACTTTTTTAAAATAGGGACAGTTAAACCACTTGAACCTTCCGTACCTTAGTGCACTTGTGCTCCAAACTGTACAAGTAGTTTTTTAGTTATTGGATTTTCGGCACCACTAGCCTTGCAGAAACGATAGAGTGTCTCTATCGCTTCTCTACCAAACTCTTAAACATACTCTTTATCAAACTCTCTATCATAGCAGGAGTATGGACAAAGGCACTATCGATGTGAAGGCGTTCTGTACGCTGATGTGCATCTTTGCCAAACGGTCCTACATTGAGTACGGGTGCTTGAAGTTGAAGCATATCAGCGAAAGGAATGCTGTAAGTATCGCCCCAAACTGGCGTATTCTTTTCAAAAGCCGTCCAGCCATCAGCCTCATCACTATATTGAACATAGCTTAAATCGCAAAGACCATTAAAATAATGAATTTGGCTTACTTCTTCATTAAACAAGCGGGCAGTTTTCTTTATTAATTTCACAGAATCAATGATAAGCGGATCATCGGACGTATTGACGGCAGGATAATATGGCGGCGCAAACATCAATACAATGGCAGGTGCAAGCTCTTGACATTGAATCATCAGTTTATCAGCTATTCGCAGTGATTTATCCCGTTCATCCAAATCCATGTTTCCTTTAACTTCACTCTTTATTTGCTCCACAAAATTCCCGCCAAATTTCCCCTCGGCATAAGAAAGTAACTTTTCATAGCGTAATACTTGTACTTCACCTACACCTTCAATTTGTTCACGCCGACAAAGAGCTTTATATGAATCATTGCATTTTATCGCTGCTTCCTTTGCAACCTGCTCGAATAAATCCATAATTTCTGCAGCGCTTCTTTTCATAATGAAAACATTATAAAGTGCGGCTGCTCGATAAGGCGTCTGTGTTGAATATTGTAGTTTCAGATCTTTTTGCTGAAGCGATACGGGTAAAGGTGTTTCCTCTCCAAGATCACTTTCCTGAAAAAGAGTGTTCCACTCCATGAGCTGCGTAAGGAAAGAGGCTATATAGTTAGCAGTTATTCCCTTTAGTGGCTCCCCTACGTGAGTTTCTTTCCCATAAAAAAGAGCAGCCGGCATGATTTTCCCTAACGATCCAGAATAAATATAATGTCTATCATCGCCTGGTTTCTGTGAAAATGATGGTTCACTATTAAAAAACATTTTATAGGAAAGGTCATATTTATCACGTAAAGTCACAAGTTCTTTAACTGCAGCCCTCATTCCCGCAGAATTCACTTCCTCATCAGGAACCGTTAACAGCAGGAGATTGATCGGCCATTGTTCAATGCTTGCTTTTTCGATGATAGCCATGTGAAGGGCAAGCCCCATTTTCATATCCATCGTTCCTCTACCAAACAGGTACTTTCCCGATTCAAGGTCTATGCGTGCTTCTTCCGGTAGATCATCTTTCCGTTCATGAAATTTTTTCGTGAGCTCCTCCGGTTGAAAAGCAAGAGTTTCAAGATCACCGTATTCTTCAGTATGAACCGTATCAAAATGGCTAATTAATACAACTGTCTCCTTTGCCTCAGGATGTTTATAAAAGGCATTGACAAAATTTCTCCCTAAATCAGCTTCGTGAAGCGATAAGCACTCAGGATTCCTTTTAAAATAATCAAGTTCTCTTAATTTTTCTTGAACTTTATAAGGAAAAGTGCGCTCTCCTTCTGTGAGAGTACGACTTTCCCAGCTAACAAGTTCACATAACAAAGCACGAAGTTTTTCTGGAGAACCCCATAGTAATTGCCCCATTGAAATCCCCTTCCGATTTTCATAAAATATTAGAAAAAGAGTATGAATTTTCTGATTTTAAAATCACAGTGACTAGCAGCTCAATCCACCCTCCTGCTTTTGAAACTCCGAGATATCCAGATCAATCGTTTTATATCCAGCTTCATTCAATTGACGTGTCGTCTCTTCATATCCCTTTGGAATAATCACATAGTCATTTACGAGGATGCAGTTTGCTGAGTATTCGTCTTCAGCTAAAACCGTATTTTTCTTGTATTGTGCAAAATTTGGATAGACCCCACATCAAAGCTTCAACGTAATCAGCGTGCTGTTCTGCGTGCCAAGGTCGGATGTTGTTAATCCATTTACATAACTTTTTCCTAGTGTTTTTACAATTATATGTTTATACAAAATTTAATCTCCCATCATTTTTTATTTGTACGTACCACCGGGCAGGTTAAACAGGTTGGACCGCCAGTGCCTTTGTAACTGATTTCAGTTCCTTTATATTCATATACTTTTGCTCCGGCATCAAGAAGCTTTTGCTTTGTGTAAGCGTTACCAAAAGACATTACACAAACCCGCGGAGCTAATGCAAGCACATTGCAGCCTAAGTTCAAGTACTCATCATCCGGCACTTCGATAAGCTGAATGCCTCGTTCAATAAGCAGTTTTCTGAAAAAGACTGGCATAAGGCGAGAATGAACTACTGCTAAATCATGGTCGACCATGCTGATGAAAGACATAAGATGGAGACACTCGGCCTCGCCTTGATCATGTGGAAGCTGAACTACGATGAATTCATCCACTAGATGAGCCGTCATTTCTTTTAATTGCCGAATGGCTTCAGCGTTTGTACGATAACCATGTCCGACAACAAGTGTCTTATCATCAAGCCAAACGATATCACCGCCATCCGCGACCGCATCACCCGTTAAATACCCAATAATCGGGATGTTTTTTTCCTTACAAAATTCCTTGTATACATTAGCTTCAGGCTGCCTCATTTCTTTCCCGGACTTTAAAATAATGGCTCCTTCGCTTGTGAATTTGATCGGGTCATGCGCATATAAGGAGTCAATGCCGACTTCCGAAGATGCTGGCAAATAATCGATGTTTGGAACATATTTCTCCATAATTGAAATAAAGTCACCATATTCTGTTAGGGCTTCTTTAAAATCTGGCTCTTCCGCAAAGTTGAACTTCCGCCATGCCTGGCTTAAATGCTCTTGACTAATAAAAGCATCGGTCGGATGTTTTACAATGACACGTTCCAATGGTTTGTACATAGACGAACAATATGTCACTACCTCTCCCCCTTTTTCCGCATAACGGAAAACATTTTCGCTAATAGGAATTTTTCTTAAATTATAAAATTAATTATGGTATAATGTCAATATGTTTCAAATATTCAAATAAATTTTCATTTTGTAACATGTAATGAAAGATAGGTGGTATGTTTATGCAATCGATTGACCGTGCCATGAACGTTATAAAAGTGCTAGTTTCCAATTCATCGGAAAACTGGCTGTCAATTACGGAACTTTCTCAAGAATGTGATCTTCCTGTCAGTTCCATGCATCGTTTGTTAAAAGCAATGTCCAAGCATGGATTAATTCAACAGGATGAACAATCTAAGCAATATGGTTTAGGGAATATTTGGCTCGAGTATGGTTTGCATATGTATGACAAAATGGATTATATCAGTCAAATAAGGCCTGAACTAGAAAGGCTTATGAACAAAGTGGAGGAAAGCGTCTATCTCAGCCAGCCAGTAGGAATGGAGTCACTCATTATCGAACGAATCGACAGTGAAAAAAGCCAAATCCGTGTTTATGACCAGCTTGGCTCAAGAGTCCCTATGCATATTGGAGCTGCTAATAAGGTGATGCTCGCCTATATGCCATATAATCAAGCGAAAAAAATCGTAGATGCTCTTCTGCCAGTTCAAGAAAGAGCAGCTTTTTGGGATATATTGAAGGAGACTAAAATGAAGGGACATGGAATCAGTCACAGTGAAAGAACAGAGGGAACATCTTCTGTAGCTGTTCCGGTCTTAGACCATTTTGGAGAAGTGCATGGGGCGGTGAGTATTGGTTTTGTCAGCTTTAACTTGACAGAAGACAGACTTGATTTTCTCATTAAAAATGTGATGGAAACCGGCAATCGAGTTTCTTCAAAATTGGGGTATAGGGGACAATGAATACGAGACCAGTGGATGAACGGTATTCAAGAAACGATTCATCCATTAGAATCTTGTTGTTTTATTATAAACCCTGACTTTCCAAGGATACTCACCTTCTGGCTTTACATTGTAAGGAAAAAGCCCTTCTCACATGAACTGTGCCCCATTTTACGGACAGTATAAAAAAGTGCCTAAGCGGCTAATAAGTGGTCCCGGTATTGTACCGGGGCCATTTTCTTTAGCCCCC
>NZ_JBNNTG010000070.1:0-10309 GCF_050278525.1 Peribacillus sp. NPDC096540 | reverse complement strand
CATTCAAATAATAATGATTCATATCAATATCATAGTAATACCCGGCATACCTGCTACTCGACTTATCCTTATTCAGCTAACCTGCCCCGTTAGTTTAAGTACATTTCTTCACAATCTTCATAGTGATATTGGCGTAAATATCCAATAAAAAAATCATCTCACCTCTAAGAAAACTATAGAGGAGAGATGATTTTAATCAAACTTTTTTACAAAGCTACAACAGATACGTTGCATTCATTCCAGCTTACTCAACCGTTACACTTTTCGCAAGATTACGTGGTTTATCCACGTCACATTCGCGGTGCAAGGCAGCGTAGTACGCAATGAGTTGCATCGGGATAACAGAGATAAGAGGTGTTAATAGTTCGTTCACTTCAGGGATGACAAAGCGATCATCTTCTTCTTCCAACCCACTCATCGAAATAATGCAAGGCTTAGCACCACGGGCAACGACTTCTTTGACATTACCACGGATGCTTAGGTTGACGCCCGCTTGAGTAGCAAGAGCTATAACAGGTGTACCTTCTTCAATCAAGGCAATCGTTCCGTGTTTAAGCTCACCACCAGCAAAGCCTTCTGCCTGGATGTAAGAGATTTCTTTCAGCTTAAGCGCCCCTTCAAGACCAACATAGTAGTCAAGGGACCGGCCGATGAAGAAGCAGTTTCTTGTAACTGACAAATATTCATGGGCAATAGCTTCCATCTCTTCTTTCGAATCGCATAGAGCTTCCATTGCTGTCGCAACAATTCCAAGCTCCTTAACAAGGTCGAAATCCAACTCTAGGTTACGGAATTGTCCAGAAACATTTGCTAATATAGCCAATACTGCCACTTGAGCTGTGTACGCTTTTGTAGAGGCAACTGCAATTTCAGGGCCGGCATGAAGCAAGAGCGTATAATCCGCTTCACGTGACAACGTAGAGCCCGGTACGTTTGTAATAGTTAAAGCTTTATGACCAAGCGCTTTAATTGCCACTAATACCGCACGGCTATCCGCAGTTTCTCCACTTTGTGAAATGAAGATGAAAAGCGGCTTTTTAGATAATATCGGCATGTTGTATGTGAATTCCGATGCCACATGGACTTCAACCGGAATTTCAGTCATTTTTTCGATGAATTGCTTACCAATCAAGCCCGCATGATAGCTAGTTCCACAAGCGACGATATATATACGGTCAGCCTCACTTACTGCTTCTGTAATGCTATAATCGATTGCCAGTTTGCCTTCTTCATTTTGATAAGCTTGAATAATTTTACGTATGACAGCAGGCTGCTCGTCGACTTCTTTAAGCATATAATGAGGATACGTACCTTTTTCGATATCACTTGCATCCAATTCTGCAGTGAATGGAGCACGAAAAACTTCTTCGTTGGAAAGGTTCTTGATTGTTACCTTTTCATTTGTCACAATAACCATTTCTTTATCCATCAGTTCAAGGAATTGATCAGTGACTTGCAACATGGCCATTGCATCTGAAGCGACAACGTTAAAGTCTGTTCCCACACCGATTAGCAACGGGCTTTTATTTTTAGCGACAAAAATAGTTTCATCATTTTCAGCATCTAACAGGGCAATGGCATATGAGCCTTCTAAAAGAGTGAGTGTTTGACGGAACGCTTCTTCTACTTCCATACCATCGTTTACAAACTTCTCTATAAGTTGAACGATGACTTCCGTATCTGTCTCACTTTTAAAAGCAACGTCCTTCAAATATTCACGTTTTAAAATCGCATAGTTTTCAATGACCCCATTATGAACTAAAGTCAAGCGGCCTGAATTACTTTGGTGAGGATGAGCATTATCCCGACTTGGCACACCATGAGTAGCCCAGCGAGTGTGACCTATTCCTGTATGTGCAATAGTCTTTTCATCCACAGATCCACGGAGGTCCGCAATTCGTCCCTTTTCCTTAAAGACAGTAACGCCTGCACCATTTTTCACAGCAATCCCTGCAGAATCATAGCCGCGGTATTCTAGCTTTTCAAGACCTTTTAATAGAATTTCTTTCGCATCATTAAGACCAATATATCCAACAATTCCACACATAATTTCTGTTCCTCCAACCGATTTGAGGGAACAGGAATGCACGGGGGCATCCCTGCCCCCTCATCTCTGATATTTATTTTTATAAAGGAAATGCTTAAAGCCTTTCCCATTGTGCATTTCCAACCCTTTGTGCAGTAGGTTGCCCCACTGTTTTAAGATTAGAATTACTGCGGCTGTGCACTTCAGCCGGGAGGTATCCGCCGATCATTCGATAAACCTCCTCCTCGTCAACTAAGCCATTCTCGATCAGACTTAGTTCAGGCGCTTTGTAAATCCCTTTCTCCTACTACCCTCCTTTAAACAAAATATGCTTTAAATCAGGATAATCATACCTTAAACCAGGGACATAGGTCAATTCTTTGTTACTTTAACCAATGAAAAAAACACTTCTTTATAAAAATATGCATAAAAGGATATTCTGTTCCTTTTATGCATATGATTAGTTATTCGTTTATTCCCATTTCCGCTCTCACCACAGAGACGATACGATCAACATAGCGATTGCATTCTTCTACAGTTGGTGCTTCAGCCATAACACGGACAAGCGGTTCAGTTCCAGATGGTCTCACCAATATACGCCCGTTTCCTTCCATTTCTGCCTCAACTTCTTTTATGACTTCATGCACCTTTTCATTATCAGTTACAGCATGCTTGTCAGTCACTTTAACATTGATAAGCGTCTGTGGATATTTTTTCATCTCACTTGCAAGCTCTGATAAGGGTTTTTGTGTTTCACTCATAATGTTTACAAGCTGTAAGCCTGTCAATAAGCCATCCCCTGTCGTATTGTAGTCTAGGAAGATAATATGCCCGGATTGCTCACCGCCAAGGTTGTAGCCGCCTTTTCGCATCTCCTCTACAACATAGCGATCGCCTACTGCTGTTTGGGCACTTTGAATTCCGTGCTCCTCAAGACCTTTATAAAAACCTAGGTTACTCATGATTGTAGAAACCACAGTCCCCTGTTTCAAACGATTGTTTTCTTTCAGGTATTTCGCACATATATACATAATTTGATCGCCATCAACTATATTTCCTTTTTCATCAATGGCAATGATGCGGTCGCCGTCACCATCGAAAGCAAGTCCAACATCGGCCCCTTTTTCTTTTAAGAAACCAGCAAGTGCTTCAGGGTGCGTGGAACCTACCTTATCATTGATGTTCAAGCCATTTGGCGATGCTCCCATTGTAGAGATATCTGCATCTAGATCCGCAAACAAATGCATAGCCAAGGATGATGTCGCGCCATGTGCACAATCAAGCGCAACATGAATGCCTGTAAAATCTTCATCTACTGATTGCTTTAAGTACTGAAGATACTTTTGTCCACCTTCAAAATAGTCGTTTAAATGGCCTAAATCGCCGCCTACTGGACGTGGTAGTTCATCTTTTTCTAAATCTAACAATGTTTCAATTTCCGCTTCTTGATCATCCGATAGCTTAAAACCATCCGGACCGAAGAATTTAATACCGTTATCTGCAACCGGATTATGTGAAGCAGAAATCATGACCCCAGCTTCAGCACTTAACGCCTTTGTTAAATAAGCAACTCCTGGTGTTGAAATTACACCAAGGCGCATAACTTCAGCCCCAATTGATAATAAACCAGCAACAAGTGCACCTTCCAGCATTTCACCTGATATACGTGTATCGCGTCCAATCAGCACTTTAGGTTTTTCTGTATTTTTAGTAAGAACGTAGCCGCCAAAACGACCTAGTTTAAATGCCAACTCCGGTGTTAATTCGCTATTCGCTATACCCCTAACTCCGTCTGTTCCAAAATATTTACCCATCTTTTTATCGCTCCTTCTTCGAATCGTTACTAAATTAAATGATGTTAAAGGAAGGTTATGTTTCTTCGGCTTTCTGAGTAATAGAGACCTTAGCCGTTTTTGAATCCAGTTCCCAACTCACTCCTGCAGGCGCCTTTACTACCAGTTCTACATCATGCATACCTTCATCTAAATTACTAACATCTACTGTAAGTGTAATGTCGTTTTTAGTTATTTCTTTCAATTCATCCGCTTCCCCAAGCAAAGTGATGCTCGCTACATCGGATTCCAATTCGGCTTCTTGGTCTTCCTGTATACCTACAGGTTCTATTTTTAAATTGGTGAAAGTTTTAGACTCGATGGCAGGTGGTTCATCCTCTTCAACTACCTCTTCCTCGACTTTATCAACTTTATCGACTTCTTTGACTGCCTCTACATCCTCTTCTTTGACATCAATTTTTTCAGTATTAATTTTGACCTTTGCCTTACCCAAGGACATTTTTTGTACACTTTCTGGTTTAGTAAGATCCAATTCCAATTCGGCATCTCCATCAATTTTGGAAATATTAACAGGAAGATTTATTTCACTTATTTGTTCAAGGCTGGCTTCTGACCCATATAGGATTACCTCTTTTGGATCGACACTTATACTCTTAATTCGGATGCCGTCCTTTACTTTTCCAGTTTGCTTTGGTGCAATGGTTACCGTTTTCGAAGGGATACTAACTTCTAGTGACACTGCAACCGAAGCCGGTTCAATCGTAACATCTAATTTGTTTAAGTCCCGGTCAAGAGCTTTTACTGTGGCCTTGCCATTCATCGTTTCGTTAAGACCCTTACTTATTTCAAGATTTGCCTTAACATAGGAAATTTGTTCAATTACATCTTTAGCACCAGTTATTTTAACAGTTTTAGGGCTGACCGTTGGCTGGCCTGCGGTATATCCCTCTTCAAGTAAAGAGTTGTTATACTCGGCTTCAACTTTGAATTCCTTCGTCACCCGTTCCTGAACATTGACTTCCGCATATTCAGGATCGATCGTCGCCACTAACTTTTCATTCAAATCACTTATTTTAAATGTGACAGTTCTGTTCCCCATTGAGATTTCAGGATCCGAAAGGTCCACATAAACTTTAAAGTTCCTTTGGTTTTTCGCATTTATCAATAGACTTTTTGCTCCCTTTAGAGTAACATCCACCGTTTCAGGGACTCCGCTCACCACCAAATTTTCACGGTCATAGTACACTTCAACCGGTACATTTTCAATGGTTTCCGTACTAATCTCAGGAGCAGTAGATAAACCAAGAGATTTTTTATCTGACTCCATCTCAAAATTAACGGAGATGAATAAAAGAGCTGCCAAAGCAAAAGCAACAATTCTCATAAACCAAGCGCTGTTGGTGTATTTATCCATTTTTCTTCCCCCTCCAATTCCAGATACTCGAGGAAGTTGTTTTGATATTTTCCACTACCAGTTCACTAGTAAGCATTGCCCTAAATGACTCTTGATTCAAATCTCGGAACAGTTCTCCGTTTTTAGTAACAGAGATCCCTCCCGTTTCTTCAGATACAACGATTGTAATACTATCCGTCACTTCACTCATACCAATAGCTGCCCTATGCCGGGTACCAAGTTCTTTTGAAATGAACGGACTTTCTGATAAAGGCAGATAGCAAGCTGCAGCTGCCACCTGATTATTTTGTAAAATCACTGCACCATCATGGAGTGGCGTATTAGGTATAAAGATATTAATAAGCAACTCTGAAGAAATATAGGACTTTAGAGGAATCCCTGTTTCAACATAATCGCCCAGTGCCGTTCCTTTTTCAATCGTAATCAAGGCTCCAATTCGTCTTTTCGCCATATAAGTGGACGCCTTTAATATTTCTTCTACTAAACGCTCTTGCTGGTTCTCTTCTGGAACGCTGCCTCTTGTAAAGAGCTTCCCACGTCCTAATTGTTCAAGCGCTCTCCTCAGTTCAGGTTGAAAAATGACAAGAATCGCCAGTACTCCCCAATTCATGACTTGTGCCATTAACCATCCAAGTGTATTGAAACCAAACAGGTTGCTTAAGCTTTTTACAATGACAATTACAAAAATTCCTTTTAGCAGCTGTATAGCCTTCGTGCCTCGAATAATAGTTAACAATTTATATATCACAAACCAAACAAGGAGAATATCAATGAAATTTACTACATAGTCCCAAACACTCAAATTGGATAAAGACATGTTGTTTCCTCCAGTCAGTATTACTCCAAATAACAATAACAATCGTTATGTAATAACCTTAATAGTATACCATTTTTTAAATAATACTTCTAAAACTAGTGTGAGAAAGTTACACGTTAAGGTCTAATGAAGTAAAAAATCCCCTCCTTTTACGAAGTAAAGCTGAGCGAATGCACCGTATATTCGATGCATTCGCTCAGCTCCTCTTACTCCTTATTCCCCTTTTCCTCTTTAATAGGAAGCAAAGACGTTGCGGTATCCTTAATTTTGTACCACATCCACTCAAAAGCTTGGTCAATAACATGGATGCTTCCGGTCACATTCCCCGCCTTAGACATATAATTATGTCCATTTATGACCGTCACATCACCCTTCACTTCCCCTTCAATTCGAATGTTACCGTTTTGAACTACCACATTCCCCTCAATGGTCTCACCAGCAGGCACAATCACGGTTTCTCCTTCGACTAATAAATTAGCTTGCTTGGAAACTGAAAAATGTTCGTCCTGATTATATGTGGAAAAAAGAGAACCTGTCATCAATACAATGAACACGGCTGCTGCTGTCATAAAAGGATGGCTTCTTAACCAACGTTTAGCACCCGTTGTTTTCGTTTCCTTTGGCAATTGAGCCATAACCCTTGTTGTAAAGTCATCTGGGGCCTTAATATGGGAGGTACTTTGTACAAGAGCGACTGCCTTTTTCATTTCATGAAAATAATCCCGGCATTCTGCACAAGTATGCAAGTGATCACGTAAAGCTTCTTTATGCTCCGGTTTGATGTCCTCATCTAAATAATCATGCATATAATCAATGATTTCCTCATGGTAGTTCATTTTTCTCACCTTCTTTTCATAAATGGCGTAGTTGTTTACGCAAGGCTTCCCGACCACGATGTATTCTCGTCTTAACCGTGCCGACTGGCAAATCTAGTATTTCACTGATTTCCTTTAACGATAATTCTTCAATGTACTTCAATACGATTACCGATCGATATTTCTCAGGCAACTTCATAATTTCTACTTGAATGGTTTCCTGAAGTTCTAAAGATTCAACTTCTACCTCGGGCTTAGCCAAATCTGATGCAATTTGGGAATACATATTCAATCCATCAGTTCCACTAACTTCTGCATCTAAATAGTAATCCGGCTTTTTCTTACGAAGACGATCAATGCAAAGATTCGTAGCAATTCGGTATAACCACGTAGAAAATTTCATTTGTATATTGAAACTACGAATATTCACAAAGGCTCTGACAAAGGCCTCTTGTGCCAAATCTTCTGCTTCTTGCCTATTTCCGAGCATCCTAAAACATATCTGGAAAACTTTGTCCTTGTATAGTTCGACAATTTCCCCAAATGCATTATGGTCTCCTTTTAATACTTGATTAATTCTCTCTTTAATGAGTGCATCCATTTTCCGGTTTTTACCCCCGCTCATGCGGCTATACGATTATTACGAATCGTAAGCTAAAAGGTTTCATAATTTATTACTTTAATTTTAACAAAGTTTTACAATTTATGTTTAAGAAAAAAAAAACAAGGCTATATAGTTAGAAATTGTATAACCTAAGGGAGTGAATCACTGTATGACTGCCGAACAAATTTTAGATCATATTGAACTATACAGACAGAAAATGATAATTTTAGCTTCCCGCTCCTCGATGGTTGATAATGAAGTTATTGAAGTAAGCATAAAACTGGATGTTTTGATCAACCAATACTTCCATTTAACGAAAAATGGAAGTCAAACCGACCGATGTGCTCTAAAGTGAATATGGAGCTGAGATTACAACCATATAAATATAAATATAGATATTATAAAAACATCTTTAAAAATCAACTTACGCCTTCTAGCATATAAAAAACAGTAACCTAATACAAGCCGGTTACTGTTTCTTTTATTTTAAAGTTATAATAGCTTTTCTCCAAATAGCGAGCCCATTAAGGCCACGGCAACGATTGCGGTTTTATTACGTTCATCTAAAATAGGGTTTACCTCTACAAATTCAGCTGATGTAATTAATTCAGACTCCGCCAGCATCTCCATAGCCAAATGGCTCTCCCGATAACTAATACCACCAATTACTGGAGTTCCTACCCCGGGCGCATCCGCTGGGTCCACCCCATCCAGGTCCAAAGAAAGGTGAACGCCATCTGTTCTTTCTCTTAAATAATCTATACATTCTTCCATGACCCTAGTCATTCCCATTCGGTCAATTTCATGCATTGTAAACACTTTAATCCCTTTTTCACGTATTAACTCTTTTTCACCTTCATCTAAAGAGCGTGCCCCGATAATTATGATATTTTCAGGTTTTACTTTAGAAGTTGAACCATGAATATTAACTAGATCGGGATGGCCAAGCCCCATACTGACAGCTAGCGGCATACCATGTATATTCCCTGATGGTGAAGTTTCCTCCGTATTTAAATCTCCATGTGCATCATACCAAATTACGCCAACATTTTCATAGTGCTTCGAAACTCCTGCGAGTGTTCCGATGGCTATCGAATGGTCTCCCCCAAGAACGAGCGGGAAAGACCCGCCTTGTATAATTTTATCTACTCTTGTTGCTAATTGTGTATTTCCCTTAGCAACTAGCGATAAGTTTTTTAAATTTGTACCAGATTCCTGTGCATTTTCAGGGCGTCCTACTGCTATATCTCCCAAATCCTCTACTTCTATCTTTAATCGTTCGAGCCGGTCGACGATCCCTGCACAGCGGATTGCACTTGGTCCCATATCCACCCCTCGTCTTTCCTGACCAAGATCCATAGGTAGCCCGATAATAGAAATTTTCTGAATAGACATATAATTCCCCCTTTCTACCATTTTATATCTTATATACTAAGTGGTTCAACTGAACATTTATATGTATAAACATGCAGATAGTTAACTTTAATTACCGTATACACTCTTTGTCTTAAAATCCCTCGTTAAACCGTTTCCCTAATTAGAAAGTAAAGTAAAAAAGTTAGATATTTAAAATAACTTAAATTACGCTTAACAAAAATCAACTTTTTAAAATAAAAAAAGTCTTAAACCGTAATCGGCTTAAGACGTAAGTTTTAGTGTATGTAGTTAGATGGTGGAGCCTAGCGGGATCGAACCGCTGACCTCCTGCGTGCAAGGCAGGCGCTCTCCCAGCTGAGCTAAGGCCCCTAAAGGAATTAAATATATAGTAAGCGGAAGACGGGATTCGAACCCGCGACCCCAACCTTGGCAAGGTTGTATTCTACCACTGAACTACTTCCGCAAATGGCTGGGCTAGAAGGGATCGAACCTTCGCATGACGGAATCAAAATCCGTTGCCTTACCGCTTGGCTATAGCCCAATATATAATATGTTTTATTATTGTTCAACAAAATAAAAAGGTGGTAATCATATATTTCCCTTTTATAGAGAATATATAACTGATCCACAGGTTTTTATTAAAATGGTGGAGGGGGGCAGATTCGAACTGCCGAACCCGAAGGAGCGGATTTACAGTCCGCCGCGTTTAGCCACTTCGCTACCCCTCCGCAATATATGGTTGTAGATGGTGCCGGCAAGAGGACTTGAACCCCCAACCTACTGATTACAAGTCAGTTGCTCTACCAGTTGAGCTACACCGGCAAATATTTTCAAAATAAAATGGTGGAGGATGACGGGATCGAACCGCCGACCCTCTGCTTGTAAGGCAGATGCTCTCCCAGCTGAGCTAATCCTCCGGACTAATAAGTATATAATGGTGACCCGTACGGGATTCGAACCCGTGTTACCGCCGTGAAAGGGCGGTGTCTTAACCGCTTGACCAACGGGCCAATATTTTTATGTTAATAGATAGATTGGGAAGCTCCCAAGCGGATTCGAACCGCTGACCTCTTCCTTACCATGGAAGTGCTCTACCTACTGAGCTATGGAAGCATATGGCTCCGCAGGTAGGACTCGAACCTACGACCGTTCGGTTAACAGCCGAATGCTCTACCACTGAGCTACTGCGGAATAATATAATGTTTCCTAATACTCATTTAAAGATTTTAAATGAATAGCCTGGCAACGTCCTACTCTCACAGGGGGAAACCCCCAACTACCATCGGCGCTGAAGAACTTAACTTCCGTGTTCGGAATGGGAACGGGTGTGACCTCTTCGCCATCATTGCCAGACTATATTCATTTTTCGAAGAAATTTTCATTCCTTCAAAACTAGATAATAAGAAGGTATTTCATTTTTTTAAAGCTATGGTTAAGTCCTCGATCTATTAGTATCAGTCAGC
>NZ_JBNNTG010000069.1:0-10394 GCF_050278525.1 Peribacillus sp. NPDC096540 | reverse complement strand
TTAAAAATGATCGAATACCTAAAAAAGAAAGGCTATACAATCGCTCCATCTAAACAACAAACTGCATAATCAGTTAAAATAACGACATAGTACATTTACGCCCTTCAAAAAAAATGAGAATATGGAGGGTTTATTTTAATATGGCTTTTTTTACTAATGTGTTTTCATACAAAAAAGCTGCCTAAATGACAGCTCCAATCTTCAGCTAACGCACCCGTTAGTTGATTAAGAACAGACTACATTTGCTATGAATCTCGTCCAACAATAGTTTTCCAACCTGTTTTTTGTTTCTCAACAGGGAAAGTGAATTTAGCTAATTCACCATTATTAACCATTTCGACAGTTGCCTCAAACTCAGTTTCACTTACTTTTTTAAGCTCTACTATTTTAGTATCAGTAATATCTTCGTCAATATTTGAATATTGCTCTTTTTGCTCAACTTTATCTGGAAATCTTATATCATCAGAGTATTTTACCATTGATGTTATATCCTTTGTTTCTAAAGCCTCTAAATAATTATTTACAAGGTTTGCAACTTCTTCTTCATTGGTTAAAGTTGTTTCAGTTGAACAACCAACTAAAAGTATTAATAATAAAATTCCTAAAACTATAAACTTTCTCATTCTATCCCCCCATTTTTTGCAATTATAACTATGTTAAATTATACCATTAATACTTAAGCTAAACTGCCCCGATAGTTGCATAAAGAAAGAGCTACCTTAAAGACAGCTCTGATCTTCAGCTAACGCACCCGTTAGTTCATTAAGGATTATTGTAGAGTTGACACAAACTATGCAATAAAAAAGCACAAACCTTATGGTCTTAACCCGTATGAAGACACGAACATAAAAGTAAAAAATAAAAAAATAGCAGTTGATGCAATGAAACTTAGTACCACTACGCCTTTATCTGTCTTTCTTTGATTGCTTGTATACCATTTGAAAAATAGAAAAAGAAAAATTACCACCAAGGGCCAGAAATAGTAACCAGCTATTGTATCTACCCAGTCTGAGTTTTTATCCCAGTAAGCATCTGGTAGAGGAATCTCATATTCTTTATCAATTTTATTTTTAGTGCTAATAAAGATAAAAGAAATTATAGAATAATAAGCTACTATTGCGGCTTTTATCCACCAAAATAAAAACTTATTAGAAATTACTATTATAAAAGTAATTCCTAGCATTATAAAAAAGTTTGTGTATTCACCCATGATAATTCACCTCGATATAACATTACCTAAAAAATTCATTAATTTCCATATAATATTATTTTCGATGTTGTATAAACATATAACCCGTACAGTTCGTAAACTATGCTTTAATAAACTAACCTGCCCCTTTAGTTCCATAAGAAAAAGCCGCCTTAGAGACAGCTCCGATCTTCAGCTAACGCACCCGTTAGTTCTAGAAGAAAAGCGAACCTTCTTCAAGAATCGCGCCCTTTAATGGAACAAGGATAAGTGCTAATTTTTCCCTTTAGTGAACTGCACCCCAATTGTTAGTTGTGTCTAACAATTGGGGTGCAGTTCATACATAGAAATTGGCTTTTAAAAAAACAGTTTATATAAAACATCAATTAACTAGCCAAAAAAAAGAAAAAAAGGGGTTTCTATCAAAGATTTTTGGATGAACTAGGACAAGATGAATCCCTTTCAAAAAATTGCAGTATTATTTAATTGGAAAAATCAATACTATTTTACAATACTTCCAATTTAGGGTATTTTTATAAAGAAGGGAGAGTTAAATTATGAAGTGTTTAAGATTTGTTAGATATCTAGTATTAACAATAGGTTTTTTGATGATAATAATAGGTTTTTCATACTTATTGGGATACACAAAAAATGATTTTTTTAAGTATTGTTTATATTTAGGATTACCATTGATATTACTAACTCTTCCTACTTTTAATAAAAAAAATAATCAAAATGATTGCTAAATTAGGACTTCATGATGTCTCGCAAGGCTCGTATCAAGATGTTTATCGTTGTAAATCCGCATTTTCCTGACGGGACCCCATAAAGAAAAAGCTGCCTTTAAGACGGCTCTGATATTCAGCTAACGCACCCGTTAGCTGAATAAAAAACACTTTATTTAACTAAACTCAAGTTCATTATTTTTGATATTTTGTATTTTGCATTGCCCACAGAACCCAAAAAACCATAATTAAATTAATAAAAAATAAATTCATTGTAATTCTTTCATGAAAAACAATTGAAATAACATCATTAACAATTAAACTAACTAAAGTTAATAAAACACCTATTAACAATGCATGAACAGATAGTTTTAATATCTTCACTTTTGAAAAGTTTGGTAAATTTAATATTTTATCTCACTCCTTAAACAGCATCGTAAGCATATATAATTACCAATAGCACCGATCTTCAGCTAACGCACCTGTTAGTTCATTAAGAAAAAGAATTAGAATTAGGAATACAAAAAATATGAAATAATAACAAACAGAGCAAAAGTAATAGCTATTTTAATCCTCGTTATTTTATTGCTTATCCCTGCTTTTTTTTCTAAGTAATATATGTAACTAATAGTTAACGTAAAACCCAAGTATGTAAATATGTATCCTTCAAAATCAAAATCAGAAACGATTACTTGATACCTCAAAGCTCCTAATCCTACAAGGACTATGCCTACCGTTCCAAAAAACATATATAAATACAAACTCTTATTTTCTTTAAACAATTTTTCTCTTTCCCCCTAAAATTCTGTATTAATTCATATTTAATCATATCATTTAAAACTTTTCGTTGTCTGAAGAGATAGAAGTTCATCTTAAACTAAACTGCCCCTTTAGCTCCATAAGAAAAAAGAGCTGCCTAAGCAACTCCCTTATTGAAGTTAAGCACCCGTTAGCTTAAATACTCACAGAAATTGAATAGATTAATAAAAAAGCTAAAACGACTATAATAACAAATTTTGATAATTTTATTAGTTTTTCACTTTCAAATGTCTTATTTAGTAAATAAAAGAAACCTATAACCCATATACCGTCTTGAAAAAAAGTAGCAAAAACATTTCTAATCATATTTGAATAAAAGTATAAATCCATCAAGTTCCCTCCCCGATTTATCGAAACATTAGTCAAAGAAAAACGGATTCAATTTCATATAGATGGTAGACTCCTTAGTGAAAAATAATCAGACATATTTTACCACAAAACTTATCCTCCCTACGTTCCGGTACCGTTGACAGACGCTGTATTTTGCTTTCTCTCCTTTACCAGACATTAAATCTAGTTAATTAAAAAATCTTATATATCAATGGTTAACTTATTAAAATTGGTTAACCATTGATTCTTAGAATAAAAAAAGACTATGAGATTTTTGCATAGTCTAAGCAAAATAACCCGAAGGATTTATATACCTAATACACTATAAAATTACATCTTATTTTTTTTCTTGTTTTTTAACAATATTATTAATCCAATTATTGCTACAAATAAAATCAATATATCTATATTAAAGACAGCAAATAAATTTTGATCTGCATTTAAAACAAAATATATCCTTATTACAAATCCTAAACAAATAGAGATAAATACAACCCACAAAGTATTAGAGGAATTTTCTTTTTTTACCATAAGTATTTCGACCTCCCACATTCCTTTATATAGTGTTAGAATATACCAATTTTTTAGAAGAAACAAAGGAGTGTTATTTTGAGTAAAATGAAAAAGTCTTTATTTTCAATATTAACAGTAAAATTATTAGTAGTTTCTAATGTTCATTTGCTGCAGAGGAGTCAAAAAAAGGAGTAACTCCTTCTACAACAGCAGTAAACCCAATTGTTGAAGTTAATTTATTTTGTGAAGAAATACAACCAAGAGCAAAAACCCATTTTTCTTAATGAACTAAAGCACCCGTTAGTTTAGTACATCACTTCACAATCTTGGGTTAGTGTTTCAACCAACACAAAAAAGAACCGACATATATCAGTTAAGCAATTGCTTTTCCTATAGCTTTTTTATACCTGTAGTCTCCGTTAACATTGTTTATTTTGATATCCATTCATATTGAATATCAGGTAAATTTTCTTCATTTTCGTGTCCTCTACCAATGATTTTAAATCCATTCTTCTCATAAAATCGTTGTGCGTTTTCATTTACTTCAAATGTATATAATGTTATTCTCCCACTTGATTTTGCTTTTACTTTATCTAGTAATGTTTGACCTATACCAATTCCTTGATAATCTATATGAATATAAAGTTGGCTTATTTCCGTTTCATTAGAAGCAATCATTCCAACTACTCTATCGTCAATTAACGCTAAATATATTTGAAACTGTTCAGGTAATATATTATTTAAAAAATAAACGTGATTTTCAAAGCTATGAATTTCTTTCTGACCAATTGCCTGTTCCTTACTATCTCGCCACATTTTCACTGTTTGTTCAGCGTACTTGGGATTATACTGAGTAATTATGATTTGGTGTTGGTTCACTACAATACCTCCTCAATTTTTGTTTACTGCTATATTGTTGTTTTTTATAAAATCGATGAATACTACCCATTACGTGTATTTAGCTTTTATAAAATTTCTTCCTAGCTTCTCTCCCTATTCAGCACCGTTTATGAAACAAGAAAAGTAGCCTCTATGGCAGCTCCATTCTTCAGCTATTGCACCCGTTAGCTTAGTAAGAACGATTTATATGATGAACTTTTAAATTATTCCAAGTTGATTTCCAACTCTTTTTTGTTATGCGGGCTTCATAAATTTCTACTCGTTCTTTAGTCTCTGTAAAAAAAAAGAGTCGGCTTCACTTCTAGATTAATAACATCACTAATGCCGCAAGGGGCTATTAATTTCACATTATCCCTTTGATCTAATTTTACCCCTAAAGCTGTTGCTGTTTCTGGGAACTTGGAAATAGCATCAACGGCAGAAGAATAAGGAGGCATATTACTTTTAATGTGCATTCTTGCTTCATTCTTTACAGACCAAGGAATGTTCGGCATATGGGTTTTAAGCATTTCCTCAAATTTCTTTTCCATTAATTCATCAATATTTGTAGGGTCAAAATAAATTAAATCAATATCTGGGATTAGAGTTCTTTCATTGAAATTATGTAATGTGTCCCATATTTTTGAACGAACAAATCCAGCACATATCCACCAATCAGGTAAATTTAACGATTTTGCTGCTTTTAATATGTTCATCATCCATTGATCTTCTGTAATAAGCTCAATGATTTTTTCCTCATTTATCACTGTAAAATTACTCCTTAAAATGTATATTACTTTAATAATTCGTTAACCTTGAATGCTTATCCTTCTTCAACTATCGTGCCCCGTTAGTTGCATAAAGAAAAAAACTGCGTTAAAGAAAGTTCCGATCTTCAGCTAACGCACTGATATTTCAACAAGGTCTAAATAGTGTTTTATTGAATTAGAACAGTTACTCTAGGTAAGGTGTATACACCTTGCCTTTTCCTATAAAGTTCAACTGTTTAAATCAATATGGGATTTTTCAAAAAAATGGTAATATAAAATTAGTAATGCTTGGGGAACTGGAGGTAGAAAATGAGTAAAACATTGAGTAAATCGCATATATTTAATCTTTTAGCTGGAGTAATAATTATTGGTCTGATGATTTATTACTTTACTTTAGGATATAATTGGCTTGTTTTAAGTTTTATTATCTTAATATTTGTAGTTTCGTATATTTTGGAAAGAAATAAAGTAACTATATTTGCTTGGTTGCCGATTACTTTAATATCACTTCTTTGGGCTATTTCTCCGTTTATAGGGTCTTTGTTTTTTACACCTTAATTTAATTAAATCAATAACAAAAAAACTCACCTTCTATATGAAAGACGAGTTTTTGAAAATGCTTTTTAACCACAAATTATTAATAGTTAAGGAACTTATATATGGCATATATCAATATTGTAACTTTGGCCGATAATTTGCGCTTAATTTAAGTGTTATTTTGCACATCCAACTTTAAAACCCAGCTACCTTCACACGGGAAGATTAGCTGGGTTTCTTAATTTACGTCCAATAACCTAATTTGATTGTCGTCAGCTACCACCTTCTTCTTGGCTTCATCCTCTAACTTCTGATTCTGTTCAATCTCTAGCGCTTTCGGAACAGAAATACGATACGCTAAGATAATGGCCAGGATAGCACCAAGAAACTTTCCAACCATTACCGGAAAAATAATAGTTGGTTGAAAATTTGCCGGGAATGCGAGCTGATCACCAATCATCCAACCACCACTAATCGCATAAGCAATAGTTAGTACCTTATCTTTAGCAGGCATGTCTTTAATGATTTTAAAAAGGGCTAGTGGATTAGCTGTAGCAGCAATAACTCCTGCACTACCGATGCTGCTCAAGCCCAACATCTTACCAAAAAATTGAAGCGGCTTAGCAAGATGTTTTTGAATAGCATGGACCATCGGAAACGCGCCTGCAAGCATAATACCGATATATCCGGCAATTTCTAACCCTCTAAACTGATCTTCTTTATCCGCAATAATCGGATCAAATCCCCAGCCTCCGAACACCGTCGAAAAAACACCAGTAAAATATTCTACAATCGAAAAAACTAATACCAACTTCATCGCTGCGCTCATGAAGTGACCGATCCACATAAAACCTTTAATCATTAAATTAGGGATCATCCGTAATCCAATCGCAATAAATATCCCAACCACAGTCAAAGGAACAAGGTTAATCAAGATCGTGCCTATTGACATCGATAATTGATACGTCGGCTCAGCCGTTGTACTAATCGTTTCTCTGATCTTCGTGTCCATTAAAGCAAGTATGCTTGTTGTAATAAATACACTGATTGGTACGGTAAGGACCCCTGACATCATTCCCAGTGCTAAATATTTATGATCGCGTTTTTGTAGCATCGCCAGCGCAACGGGAATCGTAAATATAATATGCGGTCCCATAATAATTCCGTTAACCGTGGCAATAATCCAGTTTTCGCGAGTGCTAGCTAACACATCCGCAAGTTGGTAACTACCCATATCACTAGAAATCAACGTCGTTGCCGCCATCGATGGATCGGCACCAATCGCGGAAAAAATGGGACCAAATACAAACTCAATAAATTTTGATAAGTACGGAATCGACGCTAAAGTGGCTGCAATTGGAATGAAAATAGGACCAATCGTATAAATCCCCTGCATAAACTCCTTTCCCATTCCTTGATCTTCATTACGGATTGCCGCAATTGCCCCCATAACAGCAAATGCCATAATGACATAAATAACAAGAGTGCCTAAGTTCTCCATAAGTTTCATCCCTTCTTAAATGGCATAAATGGATTCTTATAAAAATAGAAATCTTAAGAATACTTTTTGAATATTTGCAATATTAATGCCATTTTTGCAAAAAAGGACAAATTCACCCTTCGTTTCCTTATACCATTTGATTTCTTCTACGAAAATCTCAAAACCTCACCAAACAAGGTTCATTTTTGAACAACACTAGTAAAAAAACAAAGGGGATATTTTACAATCATATTGTAGTGCTTATGCAGATAATAATAATGTACTCAAAATTGCATAGCTGAAATTAGTGAATCTGTTGATTAACAATAAAGATGTTTAATTACAAATAAAGTCGTTACATTTACACATGTTACTTTCTCTATATTAAAATGTTCATTATGAGTGTACTTGAGTTGAACAAAAGTGACATACAATAACACAAATTTTAAATATCCTGTAAATTTTGAGTACACTCATAGTAGACAATTAAAAATGCTTGTTACTTTAGGTGATAATTTGCACGTAAAAGAATCAACTGTAGGGATTGATCAAAAGGTCCTCATGAACCCCCATATTAGCGTAAATAAAAAGAATCCATTTTGAAAAAAATAATCAAAATGGATTCTTTTCTAGTCATTTAGTATACGGTTTTTATAAAATAGTTTGATTATTTTTAGTGATCCTTAAAGAACTAACGCACCCGTTAGTTCATTAAGAAAAGCGAACCTTCTTCAAGAATCGTGCACGATTGTGGAAAAACATTACATTTAACATTTTTTACATTAAAACGCAGGTGGGGTAACTGAAAATAATACAGCTGCATTTTGACTAAAATTATTTTCCCATTTATGTTTCAAATTCGCTGGTATTTTCACACTATCACCAGCTTCTAATATATATTCTTCTTCACCTAAATACAGCTTAATTTTCCCTTCTAAAATAAATGCTACTTCCTCTCCTCTATGTTCTAGAAGATTTTCTGACGAAGAAATATTCGAAGGAACTTTCATAATCGCTGTTGCTAAATTACCCGTAAAATCAGGTGACAATAACTCATAAGACAAATTATCAATAATCATTTTCTTACGTTTACTGGACCTAACGATTAAATCCTCCGTAATTGTTTCTTCAAGTAAAAAACTAAAAGTTGGAACATTCAGGTTATTAGCTAAGACCTTTAGGGTTTGAATAGAAGGATTCGCCAAACCTCGTTCAATTTGGCTTAACATTGAAGGTGTAATTCCAGCTAATTTTGCTAACTCTCTACTACTCAGTCCTTTAGCTTTTCTATATTTTTCAACTTTCTTCCCAATATCTATATTTTCCATAATCGATACTCCTTAACGAGTTATTAAATTTCATTTAAATAAAGTAAATATAAATTAACATAGAGATGATTGTGTGTTAAACTGTATTAAATTTTATTTAATTATAATTTATAAAGTAACTTGTTACAAGAATATTAGGAGGGTCAAACAAATGAAGGAGATTGAAAGCAAAGAACTACAAACATGGAAAGACCAATATCCTTTACTAAAGAAGCTCATTTCGATGGATGAAGTATTTTGGCTCAATCCAAATGTCGAAAAATTCCAAACGGGAATTAAAAAATCCCCCCTTACTCAAGAAGATGTAAGAGATGCAGAGGAAAGGTTGAAACGTTTTGCTCCATATATCGCCAAGGTTTTCCCTGAAACAAAAGGAACGAATGGTATCATAGAATCTCCTTTAGTGAGAATTCCTGCCATGAAACAATCCTTAGAACAGGATTATCAACAACCTATATTAGGAGAATTATTACTAAAATGTGATAGTCACCTTCCTATATCAGGTTCTATTAAAGCAAGAGGCGGGATTTATGAAATTCTCAAACATGCAGAAGAATTAGCTTTTCAACATCAATTGATAACGACTCAAGATGATTATTCGATTATAGATAGTGATAGGTTTCGAACCCTTTTCTCACAATATTCAATCGCAGTAGGCTCGACTGGAAATTTAGGACTTAGTATTGGCATCATCAGTG
Organism: Peribacillus sp. NPDC096540; assembly: GCF_050278525.1. NCBI lineage: Bacteria > Bacillati > Bacillota > Bacilli > Caryophanales > Bacillaceae > Peribacillus > Peribacillus sp. NPDC096540. The sequence goes on along the minus strand of NZ_JBNNTG010000069.1, from coordinate 1,126 downwards.
CAAAGTTAGGTTTTAATGTTTCTGTTCATATGTCAGCTGATGCAAAACAGTGGAAAAAAGACTTGCTTAGAAGCAAAAATGTCAAAGTTATTGAATATGAAGCTGATTATAGTAAAGCTGTAGAGGAAGGTCGAATCCAAGCAGATAATGACCCAACATGTTATTTCGTGGATGATGAAAATTCTCACGACCTATTTTTAGGATACGCAGTGGCTGCATCTCGATTGAAGAAACAATTAGAAGAGCTAGAGATAATAATAGATGAAAATCATCCTTTGTTTGTTTACCTTCCATGTGGAGTAGGTGGTGGTCCTGGAGGCGTAGCTTTCGGTTTGAAATTATTGTATCAAGACCATATTCACTGTTTCTTTGCAGAACCTACCCACTCACCATGTATGTTACTCGGTTTAATGACTGGACTTCATGATAAAGTTTCTGTACAAGATGTTGGTATCGATAATGTAACAGACGCGGATGGACTTGCTGTAGGAAAGCCATCTGGGTTTGTGGGTAAAACTATGGAACCTTTTTTAAGTGGTAGTTATACGGTTAGCGATGAACAGTTGTATAAGTTGCTAAAAGAACTAGTCGATACAGAGGGGATCCATTTAGAACCTTCTGCACTAGCAGGCATGATAGGACCAAGTAAATTATGTAAAGAGGGCATCGATTATTTACAGAAGCATAGTTTAACGGAAAAGATGAGTAAGGGTACACATATTATTTGGGGGACTGGTGGAAGCATGGTTCCTGAAGAAATGATGACGCAATATTATCAAAAAGGGTTGAAATTAGCGTTAGAGAAACAGAAGTAATTTAACACGGGGTAGTTTAACCCCGTGTTTTTATATTCGGAATTTCTTTTCTTATTAAACTAACCTCCCGTTAGTATAAGTACAAACCCTCACTAACTCTTCTAAACTTTCATTTAGATATCAAATTTTCTATGAAGGTGTTGTTCCACAATTTGGCCCAATTGTTGAATAAAGATCAAACAGCACTCTTCAACTATCCTGCCCCTTTAGGTCCATAAATCGAGTAGGAGGAGGCGCCTAGCCTCCGACCTCTCACACCACCGTACATACCGTTCGGTATACGGCGGTTCAGTTTAAGTCTGACGTAGTTT
>NZ_JBNNTG010000068.1:0-10768 GCF_050278525.1 Peribacillus sp. NPDC096540 | reverse complement strand
ATTGGCACCACCAAGGGTTAGTAAATCTATATGAACGATATACAAAACTACGTCAGACTTAAACTGAACCGCCGTATACCGAACGGTATGTACGGGTGAGAGGTCGGAGGCTAGGCGCCTCCTCCTACTCGATTTAAGGAGGCAAAGGGGGCAGTTTACTTCAATAACTACAAAAGAAAAATTTGAATACTATAAGTATCATTGTTCTTTTGATTGCATAATAAAGAGCACCCCAGGGGATGCCCTAATATTACAAATTATATCCTTCAACTTTATTTTGCTATTCCATTTTCTTTTGCAGAACAAAATGGGTAGTATTTGCTAATGCAGCAAGTGTTAATATGGTTTCCAGGCGATCTGTCTCAGCTATTATTAGTCCTAGATCTTTAGACATGAGTTCGAGCATAAATACACAAGGGAATTCCTCTTTACGGTACATATCTTTTTTTGTGTAATAGGGGTGTATTAATTCTGAAAGCAATATTGGAAAAAGTATTGAGAAACACTATTATTAACGTTTGCGTTGGCCTTAAATGATTTTTGCGTTTTTAAAGGTGAAAAGAAAAGTTCGAAATTAATAGTAAAGTCCATACTTTGTTATCTTTTTGTAAAGAGTAACTCTTGAAAAGCCTAATTCCTTAGCTGCCAATGTCTTATTACCGTGCGTTTTTTCTAATGCACTTTTTATTCGTTCTTTTTCTATTAAGCTTATCTCATCTTGAAATGTGATATTAGCATGTTCAAACGTTATTTTTTTTGCCTTTTGTGGAAAAATATTCAATATATCACTGGCTTGCAATACAGCGTCATCAGTCATGACCACAAGTCTCTCTACAAAATTTCTTAATTCTCTTATGTTACCAGGCCAGTGGTATGAGGAAAATAACTCCATCATATCATTCGATTGAAATTGTATTTCTTTTTGATATTTAATAGAGAACTCTTCTATAAATAAATTTACCAGCTCTGGAACATCTTCTAATCTCTCTCGAAGTGAGGGAATATGAAGGGGAACCACATTCAGACGATAATATAAGTCTTCTCTGAATTCCCCTCTTTCCACCATCTCCTCCAGCATGCTGTTTGTAGCTGCTATTACCCTTATGTCTACTTTGATTGCTTTTGTGCCACCTACTCTATATATTTCTCCTTCTTGAAGAGTTCTCAAGAATTTAACCTGGATATCTAAAGGCATTGTGCCTAATTCATCTAAAAATAGTGTACCACCATTTGCTTCTTCTAGTTTTCCCGCCTTGCCACCCTGTTCAGCTCCTGTAAACGAACCTTTTTCATAGCCGAAGAATTCGCTTTCAAATAAGGGGGAAGGGATCGCACCACAATTAATAGGAACGAATGGCCTTTTTTTTCTAGAACTTGACTCATGAATGGCCTGTGCAAAAAGTTCCTTCCCTACACCACTTTCTCCTAATATCAGCACTGTTGCGTCAGTTGCTGCTACTTTAATAGCGGATGCCTTTATCTGATTAATAATTTTGCTGCTGCCTTTTATGCTGGAGAACGGTAAGTTTTTAGCCTGATTAATGATTTGCTGTTTTAAATCTTGTAGCTTCGAGGTTGTAACGGAAAGCTTATCATTTAGTTTTACGGTAGCTGTAATATCACGATCTACCGATATAGCGCCAATCAGGTTGCCACCATGGTCAAAAACAGGAGAAGAACTGATTGAAATATGCTTATCAGGACGAGGTTGATGATAAACATCAAATATTGGCTGTTTGTTTTTTAAAATTTCGTACAATTTAATGTCCTTCATTTGAAAATAGTTCTCTATGTTTTTCCCTATTATTTCATTTGACTCAATTTGATAAGTATTCTCTGCTGCTTCATTCCAGTAAACAACCCGCCCCGTTTTATCAACAGCAGTGACTGCGTCTTTACTGGTTTTTAAAATAGCTTCTAAATAAAAAAGGATATTATCTCTGCTAAAATCCGCTATTTTGATCTGCCTCCTTTTACGGCTCTTTTGTGTAAGTTTACAGGTTTACATTATGTAAATAATATTTACACTTTTTATAATATTTTAAAAATGAAGTCTATTCAATATTTATATTTAGAGTTTGATTTTTTTTTTATTATTACGTATTAATCTTGCTATTGTACCACCCCTTTAACCCAGCTCCATCAGTTCAGAATAAGGAACATACACGTTATATAAAAGAGAATGACTTATTGTTAATTTTGTTTTTTTGATTGAAGTAATGCTGGAAAAAAGTTTTTGGCATGCAAATTGCATTATGTCTAGTAGAATGCAAATTTTTGTGAAAAAAGAGAAGGTGTAGTGATGATCAATTTTTCTAAATTTATTGAAACAATCGATACCCACACAATGGGTCAGCCAACAAGAATTATTGTAAGTGGGGTTCCAAAAATTTCAGGAGATACAATGTTAGAAAAAAAAAATAATCTTAAAAAAGAAATACCTTGGCTAAGAAATTTATTAATGAACGAACCACGCGGTCATCAGGATATGTTTGGGGCTATTCTTTGTGAACCTTCTCAAGAAGGTTGTGATGCAGGCTTAATATTCATGGACAGCGGTGATTATCTTAATATGTGCGGTCATGGCACAATCGGCACTATTACTGCAGGTATACAGTTTGGCTTGTTACCTCAAAAGGAATTGTTTTTTCTTGATACACCGTCAGGCAAGGTAGAATGTACAGCTAAATATAAAGATCAGAAAGTTAGTCAAGTGTCGTTCCGGAATGTGCCATCTTTTGTTCTTGAAAAAAATGTGAATATTGTTATTGAAGGCTATGGAACTATCAAATTAGATATTGTATTCGGCGGCAGCATATTTGCTATTGTAGACGCGTCACAATTTAATTTGAAATTAGAAACAAGCGAAATTCTTGTCTTATCTAAACTTGGTATGAGAATAAAACAAATGCTTAATGAGCAATTTTATTTTGAGCATCCGCAAAACCCCAATATTTGCACGGTGGATCTTATAGAGTTCAGCTTAAAAAAGGAGAAGAATCATTATCGCAATGTTGTTGTTTTTGGGAACGGACAAATTGACCGTTCCCCATGCGGTACAGGTACTTCAGCCAAATTAGCAACCCTGGATCTCCAAATTGGTGAAAGTATTATTCAAGAAAGTATTATCGATTCCAGATTTATAGGTAAAGTAGTTGGGAAAACGACAGTATCAGGTTTCGATGCCATTATTCCTGAGATTACAGGGGCAGCCTGGGTTACCGGATTACATCGATTTGCTTTAGAAGAAACCGATCCATATCAACAAGGCTTTACCTTAAATCAGCAGTTTGTATTGGAAAATGCTTAATACACAGGAAGCCGATGACAGTGAAGCATACCTATATGGCTTGCTTCACTTAATCAAAATTTGATGAGGTTTCCACATTTTTTATTAAGCCTGTTTACGAACTTATTATCTATAAAAGGAGAAACTACATGACTATGAATACTACATTACAAGAAAAATATAAGCACGAGCCATTCACTGATTTTACGATTGAAGAGAATAAAAATGCATTTAATCAAGCATTAAAAGTTGTTCAGTCAGAGATGGGTAAAGGCTACCCCCTAATTATCGGGGGCGAGTCGATTACAACAGATGAACAAATCATTTCGATTAACCCAGCGAATAAGGAAGAAGTAATCGGAAGCGTTTCCAAAGCTAATAAAGAGCTGGCTGAAAAGGCAATGCAAGCTGCGCTAGTTGCTTTCGATACTTGGAAAAAAGAAGATCCTGAAGTACGGGCGAATATTTTATTTAGTGCAGCAAAGATTCTCCGTGAACGAAAACATGAATTTTCTGCTTATCTAGTGAAGGAAGCCGGAAAGCCATGGATAGAAGCGGATGCAGACACGGCAGAAGCGATTGATTTTCTGACTTTTTATGGACGCCAAATGATGCAATTAAAAGGGGGGGCTCCTGTAGAAAGTAGAGAAGGAGAAGCAAATACTTTTAATTATATTCCACTTGGTGTAGGGATTATTATTTCCCCATTTAACTTTCCATTGGCGATTATGGCTGGAACTGCGGCAGCAGCAATCGTAGCAGGGAATACCATTCTTTTAAAGCCGTCGAATAATACACCTGTAATAGCAGCTAAATTTGTGGAACTATTACAAGAAGCTGGCCTTCCTGAAGGAGTAATCAATTACATTCCAGGAAGTGGTGCAGAAGTAGGTGATTACCTTGTTGATCATCCTAAAACCCGCTTTGTATCTTTCACAGGTTCACGTGAGGTTGGCTGCCGTATTTATGAACGAGCCGCAAAAGTACATCCAGGCCAAGTCTGGTTGAAGCGTGTGATTGCTGAAATGGGTGGAAAAGATACTGTTGTAGTAGATAAAGATACTGATTTAGATTTAGCGGCATCCTCGATCGTGTACTCAGCATTTGGATTCTCGGGGCAAAAATGTTCGGCTGGTTCACGTGCGGTTGTACACCAAGATGTCTATGACGAAGTTTTAGAAAAAGCAGCTGCTTTAACAAATACTTTATCAATCGGTAATCCAGAAAGCATGAATAACTACATGGGGCCAGTTATTGATCAAGCTTCTTTTAACAAGATAAAAAAATATATTGAAATTGGAAAAGAAGAAGGCAAGTTGATAACCGGCGGTGAAGGGGACGACTCTAAAGGCTACTTTATCCAGCCAACTATTTTTGCTGATGTTGATGAAAAAGCACGCATTATGCAGGAAGAAATTTTTGGTCCTGTTCTGGCTTTCTGTAAAGCCCGCGATTTTGATCACATGATGGAAATAGCGAACAATACGGATTATGGGCTAACTGGAGCGTTACTCTCAAATAATCCTGATCATATTAAACGAGCAAAAGAAGAATTTCATGTAGGAAATCTTTATTTTAACCGTGGCTGCACAGGAGCGATTGTTGGCTACCAGCCATTTGGTGGTTTTAACATGTCAGGAACAGATTCCAAGGCAGGAGGCCCTGACTATCTTATTTTACACATGCAGGCAAAAACGATTAGTGAAACAATTTAAAAAATAAGGCAGCTTTTATGCTGCCTTTTATAAAGGATGTTAGCAACCGGTTTGAAAAATTGAAGTGAATTTTATTAAGTGAAATTCTGGGATTAACGCTAAATATAATTGAATTGGTAAAAAGTCCAGTTCAAAATGATGGAGGTCACTACTTTGACAATAACAAAAGATTTTTTTATTATGCTTTCTCAAAATAAGATGCTTAATAGCGGTGCAAAACGATGGGGGCTTAAACTTGGTGCCCAGTCTGTCGTAGCAGGAACGAATATTGAAGAAATGGTGAAGAGTGTTAAAGAATTGAATGCAAACGGAATTTCTGCAACAATCGATAACCTTGGTGAGTTTGTATTTGAAAAGAAAGAAGCCTTGCAGGCGAAAAACAAGATTCTTACCGTTATTGAAGCTATTTATGAGCATCAATTGGATGCCCATATTTCCTTAAAGCCTACTCAACTGGGCCAGGATATTGATTATAGTTTCTGCCTTGAAAATCTATCGGAAATTGTTGAAAGCGCGTACAAATATAATGTATTCATCAATTTTGATATGGAAGATCATGGTCATCTTCAGTCATCATTTGATTTAATTGATGAACTTTCCAAAGACTATGATAATATTGGAACGGTTATTCAGGCTTATTTTTATAATGCGAAAGATATGATTACAAAATATAAAAATTACCGGTTAAGAATCGTAAAAGGCGCTTATAAAGAGTCTGAAAATGTCGCATATCAAGACAAAAAAGATATTGATCAAAATTTCATTGAGTTAATCGAGTATCATCTCCTGCATGGTAAATTTACATCCATTGCTACACATGATCACCAAATCATTAATCATGTGAAAAAGCTCGCGAAAAAGAATAACATACCAACAGAGAAATATGAATTCCAAATGCTTTACGGATTCAGAAAGGATATGCAGTTGAGTTTAGCCAAGGAAGGATACAATTTTTGTACCTATGTTCCATTTGGAGTGGACTGGTATGGATACTTTATGCGCCGTTTGGCGGAGCGTCCCCAAAACCTTAACTTAGTAGCTAAACAGACATTCAACAAAAAAACGAAAACCCTAATCGGGATCGGAGCGGGTGCCTTTCTATTAGGAAGATTAAGCAAGAAGAAACTAACGAAAGTATAAAGAAATATGCAGCCATTTATTAAAGGATATTTTAGGAAGGGCTCTTTCAGCCGTTCCCGCAGCTTTAATAAGTATTAAGGGGGAATAACAATGGATAAGAAAGTGTCCTTTTCACAAGTGCTGTCTATTGGGTTAATGCTCTTTGCCATGTTTTTAGGAGCGGGGAACGTTATATTTGCCCCGATGTTAGGTCAACAGGCGGGAACAAACACTTGGCTTGCCATGGGAGGTTTTTTGATAACAGGCGTTGGACTGGTTTTACTAGCTATCATTGCTCTGACTCGTGGAGGTGGTACTGTAGAAAAACTTGCAGGAAGGGTCCACCCACGCTTTGCAACATTTTTTTCAATGTTACTTTTTCTAACGTTGGGACCTATTTATGTTATTCCCAGAACAACCTCTGTTGTTTATGAAATCGGTTTAAATCCCTTAATTCAAAGTGTAGCAAATGAAAGGCTGTATCTGCTTGTATTTTCAGTGTTATTTATTCTATTGACGGTCCTGCTCTCCTGGGATACAAAGAAATTGGTAGATAACCTGGGTAAAATTATTACCCCCATCTTTTCAATATTGCTAGCAGTATTGATTATAAAGTCATTTATAACACCGATGGGCAAAATAGGGGCTCCTGGAGAGGAATACATAGAAGGCGTTTTCTTAAAAGGGTTTACGCAAGGCTACTATACAATGGATGTACTAGCTGCTTTTATATTTGGCGGCATTTTCATTAAGTCAATTGGTTCGTTAGGAATAAAATCTGAAAAAGAAGTTTCCAAGCTATTTATCAAAGCAGGGACCATAACAATTATTGGGTTAGTTGCTTTACAGGTTTCAATGGCTTGGATGGGTGCTTCCAGTGTAGATGCAATTGGGTTAAAAGAAAACGGGGGAGAAGTTTTAGCTGCGAGTGCTATTGCTCTGTTTGGGAATTATGGAATTTATATCATAGGAACAATTATTTTCCTCACAGGAATTACAACAAATGTGGCATGTCTGGCAGCAGTTTCTGAATACTTTGAACGAATTGTTCCGTCTATTAGCTATAAAAAATGGATTATAGTTTTTTCTATCATAGGAACAATTATTACAAACTTTGGATTGAATACTGTATTAACACTTGCTTCTCCAATATTGCTGCTGCTTTATCCATTGGCCATTGCTTTGATTGCTTTAATATTTGCCAATAATCTATTTAAAGGTTATCGGTCCGTATATGTGAGCACTGTAGCGGGAGTCGGATTGGTTGCTCTGCTTGATGCTTTAAAAGAAGCGCATATCTTAACAAATGCAATTAACCATACATTTGGATTCATTCCCTTATTCGAGCATGGAGTTGGATGGATTAGCACAGGATTAGTGGGCTTTTTGATTGGGCTAATAGTCGCTAAAACTAAACAAGAATCCAGCGTAATTATTGATATAGCTGGACAAGTAACTGATAAAGTTTCGTAATAATCAACCAGTTGAAGGGGCAATGGTATACAGATAGAAAAAAAGTCTGTAATAGGTTTCATTTGATCAACGGTTGTTATTTTTATGCACCGGGGCAGAAAATGAATTTTTTTTGAGGTATATAGTATTTTAATTTGGAATGAAGAACCAAAATAATTAAAAATAAAAAGCAGACGGTACAGTGAGAATTTTATAGAAATTCTCACTGTACCGTCTATTTTTAAATGAACATAAAGTTGTTGAGGCATTTCAATTGTTTTATGATATTACCAATTATTTTTCAAAACTATTTTTCCTATCGCCTTGCCTGACTCCATGTACTCATGGGCTTTTGAAACCTCATCAAACGTAAAAATGTTTGGATCCACAAGCGGACGCAGCTGCTCTTCCTCAACCAACCGAGTAACCTTCTTCAAAATTTCCCGATAATGCTTATGCATGTCCTTGTTTAATATCTTTAACAACATAAAGGTAACATGCAGAGAAAGTCCCTTTGCATGCACTGGGGAGAGGTCATGGGTCGAACGGGTAGCGATGGCTGCTACCGTTCCATGTACTGCGGCCGCCTCAAAGGAGCGATCAAGGTTTTCACCTCCTACCGTGTCAAACACAACGTCAAATCCTTTTCCATCTGTATATTTCTGTACATAGTCGTGAACGCTTTCTTCTCGATAATTAATAGTTACATCTGCACCAAGGCGCGTGCCAATCTCCAGCTTCTCTTGCGAAGAGGCGGTTGTATAGACTGTCGCCCCTCCCCATTTCGCCAGTTGAATGGCAATGTGTCCTACTCCGCCGGTCGCTGCATGGATCAGTATATCCTGTTCAGGGACAAGATTTGCCCGATTGAATAATGCATCCCATGCAGTAATGGCAACCAATGGTAAAGCAGCGGCTTCTTCCATCGTCAAATTTTTCGGTTTGTGAGCAAGTAAATCGACATCTGCAAGCATAAACTCTGCAAGTGCACCGCCAGTCCCTCTAAAACCTCCCGCACATCCAAACACTTCATCGCCAACTTTAAACTCGGTTACTCCTTCACCTACTGCAGCTACCAAACCTGCAACATCTCCATGTAATACTGCCGGAAACTCGGGGGCAACGGCTGGAACTGCACCAGCACGGACTTTCGTATCAATGGGATTTACACTTGTAGCCTTGACTTGAATAAGTACATGTCCAGGTTTTAGTTCGGGTTTTGAAATCTCTTTAAATTGAAATACGGAGGGTTCACCAAAAGATTGAATAATTTGCGCCTTCACTTTAGTCACTCCTATTTATTTTTTTTGGGAAATGTCTCATCACCTATTTTGAAAAGAACGAATATTTAGTCTTCTCTTGCAAAACCAATGATACTTTATATAATATAAAATGAAAAGTACGCACATTTTTGTTGGTTAGGGAAAAATTTGTAATATAGTATAATGACTTTATAATTTGAACAGGTGCTTTACTTCCATAAGGGAGTTGCTTAGGCAACTCTTCTTTTTATGCAACCAGAGGGACATGTTAACAAGGAAAGGTATAATGAAGGAACTTAATGAGGTGCAAAAATGCTTTTAAACGATTTTATGAATGGGAATTTCCCGAACTTAGAACTTAGACCGCCGTTGTTTTATAGTTGGAAAACGGGCATCCGTTTTGAATTAGGTGTGGACTATGATAGTGATTTTGCTTATGAAAATAGCCCATATCTACAAGGAGTATATAAAAGGGCTATCACTTTATTCAAGTCCTTGCATTCTTATAACGATGATATTTATATCGTAGTTGACGTAAACGATTATGCCGATGGTTTTAAACATAAATCAAACACTTTTTCACGAGTATATTAAAGAGAAGTCGATCTTATACCGGTTAAACCAAAAGACAACGTTTCATGACGATGATGAAGAAGGAACATATAAAACACATAGATTTACATTAAAATGCAAAACGTCTGACTTCAAATACATTCCTATGCTAAAAGCAATCTGCAATCAAGATATGGGAATAAGGCCAAGTATTTTTAATAGAGTCTATTTTATAATCATCAGGAAAACTATATTTCACGTTTATGATGACAGGGGGTGTGATTTATCGTTTTTCACCATTTTCATTCTCTGTGGTGCAGAGCTGGTCGTGCGCTGCATGGTTGGCTAAACGGGGAAGGATAGTTCAAGAGTACATAAGGAGTTGTTCAACAATTGGGCCAGATTGCGAAGGAAGAATTGCTGACTTTACAAAAGGTAAATTAGTTAAGGATAAATAGTGGTGAACGGAAAAGAAGGCGCTTTTGAGTGGAACTATTATTTGGAATTTAATGCATAAGATGGGAACTAATGCCCATTTCAAACGTAAGTAATGTAAAAGACTTAAGGTTGGGAGGCATAAGTATGAGGCAGCTTTATATAAAGCAGAAGGTATTCAGTCTTAGCGGGAAATTTACAGTAAAGGATCAGCAGGAGAAGGATGTATATTACGTTGAGGGAAGTTTTATGCAAGTTCCAAAGACTTTCTCCATTAGGAATACAGCAAGAGATGAAGTAGCACTCATTACGAAAAAGGTGTTCAGCTTTTTACCAAAGTTTTTGGTTGAGGTGAATGGTCGAGAGGTATTAACAATAAAGAAGGAATTTTCCTTCTTAAAAGCACGATATACAATTGATGCGGCAGGCATTGAAGTACATGGTAATTGGTGGGATATGGATTTTCAAGTTTTACAGCATGGTAAAATCGTAGGTAAAGTGGGCAAGGAGTGGTTCACTTGGGGCGATAGCTACAAGGTTCAAATAATAGATGAAGAGATGGAAACCATTATTATTGCACTCGTTGTTGCAATTGATTGTGTGAAGGCTGATCAAGCAGCTGCTTCCTCAGCAGCGTCGATTTAAAGAAGAAGTGTAAAATTAAAAGGCTGACAGTTTTTAAAAAATCACTGCTTGAATAGGTGCGGTGAACCGTATCATAAATAAATGACATGGCCATTTGGTACCAAGGTTTTATATTCGTTCTTTAGTAATCGGGCGCGATTCTTGAATAAGGTTCGCTTTTCTTATAGAACTAACAGGCTGAAGATCGGAGCTGTCTTTAAAGCAGCTTTTTCTTGTGTGCCAGGCATGGCAACTATCTAGGTGGTGAAAGTCCACTGTGGGGGTACACATCGACCAACCACTAAGGAAGCGCAAGGTAC
>NZ_JBNNTG010000067.1:0-11714 GCF_050278525.1 Peribacillus sp. NPDC096540 | reverse complement strand
CTCGACTTGCATGTATTAGGCACGCCGCCAGCGTTCGTCCTGAGCCAGGATCAAACTCTCCGAAGAAATGTTTGACTTGCTCATTTTGCTTTTTTTATAGTGTGTGCTCACTTTTAAAAATTTACGTTGGCGCTTTGTTTTGTTCAGTTTTCAAAGAGCAATTTGTTTCGCTTTATCTCTTAGCGACATTTAACATCTTAACATCTTATCTCTGCTTCGTCAATAACTTTTTTCAAAAGTTTTTTTCGTTCTTTTTTAAAAGCTTTTATCTTGCAGGAACTTTTATAATATACCAGCGTATAAATTAATAGTCAATAGATTTTTTAAATATAATTCACTTTTAAAAATCAGTAGTGTTTCTTCTCATTTAAATTAGATTTCACTCTCATATAAGTAAGGCATTCCTTTTCCGTACTTAACCTTTTAAACAACTTGAAAAGGATATTATATTTTTCGTCTATAGCTCTTTTTACTATGTAATCGATTCTGTCATCTTGTAAATCAAATAATATTTCATCCATCTCTCTTTTTAAGAGGTACTCTAGTTCCTTCTTTTCTTTTTCATTAATCAATAAGCCAAGCATAATTAACACCTCCATCAGTCATTTTTCCCATTCGTCTTTATTTTATGAATTTTTTATATGGATTTCTTTGCATAACGGAACAGCCTCTGCATAAATATGAAGACAAGAGCTTTTGGACAAGGGGATGGATTAATGAAATTTTTCATGGTGCTTCAGGCAAAGAACATCAAACATTATTCGTTAATTTTACTTACGGCACTTTTTACCGCTTGGTTCCTTTTTGTGCAAAACATTCTTCATTCACCTGTTTTTTCTACCGAAGATGGACCAAAAGCGGTTTATAAAGGGGAAAAGAATGTCGCCATCACATTCAATATTGGCTGGGGTGATGAAAAAGCATCCCCGATTTTAAAGACATTGAAAAAAGAAAAGATTAAGTCTGCCACCTTCTTCCTTTCCGGATCTTGGGCAGAACGCCACCCTGACATAGTGGATGAAATTGAAAAAGAAGGCTATGAAATCGGAATGCTTGGGTACGATTACAAAGATTATTCCGATCTGGATGACCAAGAAATCATCCGTGATATTTCAAAAGCACAGGAAGCTTTTAAAAAACTAAATGTTAAAAATATCGAGCTTTTACGTGCTCCCACTGGACACTTTGATAAGCGCCTCCTGAAAATCAGTGAAAGATTCGGCTATACAGTGGTTCATTGGAGCATCGATTCAAAGGATTGGACTAACCCAGGTATTGATCGAATTGTTCATAACGTTAACAAAGCTCAAAAGGGAGATATCATCTTATTACACGCTTCTGACTCAGCAAAACAAACAAATAAAGCATTGCCTGAACTAATAGATGAACTTCGCTCCAAAAATTTAAACTTCGTTAACGTTTCAGAGATGATCTCTAATTCATCGGCAAGCAGTGAAGAAATCCGGTAACATCATTTACTAATTAACACAAAACCACGAAAAAACTGCGTCCTAAGGGTCTTCCTTAACCTCTAGGACGCAGTTTTTATATGTAGAATTTCTTATGTATTCCGCTTTCCAATAAGGTTAGCACTTTTACATTACTTCCCTAATTCTCCTGCTTTTAATTTCTTTCCCTTTGCTTGAGTTTGCATCCGTGTTTTTTTACTGGCTAATTCTTTTTGTGAACGATTGATTAATTTGCTTAAAACTAATAATTGATAAGCATTGCATACTAGCAATGGAAACAGCATGAAGTAGAGCCAACCCTCATCATTAGTTCTTAGTACAGGTACCCACTCTAATACTGTGACCACAACCATGAAAAACATCGCCGGAATAAATGACTGTTTATTCGTTTGTTTCATTTTAAAATAGGCGGTGATCAACGCTGCAGCTAATACTACCAGTGCTAACACGATGTAGGAACTAATCCCCTCACCTGAACCAAAATTAAGATATCGTAAATAGACTAGATCAAATACAACGAAAAGAATAAGTACAAGTTGTACCGCATTCCATAAGGAAGCACTTTTAAATATCCCTAGACCGAAACGATGAATCGTTAAGTAGGCAAAAAAACCAGCTTGGCTTATGACACTAAAAATTAATCCGACACCGAATAACCATATAAACGTTGAAAGAATGGCACTGATATCAAAAGAAGAAAAATAAGGCTTAAACTCACTCCAACGAGCTAAGAACCCTACAACTCCGCCCGTTACACCACCGATAAGCAATGTTGTTAAAAACAATTTAACTAAATTACGGCTGTTCATTGTTTTCCTCCATAAATTTGTATTTCATTTCCTTAATTGTACCAACCAAATTTGGAAAAATCCACTTATTCTCCTAGGGGATAATATTGTCGATTGGAACCATATTAACAATAAGAAGGATGAAAGGGGCCCTGCGTATGAGAGTGGGAGTTGCTTTGCTTTTCATGTCATTCTTACTCGTTTGTTCCGGTTGTACGCAGAATGGAGCAAGCGCAGATAAAATGGAGTATGAAGAGACAAAGAAAATGGTCGTCGATATTTTAAAAACAGACAATGGAAAAAAAGCCATCCAGGATATCATTTCTGATGAGAAAACGAAAACTGAACTTATTATGGACTCGGAGATAATTAAGAAATCCATTGAAGATACGGTCACTTCAGATAAAGGGAAGGAATTTTGGAAAAAGGCCTTTAAAGATCCTGAATTTACCGCTGCCTATGCTAAAGCTTTAAAAGATGAACATAAAAAGGTATTGAAAGAATTAACCAATGATCCTCAGTATCGAGGAATGCTTATTGAAGTTCTAAAAGAACCTGATTTAGAAAAAGAAATGAATAAGTTACTGAAGACCAAAGACATGCGGGCCATCTATAAAGAAGTAATCATAGAAACAATGGATAGTCCTTTAGTTCAAGCGAAGATCCAAGAAAGATTGGATAAAGCCGTAACAAAAGCAGCTGAAAAGGCTACAAAAGCGGAATCGGGTGAAAAAACAGAGAAAAAGAATAAGGATAAAGAATAACAAAAGACTGATTCCAATTGGAATCAGCCTTTATTTTTATTGCAACTTTTCAATGACTTTTTTTGCAATATCTTCATAAATTTTGCCTAATCTATGGTCTGCTGCATAAATAGAAGGTGCAAAATCTTCTTCGTTCCAATCTGGCTGTTGCAAAGGAAGTTGCCCTAAAACTTCTGTACGTAGTTCTTCTGCAAGCTTTGCACCGCCGCCTTTACCAAATACATATTCTTTTTCACCCGTCGTTTTACTCTCGAAGAACGACATGTTTTCAATGACACCAATGACTTCATGTTCAGTCTTAATGGCCATCGCGCCCGCTCTTGCTGCAACAAATGCTGCAGTTGGATGCGGTGTAGTTACGATAATCTCCTTACACGAAGGAAGCATCGTATGCACGTCTAACGCAACATCGCCTGTACCCGGTGGTAAATCAAGGACTAAATAATCTAACTCTCCCCATTCTACTTCGTTAAAGAAACTGTTCAGCATCTTACCTAGCATCGGTCCTCTCCAAATAATAGGCGCATTATCTTCTACAAAGAAGCCCATTGAGATAACCTGAACACCAAAACGTTCTACAGGAATAATTTTCTCTCCGCGCACCACCGGTCTTTTTGTAATACCCATCATATCTGGTACGCTAAATCCATAAATATCAGCGTCCACAAGTCCAACCTTTTTACCAAGTCGTGCAAGTGAAGTAGCAAAGTTCACTGAAATAGTGGATTTACCAACTCCGCCTTTACCACTAGCAATCGCAATAAATTGCGTCTTGCTATTTGGTCCAAGTAGTCCTTGATCCACTTCATCCTGTGGTATATTGTCACGATGCTTGGATAACTCTTCTTCAGAAAGTTCTGTGAAACGAATCCCTACAGATTCCGCCCCGCCTTCTTTCAGCAAGTTTACCACTTCATTTTGCATTTGCATTTGCTCGGCAGTCCCTGTTTTTGCGATGGCAAGTTTAACGCTTACATGATTTTTTTCAGGCTTTATTTTCACTTCAATAATTCCATTTGTTTCTTCAAGGCTTTTATGTAGAAAAGGGTCTTTAAGATCCTTTAATAAATTCAGTACTTTCTCTTCAGTTAACAAGTCGAGCACCCCTTTAAATTCGTTTTATTATCCCATTTTAGTATAACATACCACGTAAATAAAGCTTCTTATCTGCCCTTTAAATGAGCTCCTGACTTTTATCTCAATAATAAAAAGGCCTTGTACCTTACAAGACCCGAACACGAGAATCACTCTTGATCTGAAAGTTTTTTCTCTGTGAAATATCGTAAAATCCCCATATAAATCGAACTTGCAATCTTTTCTTGATACCCATCACTTATAAGGCGTTCCCTTTCCTCCGTATTAGAAAGAAAGCCAATTTCAACAAGCGCCCCTGGTTTCTTCGTATAATTCATCAAATACACATTATTAATCGTTTTTGCATCTCGCTTTGTATTTTCTAGGTTTCTTATGATTTCCGCCTGAATAAACTTTGCCACCTGTTCATTTTCCTCAAACCTTTTCGTATAAAACGTTTGAGCTCCTTTTGATGATGCTGACGGAAAAGAATTTAAATGAATACTTAAAAATAAATCCGCTTCAGAATCATTAATCATTTCAACCCGATTTCGTAGGTCTTCCTGTTTACGCTGACGAATCCCTTTTGTATCCCCCTGTGCCAGATCCTCATCTTTCTCACGGGTCATAATGACAAGGGCACCCTGTTCCTGTAAATAGTCCCTTACCTTTAACGAGACAGAAAGGGCAATTTCTTTTTCCATTACCTCTTGTACATTTGCTCCGCCATCCATACCTCCATGTCCTGCATCCAGAACGATCACCTTACCCGCCAAGGGAAGGTTCCAGGAGTCCCAAGAATCATTTTCAACAAATTTGAAAGTTACAATTAAAAAAAGGACAAACAATCCCATAGCGATTCCTGTATATTTTAGCTTTCTACGCATGAACGTTCCCCTTCCACTAGTCCCTATATCTAAAAGTATGGGACAAACCATGGAATTAGAACAAGGAATGGATACTTCGCTCCTTCTTAGTGCAACTTCATTTTATATCGCTTTTCACCCGTTTTAAAGCCATCCATCCACCATTCACCTACAAACCCTTCACAGCAATAAAACAAACCTTCATTGTAAGCGTTATTTGCCGTCACTTCCCGCCAATACAAAATAAAATTAAAAAGGGTATCAATCAAAAATTTCTCTTCCCTCCAGCACCTGGCCCTTACATCCTCCTCCGACTCACCATAATAGCCAAACTTACTATAGTTAGCTCCCAATAAATAGGCCTCAATGGCAACATCAAAATACCCTTCCTCTAACACCTCCATGAAATCCTGTCCAAAGTAACGCTGAATCCTCCCCTTCATATCCTCGATTGAAAGTTCCCTAAGTAACCTTCGTTCAAACTTCAACTGCCGCTCCCTTTGCATCTCCTGTAAACCTAAAATCACAGCCATCATATCACCTCCGGGGTCAGACCCCATTTCCCAAATTATTTCCCAAGTAATATGTAGTTTTTGCGTTCTATCATGAACCATTCATTTATACAGTTGGCAAAAATTAATGAGGATAGTTTTAGATATGTTTATTAAATCCAATAATATCAAAATTAACATTTGAAGACTGAAGTGGGGGAATTGTACCTCAAACCTATTTTACCGACAAATTAGACATGATTTTTCGCTAAAGTAATCAAGGATTATCATCAAAAATTTGTTAAGCGTAGCCTTTGAGGTTACGCTATTTTTTTTACCACTAATAGATTTCTTCTTATTATGAAGTATAACTATCATCCGGTAACTCGCTTCCTCGGGTTGCTTCTCGAGGCTGTACCTGTCACCGTGGGCCGCTCACTGCTAGCGTCTCATAAAAACTCCTTTATACAACCGGTGTACTTCATTCATATTCCCCAACAATAGTTTTGTTTTCTTAAGGGATTTTTCAAAAGACCGTATTTCGTTATTAACCCTTAGGTGGTTTCAAACACCCAAAATGAAAGAACAAAAGTGTTTTATTAGTTAAGACGCATTCCCCTTACTCACCTAAAAAAATGGCCTATACGGCAAAATGAATCGAATATAGCTAATCTAAATTACACGACCTATAATAATAGGTAAGAGCCCCCTCTTCGATTGGAATATTCAAATAAAGGGCGCCATTTAGCAATCTTCCTGGATAGTGCTCAATCAAAATAGAGCGTGTATAAAGAGTAAAAGAGTGCACGCATGGATGTTACCACAGCATAGAGGTATTTAATAGAGATGACATTAGAGAGCTCCAAAAGTACTTTAAGCTATGATAGTGGTGATATACGCGTGGGCAAAAAAATTTCACAAAAAAAGACCCCCAACCAAAATGGTTGAGAGCCTTTGAAACGGTAATAGAATTAACGTTTTGAGAACTGAGGTGCACGACGTGCGCCTTTAAGACCGTATTTTTTACGTTCTTTCATACGTGGGTCACGAGTTAGTAAACCAGCAGTTTTAAGAGACGGACGGTATTCTGGATCAACTTGAAGCAATGCACGAGCGATACCGTGACGGATTGCTCCAGCTTGACCAGTGTATCCACCACCGCTAACGTTTACTAAAACGTCGTAATTTCCAGTAGTTTCTGTTGCAACTAGTGGTTGGTTAACAACTTCACGTAATGCTGCGAAAGGAATATATTCATTAATGTCACGACCGTTAATAACGATGCGACCTTCGCCTGGTACTAAACGTACACGAGCTACTGAGCTCTTACGGCGACCAGTACCATAATATTGAACTTGTGCCAAGATAGTAACCTCCTTAGTAATTATCCGCGTAATTCGTATACTTCTGGTTGTTGAGCAGCGTGTGGGTGCTCAGCTCCAGCGTATACGTGTAATTTTTTATAGATTTGACGACCAAGAGAATTCTTTGGAAGCATACCTTTGATAGCAAGTTCAAGCATTCTCTCAGGGTAGTTTGTACGCATTTCAAGAGCAGTTCTAGTTTTAAGACCGCCTGGATGCATAGTGTGACGGTAATAAATTTTGTCAGTCAATTTTTTACCAGTCAAATGGATTTTTTCAACATTGATCAGAATTACATGATCACCAGTGTCAATGTTCGGTGTAAAAGTTGGTTTATGTTTACCACGTAAGATGGATGCTACTTCAGTAGAAAGGCGACCCAAAGTTTTGCCTTCAGCGTCAATCACATACCATTTACGTTCTACTTCATTAGCTTTCGCCATAAATGTCGTACGCATGGTTAACCTCCTAAAAAACTTTTTAATTTTTTATATTTATTTTCAATCACAATAAACTTCCGGGGCTTATCGTGGGATTAAAATACATACCATATTATATTAACTTCTCCCAGTTTCATTGTCAAGGGAATGTTACACTAGGATAAGTTGTCTATAAAACACTTTCTACAACTCAATAAAAAGATCAGTAGCGCCTCAACCCGCTTTACTATTGATCTTTAGCATTTTGTTACTTGTAAAAAAACTGGTATCATACTTACAATATTTTTATTTGTAAAATACTTTCCATAAATACAGTCCATGACCTGGTGCTGTTTTCCCAGCAAAACTGCGGTCTTTCTTGTCTAATATCCCAATTATATCTCGAGGTGCTATTTTGCCGCTCCCGACATCTAGAAGCGTCCCAACTAAGATACGCACCATATTATACAGAAACCCTTCCCCAACAAAGCGAAAAACCATAAATCCATCAGTCTCATCAAAATCCATTTCTTGAATAGTTCGGACTTTATCGACCACTTCTGTCTTTGCCGAACAAAAACTTGTAAAGTCATGGGTCCCTATTAAATAGGAAATGGCTTCCCTCATTGCCTTCTCATCCAATGGATAGGGATAATGATAGGCTAAATTGCGTTGAAACGGATCCCGCAATTTTGAACGGGCAATAATATATCGGTACTCCTTGCCAGTCGTATGAAACCTTGCATGAAAATCTGCAGGCACAATCTCAACTTCCAAAACGACGATATCGCTTGGAAGAAGAGCGCTGAACGCCTTGACCCAATTTTCAGTAGGAAATGTAAGCGGTGATTCAAAATGAATGACCTGCCCCTTTGCATGAACCCCTGAATCTGTCCGGCCTGAAGCTGTCACTTTTACAATTTCACCCTTATGCATTTTGGCTAGGACTTCCTCAAATTCACTTTGTATCGTTCGTTTCTCAGGTTGCACCTGATAACCTGCGAAATCTGTGCCATCATAAGCAATCACACATTTATATTTTGGCATATAGTACTCTTCCTTATTATGAACGTAATAAAAATAACATGACCGTAAGAGCACCTAGAGAGACCATCAACAGGCTGTCACTAGTCTTCCAATTTAATTGACGGTATTTTGTACGGCCTTCCCCACCACGGTACCCTCTGGATTCCATGGCTGTTGCCAATTCTTCTGCCCGTTTGAACGAGCTCACAAATAATGGGACAAGCAGCGGTACAATCGATTTAACCCTATCCCTTATTGGGCCTGATGAAAAATCAACTCCCCTTGCTGTTTGTGCCTTCATGATTTTTTCGGTTTCTTCCATTAACGTTGGAATGAAGCGAAGGGCAATGGACATCATCAATGCTAGTTCATGAACCGGCATCTTCCATTTTTTTAAGGGCCCCAACAACTCTTCCATTCCATCAGTAATGGATATCGGCGTTGTGGTCAACGTTAATAGAGACGTAACCAGAATTAGTAAGGTAAACCTTATGGATATAAATAACCCTTGAATCAGGCCACCTTCGTAAATTTCAAACCAGCCATATTTAAAAAGTACTTCTCCTTCTTTTGTAAACAGGATATGCAGTAAGAATGTAAAGACGATTAAGAAAAAGATAGGTTTTAATCCATTATAAAGATAGCGAAGCGGAATCTTAGAAAGACTAATCAACAGTACGGTAAATACAGCAAGCAAAGAGTATGAAACGACATTATTCGCCAAAAAAACGACGCATACAAACAGGAATACCAACAGTAGCTTAGCTCTTGGGTCCATTTTATGGATCACAGAGTCAGAAGGGACATAACGCCCGATAATCATTTTATCCTGCATTAGCGGTTCCCCCGTTTCATCGCTTTATCGATTTCTACCGCTAAATCCTCGATATTAAGACAAGGGTGATCAAAACGAACACCTAGTTCCTTCTGAAGCTTGAGCTGAAAACGAACTGTATCAGGTACATCAAGACCAAGCTCTAGCAATTGCTCAGGCTGGGAAAAAATCTCCTGAGGAGTTCCTTTTTTAAACACCGTACCCTGGTGCATGATAATGATGTCATCCGCATACTTAGCTGCATCCTCCATGCTATGAGTCACCAGAATTGTTGAAATGCCGCGTACTTTATGCAAATCATAAAACATGTCCATAATTTCTTTCCGTCCTCGTGGATCAAGTCCGGCTGTAGGCTCATCTAGTACCAGTACTTCTGGTTCCATAGCCAGTACACCTGCAATGGCTACCCGTCGCATCTGACCACCGGATAAGTCAAATGGAGATTTTAGTAGGATCTCCTCACTTAATCCAACTTGTACAATGGCTTTCCTTGCTAATTTCTTAGCTTCAACTTCAGAAATCCCAAAATTCATAGGCCCGAAACATATATCCTTTTCAACCGTTTCATCAAATAGCTGATGTTCCGGAAACTGAAAAACAATCCCGACCTTTTGTCTAATCGGCCGTAATAATTTTTCCTTTCTTCCAGCTTCTATCGTCCGGTCTCCAATGAAGACTCGCCCCTTAGTCGGTTTTAAAAGAGCATTTAAATGCTGCAGTAACGTTGATTTACCAGAACCTGTATGGCCTATAATCGCAGTATAGGTTCCCGATTCCATTGAAATATTAACATCATGAAGGGCTAGATGTTCAAAGGGCGTATTGACCTGATAGCGGTATTCTACATCATCGAGTGTAATTCGCATAAATCCTTCACCAACTCTTCCTCTGTCAAATGCCCATTCACAACACGAACACCATTTTTTTGCAACTCTTTGGTTAGCTTTACCGAAAAGGGAATATCCAGACCAAGAGCAATTAATTCTTCCTCTAATTCAAAAATATCTTGAGGAGGCCCTTCGCGATATAGCTGACCTTGATTCATGACTATCATACGATCAGCTTTCGCAGCTTCCTCAAGATCATGGGTAATCGATATAACTGTAATCTCATTTTCCTGTTTTAATTCTCTCACAGTTTCAAGCACTTCTTCACGGCCTCTTGGGTCAAGCATAGAGGTTGCTTCATCTAAGATGATGATATCTGGCTGTAAGGCAATAACACCTGCTATGGCCACTCGTTGCTTTTGACCGCCGGATAGATGGTGCGGCTCTTGATTAAGAAAGGCATTCATTTTAACCTTATTCAACGCAACATGAACACGCTCCACCATAACCTGCTGAGAAACACCGGCGTTTTCTAAACCAAAAGCCACATCATCCTGAACTGTAGTGCCTACAAATTGATTATCTGGATTTTGAAAAACCATACCAATTTTCTGGCGTACATCCCAAACTGTTTCTTCCGTCATTATTTGATCATTAATCTTAATCGTACCTGAGTGGGCGAACTGAAGACCATTCAATAACTTCGCTAATGTCGACTTGCCGGAACCATTATGGCCAACTATCGCAAGCCACTCCCCCTGATAAATATCAAAAGAAACATCATCTAAGGCGTTTCGAGACTGACCCTCATATCTAAAAATAATATTCTCTAAAGAAACCAGCTTCTTCCCCATGTGGCCCTCCTCATCCTCGACTGCACTCATCTTATCTTAACTCTGCTGAATTAACATAAATAAACAATGAAATATCAGTATTATTCTTCTGAAAATATAAAAAAACGCTGCACCCCTTCCACCGAAAGAATTTTCGGTAAATTAAGAGCAGCTTACAGCAGGCCTGTTACGAAAAACAGGTTATCTTATAATCGCTTATAAAAAGCGGGAAGGGATGCTTGAGCTAGACGTGAAGGCTCCCTGTAGAACAGGTTACGCCAGCCATCGTAACACTCAATGCGAATTTCTAAAAAAACAAAATTTCTATAAAAAAATAGAAAAAGGGCAAAGAACAAGTGAGTATATTCATTTGCCCCGCCCTTTTTCATCGTTGTTATTAAACTAATTCAATAACCACGACTGGTGCACCGTCACCGCGGCGTGGACCAACTTTCATGATACGAGTGTATCCGCCTTGACGTTCTTCATAACGTGGAGCTACGTCACTGAATAGCTTATGAAGGGCATCTGTACCATTCTCAGCGTCAGCGATTTCGTTACGGATGAATGCTGCAGCTTGACGGCGTGCATGCAAGTCACCACGTTTACCAAGAGTGATCATTTTATCTACTACAGAACGTAATTCTTTTGCACGTGCTTCAGTAGTTTCAATGCGCTCATGGATAATAAGATCCGTAGCTAAATCACGAAGTAATGCTTTACGTTGTGCGCTAGTGCGTCCTAACTTTCTGTAACCCATTAGAGATTCCCTCCTTTGTTGAAGTTCTATATTGTGTGTCTATTACAAGGCTCACAACATTTCCTCTAACACTTTTTTAAGTTCTTCGCCCATTTCCGCCCAACCATACAGATAAAGGAATTTGTTACCAGAACCTACTCCAGTGATATCAAAACCTTGAAAGGAATTATTGGGTCTTGTCAGTCCTGTAAAATTTGT
>NZ_JBNNTG010000066.1:0-13160 GCF_050278525.1 Peribacillus sp. NPDC096540 | reverse complement strand
CCCATTCCGAACACGGCAGTTAAGCTCTTCAGCGCCGATGGTAGTTGGGGGTTTCCCCCTGTGAGAGTAGGACGCCGCCAAGCCATTTTGAAAAGGTCAGCCATTCCGGCTGGTCTTTTTCGTATATCAGATTTTCCATAAGTTATTTCCTAATGGAAGGTAATTAAAATAGTCAGGGGTTGAACCTTTCAGACCTAATCCATTCAAATATTAAAAATGGTACCTTAGATTGGCTTATTTTAAGAAATTGCACTATACAGGGGTAATCATCATTAGGCATAGTTTTCATCAGCTCTGCCCACCATTCTGTTTCATAACGAGCTATTATACTTAGGTTATAAGAGATTAAATAATGAATCAAAAGTTCAGGTAATAAAAAAGCCGACGAACTTTTATTGAGGGATAGCATAAATTGTTCCTCTACAAAGTTATACCGTATAGGAGAAGGAGCATTATAAACAAGAACTTTATCTGTTTGTATTAGCAGTTTTCCAGGAGATTCTGTAAGATGATATATTTGATTTATTTTAGATGTCAAAAACTCCTCGAAACGGCTACTTGTCATTTGGTAGCTATTCAATATGGTAGAAGGCAATTGAAAACCATCAGAAGAAGGTAACAGAGGTATAAAGTTTTTACGGGAAATAGTCCATGCCAGGCTTTGCATATCTGGAATTTCCTTTAATAACGTACCCATAGAAAATTTTTCACCTTCCATATGTTTCATATTAAATAATTTTTCAGCAATACAGGTGAAAAGTCCATTCTTTTGCGTTTTTACCTCATCTTTTAAAAAGTCGTATTGTTTCTTTTTTAACTTTCTTGTAGTTACCCCATGAGCAAGCAACGAAGTGGACTCCGGGTAGTTGGGATCAACTGTAAGTAGACAGGCCTTTAATAGTTGGGTAAATCCATAAAAGGATAAAATTGGTTGGATAGAAAGTGGTGCTATAGCAGCCTGGTTATAATAGGTTTTGGCATGTTCAAGATGGTATATAAAAGGATAACAGTTTTCGTAACTTTTTATTTCTGCATCTTCTATTTTTTCATGTGTGTAACATTTTTGTAAAAAAAGTTGTGATGAAGATGCAGAAAAAAAAGGCGTATATTTATCGAAATTATCATTGTTTTCAGGCATTGCAGCCTCTCCTTCGAATTGATAGAATAATCTAACATTTATTTCTCTTCTTGACAGTAGTATGTCCTATTGATAACCTACAAATAATATTTTTAAGCAGGAGGGGAAAATTATGTGGGAAAATAAATTTGCAAAAGAGGGTTTAACCTTTGATGATGTCCTATTAATTCCAGCGAAATCAGAGGTTTTACCGAAAGATGTTAACCTTCAAGTCAGCTTAGCCGAGAATTTAAAGCTCAACCTTCCTATCATCAGTGCAGGAATGGATACCGTAACAGAAGCAGAGATGGCAATCGCTATGGCTCGTCAAGGTGGGTTAGGTATTATTCATAAGAATATGTCGATTGAAGCACAAGCTGAATTAGTTGATAAAGTAAAACGTTCAGAAAGCGGTGTTATTACAGATCCATTTTTCTTAACACCAGATCATCAAGTATTTGATGCAGAGCATTTAATGGGCAAATACCGTATTTCGGGTGTACCAGTTGTTAATAATGAACAGGATCAAAAACTTGTTGGTATTATTACGAACCGTGATTTGCGATTTATTTCCGATTTTTCCTTGAAGATTTCTAGTGTTATGACAATAGAGAATCTGGTTACAGCTCCAGTTGGAACTAACTTGGAACAAGCTGAGAAAATTCTTCAAAAGTATAAAATTGAAAAACTCCCTCTTGTAGACGATAACGGTATATTAAAAGGGCTTATTACAATCAAGGATATCGAGAAAGTCATTGAGTTCCCTAATTCTGCAAAAGATAAGCAAGGTAGATTACTCGCAGGTGCTGCTGTCGGTGTGACTAAAGATACAATGAAGCGTGTAGAAATGCTTGTTAGGTCTCAAGTAGATGCAATTGTACTTGATACTGCTCATGGTCATTCAGCAGGCGTCCTTGATGCAGTAAAGGAGATTCGAGGGAAATATCCTGAACTTACTATCATCGCTGGTAACGTGGCCACTGCGGAAGGAACGAAAGCACTGATTGAAGCAGGAGCTGATGTTGTTAAAGTGGGAATTGGACCGGGATCAATTTGTACAACAAGAGTTGTAGCTGGTGTAGGCGTTCCTCAAATTACGGCCGTTTTCGATTGTGCAACAGAAGCAAGGAAATATGGAAAAACAATTATCGCTGATGGCGGAATTAAATACTCGGGTGATATCGTTAAAGCTCTAGCTGCAGGTGGACACGCAGTCATGCTTGGAAGTATGCTTGCTGGTGTAACTGAAAGCCCGGGAGAAACAGAAATATTCCAAGGACGCCGTTTTAAAGTGTACCGGGGAATGGGTTCTGTTGCAGCAATGGAAAAAGGTTCTAAGGATCGTTACTTCCAGGAAGATAATAAGAAATTTGTTCCAGAGGGCATAGAAGGACGCCTTCCATATAAAGGACCTCTTTCAGATACTATTTTCCAACTTATCGGCGGTATTCGTTCAGGAATGGGATATTGCGGTACAGCTTCATTAGAAGATTTGAGAGAAAACTCTCAATTTATTAAAATGACCGGTGCAGGGTTAAGGGAAAGTCATCCACATGATGTTCAAATTACTAAAGAAGCGCCGAACTATTCATTGTAATAAATTTAACTTATAATTGTCATTAAAATTTAAAGTGAAAATAGACAGAGTCTCCGATGACTCTGTCTATTTTTTTTATTTTTTCTGTGATAAACTAGACAAGGTGTTAAAGGAAATAGATAGAGTTTCTTCTTTAGTTATAGAGATAAGCTTAAATGTTGGAGGTATTGGAAATTGAAAAAAATCAGCAAGATTACCCTCATTTTCACTTTTATTTTTGTTCTTGTTATGTCGCAATTTGCCTATCAACCGGGGGAAGCTGAAGCTGAATCTGATAATTTAGGTTTAAAAGCAGAGGCAGCCATCATTATTGATGGTAAAACAGGACAAATCGTGTATGAAAAAAATGCCGATAAAGTATTAGGGATTGCATCCATGTCAAAAATGATGACAGAATACATCATAATGGAGTCAATTGAAAATGGGAAAATCACTTGGGATCAAAAGGTTAAAATAAATAAGTATGTACATGATCTTTCAAAAGCACCGAATTTGTCGAATATTGGTTTAACAGAAGGTGAAGAGTATACAGTTAAGGAACTATATCAAGCGATGGCTGTCTATTCAGGAAATGCAGCGACAGTAGCCTTAGCTCAGCTAGTTTCTGGTAGCGAAAAGAATTTTGTGAAATTGATGAACGAAAGAGCAACGAAGCTAGGTCTGAAAAACCATAAATTCGTCAACGCCAGCGGCTTGAATAACTCTAATTTGTTAGGGCAGTATCCTACTGGTAAAAAAGATGAAGAAAATGTCATGACAGCAACTGATACTGCACTTCTTGCTTATCGCCTTATTAATGATTATCCGGAAGTATTAAAGTATGCCAGCATTTCTAAATTGAAGTTCCGTGATGGGAAAGAATATGCAAACTTCAACTGGATGTTACCTGGTCTGATTTTTGAATATAAAGGTGTAGACGGTCTGAAAACAGGTTCTACTGACTTTGCCGGTTATGGTCATACTGGGACAGTTATCCAAAATGGTCAACGTTATATTACAGTGGTTATGAAGTCTACTTCTAAAAATGAACGCTTCGCGGATAGTACTAAATTGATGGATTATGCGTATCAAACGTTTGAAAAAGAAAAAATTCTTCCGGCCAATTACCAAGTAAAAGGGAAAGAAACCCTTTCGGTAGTTAAAGGTAAAGAAAAAAATGTTAAAATCCAATCTAAAAAAGCGATTGAAATGCTTGTTGAGAATGGTGAGAAAGAAAACTATAAAACAGAATTAGTGATTGATAAAAACAAATTAAACAAAGACGGTAAGTTGACAGCACCAATCAAAAAAGGTGAAAAGGTTGGCTACATCACTGTTACCCCTAAAAATGGTAAAGATTACGGGTATATTAACGGAGATTCAGCGAAAGTTGACGTCGTAGCTGCTGAATCTGTCGAAAAAGCAAACTGGTTTGTGTTATCAATGCGAGCAGTTGGTGGATTCTTTGGTGATGTATGGAGCAGTGTATCTTCTACTGTAAAAGGCTGGTTTTAAGTTTCGTGTATAAAACGGTTGCGCAATGTATAAAATTATAGTACATTATGGAAAACAATTTGATTTTGAGAAAGCTATGACAGGATATAGTAACAAGTATTTCTTTCTAAAGAGAGCCGGTGGCTGGTGGAAATCGGTGTGAGAGTTTTGTGAATCCCTCCTGGAGCAGAGTATGGAACACCTATTTGGGTCAGTAAATACTTTCGGTTAAAAGCCGTTATCGTGATAAGTGGAAGGTGTTTTTTATATGCCTTCAACTAGGGTGGCAACGCGGGTTAACTCTCGTCCCTTCTTCAGGGGACGGGAGTTTTTTGCGTTCTCTGATAAATATCAAATTATTAATGAGGAGGAACTGTAAATGTTGGATTTGAAATATGTACGAAATAATTTTGAAGAAGTGAAACGTGTACTGCAATTTAGGGGAGAAGATTTAACGGATTTAGGTAAATTTGAGGAGTTAGATGTGAAGCGCAGATCTTTAATTGCTGATACAGAAAAACTGAAAAGTAAACGGAATGAAGTTTCACAACAAGTGGCTGTGTTGAAACGGGAGAAAAAAGATGCAGACCAGTTGATTGCAGAAATGCGTGAGGTTGGTGATCAAATCAAAGGATTTGATGATGAACTTCGTGAAGTAGAATCCCAGTTAGGAACGTTACTGCTTTCTATCCCTAATATTCCACATGAAAGTGTACCAGTGGGTGAAACAGAAGATGATAATGTTGAAATCCGTAAATGGGGCGAATTGCCGGAATTTAAGTTTGAACCGAAACCACATTGGGATGTGGCTGGAGATTTAGGAATCCTTGATTTTGAACGGGCAGCAAAAGTGACCGGAAGCCGATTTGTTTTTTATAGAGGTCTCGGTGCTCGTTTAGAGCGTGCATTAATTAGTTTTATGCTGGACCTTCATGTTGAAGAACACGGATATGAAGAAATGCTGCCTCCATATATGGTGAACCGTGCAAGCATGACAGGCACAGGTCAGTTGCCTAAATTCGAGGAGGATGCTTTCCGTATTGAGAGTGAAGATTATTTCTTGATTCCTACTGCTGAAGTGCCTGTGACAAATTTCCACCGTGATGAAATCCTAAGCATGGATGATTTGCCGATAAGCTATGCGGCATACAGTGCATCTTTCCGTTCTGAAGCAGGTTCTGCTGGTCGTGATACTCGTGGGTTAATTCGCCAGCACCAGTTTAATAAAGTGGAATTAGTGAAGTTTGTAAAGCCAGAAGATTCTTATGCAGAATTGGAAAACCTTACGGGACATGCTGAAAAGGTTCTTCAATTGCTAGGTCTTCCTTATCGAGTATTAAGCATGTGTACAGGCGATCTTGGTTTCACTGCTGCGAAAAAGTATGATATCGAGGTCTGGATCCCGAGCTATGGAACGTATCGCGAAATTTCTTCTTGTAGTAACTTCGAAGAATTCCAGGCTAGACGGGCTAATATCCGTTTCCGCCGTGATGTTAAAGGGAAACCAGAACATATTCATACACTAAATGGGTCAGGGTTGGCAATCGGCCGGACAGTTGCCGCTCTATTGGAAAATTATCAACAGGAAGATGGCAGTGTTGTTATCCCTGAAGTATTACGACCTTATATGCGCGGTGTGGAAGTCATTAAACCATAATGTTTCAAAAGTAAAAAAGGAACAATTTCTCCTAACAGAGAAATTGTTCCCTTTTTTATTTGGTTAATAATTATTTTGAAAAAATGTTCTAAGAGAGCTTGACTTTGATTTGGATTCAATGTATTATAATAAATGTTGATACGGAGGTATACCCAAGTTCGGCTGAAGGGATCGGTCTTGAAAACCGACAGGGGAGTCAAATCCCGCGGGGGTTCGAATCCCTCTACCTCCTCCATAACTTATTAATAACCACAGCGCATAAATTGGATATCGTTGAATTCCGTTACAGAAATGTAACGGAATTTTTGTTTTCTAATATAATAAAAACCACCGGGATTCCCGGTGGTTTTAACTTTTTATATTTTTCGTAATAATCTGGTTTGCTCCATATATTCAGCGATCCGTTCTATAAGAGATTCAATGCTAGTCTCATCTTGAATAAGGTCATATTCATTTATATTTAATCGAAGGACCGGACAGGCATTAAATTGATCAATCCATTCTTCGTAACGGCCGTGCATTTCCTTCCAATACTCAATAGGAGTGTGCTGTTCCATTGGCCGCCCCCGTTCTTGGATCCGGTCGAGGATATCATCTAGTGATCCCTCGAGATAGATAAGCAAGTCAGGATGAGGGAAGTAGGGTGTCATTACCATCGCGTTGAATAGGCTAGTGTATGTCTCGTAGTCTACTTCATTCATTGTCCCTTTTTCATAATGCATCTTTGCAAAAATTCCTGTGTCTTCATAGATGGAACGATCTTGGATAAAACCGCCTCCATATTCAAAGATTTTTTTCTGCTCTTTAAACCGTTCAGCGAGGAAGTAGATTTGCAGGTGGAAACTCCAACGATCAAAATCATCGTAAAATTTATCCAGGTAGGGGTTCGTATCAACCTTTTCAAAAGATGTCCTAAATTGTAGGGCATTTGCTAATGCATTGGTCATTGTCGATTTGCCTACACCAACCGTCCCTGCTATCGTAATGACGGCGTTGCTTGGAATATTATACTTCTTTCGTAAGTTCATGTGGCTGTACTCCTTTTTGCAGGGCATTCTCTATTTGGGTGATTATCGTGTTTAAGTCATTCTTATTCCCAACGAAGTCTAATTCATCTCCATTAAATGTAAGAACAGGTATGTCAGGGTGCTGTTTCTCAAACGTCTCCATAAATGTTTGATAATCCGAAGATAACTGCTCCAAATAATTGGAGCTGATATTTTTTTCGAATTCACGGCCTCTTTTGCCGATTCGGGATAGAAGAGTATCCAGACTTGCGTTTAAATAAATAACCATATTTGGTTTCGGCATATCTCGAGTTAAGATATTGAATATTTCAAGGTATTTATTGTATTGTCCATTTTTTAACGTACGTTCAGCAAATATTAAGTTCTTGAATATATGGTAATCAGCCACCACGGCTTGGTCATTAGTAAGGAAATTCGTTTCAATATCTTCTAATTGTTTGTAACGGTTACATAGAAAAAACATTTCTGTTTGAAAGCTCCACTCATCGATATTGTTATAAAATTTCCCGAGAAATGGATTCTCATCAACAATTTCCTTTAATAGTGAAATTTGAAAATGGTCAGCGATAACTTTTGCTAGTGATGTTTTCCCTACACCGATTGGACCTTCGACAGTGATAAATGGGGTGGTTTTCATCCATTCTGTCCTCCTTCAATGAGGTATCGGACCGAAACTCCCAGTTTATTAGGTTTTTCAGCCAAGAGATATTGTATCACAGACTTGAAGCATAAGTGATATTTTTGTCCGGTGTTAATGAAGGAGAATAAATGAGGTGACATGCGAGGGAAGAAGAATGTCAGTCCCTAGTTGGTCGGAGTCTTTCAATCTAAATGTCTCCGCTTTTTTGTGTGGAAGCTTTGAGAACATGATTCATCATCGTTAACGCATAATGGTTATCTTCTTTTGATGCAGAAGCGATGCAATCTTCAGGGATCCATAATTGATACTCTCGCATATAGGCATCATTAGCCGTGAATAACACACAGATGTTACCAGCGATCCCGGTAAGAATTAAGGTTTCCACCTTCAGTTGTTTAAGTAGTGTATTGAGGGCAGTTCCATAAAAAGCTGAATGCTTCGGTTTGATGAGAAAGAACTCGTCTTTTTGTGGTTTGATTTTTTCAATTAGCTGGGCATTTCCTGTATTTTTACAGGTGTCGATAATCTTATCAAAGTCAGCCTGCCATAAATCATAATGGTCATTGATATAAATGATAGGGAAACCCTTTTCTTTCATGTGCTTTTTCAACTTCAGAATTGGCTCGATGATAAGCTTCGTATGTTCAAGGAGCATGTCACCGTGATTGAAATTAAAATCATTGATTATATCAATGATGAGCAAAGCGAAGGAAGGGGAAATAGATTTATTCATGTTATATCCTCCTTATATTGTGTGAATTTACTTGCAGACGGTAGGTTGCATGCGTTACTATTCATTAGAATAAGTAGTATGACCTTTATTTTGTCTTATATTTGTCTGTTTACTCCTACTTAATATGAGGGGGTTTTTTTATGAAAGATGATGCCTATTACATGAAATTGGCTTTGAAGGAAGCTGAAAAGGCGCAGATGTTGAATGAAGTGCCGATTGGAGCTTTAATTGTGATAGATGATCAAATAGTTTCAAGGGGGCATAACCTGCGAGAAACAGAGCAGAATGCCACTGCCCACGCGGAGCTACTTGCGATTAATGAGGCTTGTGGTTCACTTGGTAGTTGGCGCCTTGAGGAGGCGACGCTTTATGTAACGTTGGAACCTTGCCCTATGTGCGCTGGGGCTATTCTGCAATCGAGGGTGAAACGGGTCGTTTTTGGCGCCCATGATCCAAAAGCAGGCTGTGCAGGGACATTTATGGATTTACTTCAAGACGAACGCTTCAACCATCAATGTGAGGTTACAAGCGGCGTGTTACGGGACGAGTGCGGAGGGATACTGACAGCCTTTTTTAAAGAGCTTAGGAATCGAAAGAAAACCTTGAAAAAGGAGAAAGCACTTAAAAATATGGAAGAAAATAAATAAACTTGTCTGAACACTTGATGTGCGTGCCTTTTCCTTTTCTAAAGATTAGGGGAAATAGACTGTTCAATGAACAAGGCT
The DNA here is from genome assembly GCF_050278525.1 of Peribacillus sp. NPDC096540. Lineage (NCBI taxonomy): Bacteria > Bacillati > Bacillota > Bacilli > Caryophanales > Bacillaceae > Peribacillus > Peribacillus sp. NPDC096540. Next base: position 4,190 of record NZ_JBNNTG010000066.1, on the reverse strand, counting down.
TGCGTTTTTTTTGTTACCTTAGTATAATGAATTATGCGTCGATATGACGCTATGAATATTGGTATTACATTTGCCGTGCTAGACGGGGAGGTAGCGGTGCCCTGTACTCGCAATCCGCTCTAGCGAGGTTGAATTCCTTCTCGAGGTTAGCGTACTGTAGGGTCTGCCTTAAGTAAGTGGTGTTGACGTCCGGGTCCTGCGCAATGGGTCTCCATGAACCATGTCAGGTCCGGAAGGAAGCAGCATTAAGTGGAAGTACTCATGTGCCGCAGGGTTGCCTGGGCTGAGCTAACTGCTTAAGTAACGCTTATGGTTGCTAATCGACAGAAGGTGCACGGCAGTTATTTTACATAATCAAAAAACTCATTCGTATCGGGTGAGTTTTTTTGCACGTTAAGAAGTTAAATTAGTTGGATATTTTGAAAAGAAATAGATAATCAGTGAGTTTTCTTTATACTGACTTTGAAAATAAGGAAATCAGTAATGTATAATAAACAAGATGGAGAAAATAAGGAGGGATTTCCGTGGGGTACCAAGCATTATACCGGGTATGGCGGCCACAACAATTTATTGATGTAGTTGGGCAGGAACATGTAACAAAAACGTTACAGAATGCCCTAATCGGGCAAAAGGTTTCGCATGCCTATTTATTCTCCGGTCCACGTGGGACAGGGAAAACGAGCGCTGCCAAAATTCTTGCAAAAGCAGTGAATTGTGAGCATGCCCCGATAAGTGAACCCTGTAACGAATGTGCTACCTGCCGCGGAATCACTGATGGCTCCATATCAGATGTTATTGAAATTGATGCAGCATCCAATAATGGTGTCGAAGAAATCCGTGACATTCGTGATAAGGTCAAATATGCACCGAATGCGGCTACATATAAAGTTTATATTATTGATGAGGTACATATGCTTTCGCAAGGGGCCTTTAATGCGTTACTAAAAACATTGGAAGAACCGCCAAAGCACGTTATTTTTATATTAGCAACGACTGAACCTCATAAAATTCCGCTAACGATTATTTCGCGTTGTCAGCGATTTGATTTCAAAAGAATTCAGCCGCAGGATATTGTTGGGCGAATGGCTCAAATCATTGCTGAAACAGGGGTTTCATGTGATGAACAGGCCTTGCATATTATTGCGAGAGCAGCTGAAGGCGGGATGCGTGATGCGCTAAGCTTGCTTGATCAGGCAATTTCTTTCAGTTCGGAGACGGTATCTGTAGAAGATGCATTGACTGTCACTGGTTCTGTTTCGCAGGCATTCTTAAGTCGGTTGGCAAAAGCAATTTATGATAAAGAAGTAGCAGTGGCACTTGAAGTACTTGATGAATTGTTGGCTATGGGGAAAGACCCAGCTCGGTTCATTGAAGACATGATTTATTATTTCCGTGATATGTTGTTGTATCAAACAGCACCAGCTCTCGCTGAATCCTTCGATCGTGTGTTAATCGATCCTCAATTTAAAGAGTTATCAGAAGTTATTTCTTCTGAATCGATTTATTCCATTATTGAAAGTTTCAATCAAACACAGCAGGATATGAAATGGACGAATCATCCAAGGATTTTCCTAGAAGTGGCTCTTGTGAAATTATGTAATGAGCAAAGACCAAATCAAATGGACAATGGGCAGATTCAACAATTGCTTCAGAAAATAGAGGGTTTGGAAATTAAATTACAGGAAATACAGAGAAGTGGCATCTCAGCAGCTGTGGCAGAAAAGCCTGCAGAACAGGCGAAATCACAGCGTGTTATTAAAAAGGGTTATAAAGCACCAGCAGGCAAGATTAATCAAGTTTTAAAACAAGCTACGAAACCAGATTTGAATGTTGTGAAAAGCAAGTGGGGCGAAGTACTTGAACAATTAGGTCTGCAAAACCAAAAGTCATTAGCAGCTTTATTAACGGAAGCAGAACCTGTTGCTGCGTCAACTGAAGCTTTTGTGGTAAAATTCAAATATGACATCCATTGTCAAATGGCGATGGAAAATAACCGTTTCGTGGAAGTGATTGCCTCAATCATGCAACAATTAACCGGTCGCCGTATGGAAATAGCTGGAGTACCAGAAAGCCAATGGCAAGGGTTGCGGGAGGACTTTATTTCAACACAGCAGTTCGAAGGTACAGAAGAAACGGAATCAAAAGAAGAAGACCCCTTTATAGCAGAGGCTAGAAAATTAGTCGGCGATGATTTACTTGAAATTAAAGAATAATTGGAGGTAGGGAAAATGGGTATGCGCGGTGGTAATATGCAAAACATGATGAAACAAATGCAGAAGATGCAAAAGAAGATGGCAGAGGCACAAGAAGAGTTAGGTGAAAAAAAGATTGAAGGTACTGCAGGCGGTGGAATGGTAACAGTTATCGTGACAGGCCATAAAGAAATAGTTGATGTAATCATTAAGCCAGAAGTTGTTGATCCGGATGATATCGATATGCTTCAGGATTTAGTACTAGCTGCTACCAATGATGCTCTGAAAAAAGCAGAAGAACTGACAAACCAAACGATGGGGCAATTCACTAAAGGAATGAACCTTCCAGGTATGTTTTAAGCAAGTTTAAAAGAAACTTCCTTTCAGGAGGTTTCTTTTGAAATTTTTAGGAGGAATTTGATGCATTATCCAGAACCGATTTCTAAGCTTATTGACAGCTTTATGAAATTGCCGGGGATTGGGCCGAAAACGGCTGCACGATTAGCCTTTCATGTGTTAAGCATGAAGGAAGATACTGTTTTGGATTTTGCAAAAGCACTGGTAAATGCGAAACGGAATCTTACGTATTGTTCAGTCTGTGGTCATATCACGGATCAGGATCCCTGTTATATCTGCGAGGATCAAAAGAGAGATAGAAGTTTAATCTGCGTGGTACAGGACCCAAAAGATGTAATAGCGATGGAAAAAATGAGAGAGTTCAATGGTTTATACCATGTACTACATGGCAGTATTTCTCCAATGGACGGAATCGGTCCGGAAGATATAAATATTCCCGATTTATTAAAGCGCCTGCAGGACGAAACAGTGCAGGAGGTCATTTTGGCTACTAATCCTAATATCGAAGGAGAAGCAACTGCCATGTATATTTCGCGGCTTCTCAGACCATCAGGGATTAAGGTGACAAGAATTGCCCATGGACTTCCTGTTGGTGGAGATCTGGAGTATGCGGATGAAGTGACGCTATCAAAAGCAATAGAAGGAAGAAGAGAAATATAAGGTAGCTGGGAGGACTTCACTTGTTCTTTCGTAAAAAAAAGCGGCTTCGAAATGAATTCAATGAGGCATTAATTGAAGAGCTTGAACATTTGAAACAGAATTGGCATAATCAAAAATCTTTACTTGAAAAAAGTGTAGACCCATCTGAGGAAGTAATTGCCCAAACAAGACTAGCGGAAGTAAAATATTTTTACTTATTTAGAGAAGTGAAAAGAAGAAACGTTCGCATTCAACGATGATAACAGAGTGGTTATAAAGGAATCCCCTTTATAACCACTTTTTATTGGGCTGAGTTCTTAAACCAGGGCTCCCGTCATATAAGTGTAGTACAAGCTTACGGGGAGGAATGAGTTGTGGAACCAGTTGTTTTTGTTGCCGTAGTTGGAGGCTTGATCTTACTGCTCCTCATTATCGGTGCACCTATTAAACCTATTCGGTTTTTAGGGCAGGGGGTAATAAAGATTATTATTGGTGCGGTCTTTTTATTTTTTTTGAATACGCTAGGGAATCAAGCGGGTATTCATGTACCCATTAATCTCGCCACTTCAGCAGTCGCTGGTCTGCTAGGAATACCGGGAGTCGCGGCGTTGGCCGCCATTGGTTATTGGGTTATTTAGGGCGAATCAGAATGAATAGTAAAGTAATAAAAGCCTCAAGGATATTGTCTTGAGGCTTTTATCTATATATAAGTTGGAAGTGTAATAATGTTTTTTGTGAAATCTTGATTTAACTATTGACGTTCACTAAACAAACTGATAATATATTAGGAGTCGCCAACAACGATAACCATAACATTCAATTGAAAAAACAATATGAAATAAATGTTGACATAAGATTAAATGAATGGTAAGATAATAAAGTCGCTTACGAGATAAACGACGACGAAATTGCTCTTTGAAAACTGAACAAAACAAAGCGCCAACGTAAATTTTTAAAGTGAGCACACACTATTAAAAAAGCAAAATGAGCAAGTCAAACATT
>NZ_JBNNTG010000065.1:0-14172 GCF_050278525.1 Peribacillus sp. NPDC096540 | reverse complement strand
ATTGGAAGGTTATTTGGCATGCACAAATTTAGTATAGCATGAAATATTTTAAGTTTTCATTGAAAAATGTTGACAAACTATTAGCTGGTTTAGTTGCATAAAGAAAAAGCTGCATTAAAGACAGCTCTGATCTTCAGCTAACGCACCTGTTAGTTTAAGTACAATATTTCACAATTTAATTTCTTAACTTCATTTCCATTTAGAAAATCAACTATAACTCACCTCCTATTATGAATGTTTTTATTGAAAAAAATTTAGCCACTCTCGGCTATAAAATATTGTTAACTAATTCCTAAAAAGAATCTACGTAGACTATCTAGTCATTAAGGTATATAATAAAAATTAAATTTTATATTGAAATATTAATTTTATCTGGTTATAATACGATACGTTCTTATTTATTAAGTGCGTGTTTAATTTTTAGAAAATTTAATATTTTTTAAAAATAGTAAAATTTTCTATTTCTCGGAGGGTTTATTTTGTCTAATAAAGTACCATTTTCATTTATAGTAGTGATTGGGTTAATGTTATTTGCCCTATTCTTTGGGGCAGGAAATTTAATTTTCCCACCAATGCTTGGTCAGTCAGCTGGAACGAATATCTGGTCAGCTAATGCAGGGTTTTTAGTAACAGGAGTTGGATTACCGTTAATTGGTGTGTTAGCACTCGGGTTTTCGGGGAAAGACGATTTACAGTCGTTAGCAAGTCGTGTACATCCTGTGTTTGGTATTGTATTCACAACCGTTCTTTATTTAGCAATCGGTCCATTATTTGCAATGCCTAGAACAGGAAACGTTTCTTTTGAGATCGGTGTCAAACCATTTTTGCCGGAAGGTTTCGGGCCACTGCCTTTACTTATTTTCACCATCATCTTTTTTACGATATCGTGCCTTCTTTCGCTCAATCCTGCGAAATTTGTCGAAATTGTGGGGAAAATTTTAACACCCATCAAGTTAACGTTTATTGGAATTCTGGTGGTAGTCGCTTTTGTAAATCCAATTGGCGATTTTCAAGCACCGGCTGAACACTATATGGTTCAACCATTTTTCAATGGGTTCAGAGAAGGCTATTTAACAATGGACACTCTTGCATCTTTTGTTTTTGGTATCATCATCATTAATGCCATTAAAGAAAAAGGTGCTAAAACAAAAAAACAAATAATGATCGTTTGTGGAAAAGCGACTGCAATTGCTGCCGTTATCCTTGCTACTTTTTATACAGCCCTCTCTTACATGGGTGCTTCAAGTGTTGAGAAATTTGGACACTTGGATAATGGAGGCATTGTCTTAGCAAAAGTCTCGGATTACTACTTTGGAGCATATGGTGGGCTGTTATTGGGATTAATGATCACAGTAGCTTGTATAACGACGAGCGTAGGACTCATTACATCTTGCTCGACGTACTTCCATAAACTGTTTCCAAAATTACCTTACAAAACAATTGCTATTAGTTTATCTATTTTTAGTGCAATAGTTGCCAATATTGGACTAACACAGTTAATTGCAATTTCTGTACCTGTAATGACTGCTATTTATCCATTAGCTATTGTATTGATTTTCTTAACATTTTTTCATTCTTTATTTAAAGGGAAGGCTGAAGTTTATCAAGGTAGCTTACTTTTAACCTTTATTATTAGTCTATTTGATGGATTAAATGGAGCAGGTATACACATTTCATCCATTAATAATCTCTTTAATGAAATTCTTCCTATGTACGAGGTAGGACTTGGGTGGATTATTCCAGCTATTGTTGGAGGATTCATTGGGTATGGCGTTAGCATATTACGAGTGAAATTCCGTCTTAATCATCAAGTAGATTAATTAAATAAATAATGTATTTAAAAAAGCAGTCTAGGACTAATGCCTATACTGCTTTTTTATGAATATGGAAACCTTCCCCCGTTCGTTCCAAAAAAAAGGTTGCCGTAGCAACCCTAGTTTTGAAGTAAAGCACCCGACTTTTTAATTTTCTTATTTCCTCAATGATTATAAATCCACAATCGCACTTAGATGTAAATTATAGGTTAGCCACTTTATCATCTGTCTGAGCAGCATCTACTGGTATACGTTTGTCTATTCCAAAAGCGTAATAACTAATGACAACGATACCTAGAAAACCAATTCCTACAATAAGCGATATACGTGTTTCATCATTAAACCACATTCCGATTAATACCATAATTAAGAAAGCTATGGTCAAGTAGTTTGTAACAGGTGCAAAAGGCATTTTAAATGGATGATTGACCATTTCAGCACTTTTTACTTTTCTGAATTGAATTTGACTAATCAGAATGACAAACCACGGAATCATACCAGGAAGTACACTGGCACTGTATACATGCACAAATAAATTTTCTGGTGCAACATAACTTAACACAACGCCAATTGCTAACCCAACAATCACACCGAACGTACCGAATAAAGGGACACCACTATTAGATACTTTCGCAAAGAATTTTGGCGCTTGTCCATTTATTCCCAAAGTATAAAGCATACGTCCTGCACTGTAGATACCACTATTGCAGCCTGACATTGCAGCTGTGATTACGACAAAATTAATAATTCCAGCTGCTGCTGTAATACCAACTTTCGCAAAGGTTGCAACAAATGGGCTGCCAATTGAACTTAGTTGATCCCACGGGTAAACGGTTACAATAATAAAAATCGCACCTATATAGAAGATTAAAATACGCCAAATGGTACTTTGAATCGCTTTAGTTATCGTGTTTTGCGGATCTTTCGCTTCCCCAGCTGTAATCCCGATTAGTTCTACACCTTGATACGCCGCAACAACTAGTGATAGAGCAAAGAAGAACCCTTTCCAACCGCCTGTAAATAAACCACCATGTTCCCATAGATTTGATAATCCTATCGCTTCTCCTCCGTTACCAATTCCAAAGAAAATAAGTCCAAATCCTGCAACAATCATTAATATAATTGTTACGATTTTAATCAGTGCAAACCAAAATTCAATTTCACCAAAGGATTTAACAGAAATTAGGTTCGCTGCTCCTAGAATAACCATTGCGATTAACCCTGGAATCCAAGCAGGAAGATCAGGGTACCAATACTGCATGTACGTCCCAACTGCAATAATTTCAGCCATCCCAACAATAACCCACTGGAACCAGTTACTCCATGCAGTCATATACCCTGCTAATGGATGAATATACTTATAACCAAATGTTGCAAATGAACCTGTACTTGGCTCTAAATACAACATTTCCCCCATTGCACGCATAATCAAAAATATAAAAATCCCTGAGATTGCATAAGCTAACATTACGGACGGACCTGTCCATTTGATTGCGCTGGCTGAACCCATAAATAAACCAACACCAATTGTACCGCCCAAAGCAATCATCTGAATATGACGACCTTTCAACTCCCTGTTCAAATCTTTGTTGGCCATTCCATTTCCCCCTACACTACTAATAGTCGAAATTTGTTGCACGGCATATCGACCGATTGTTTAATTTTAGACGCCAATAGAAAGCGCTTACTTTTTAATGGTTTTAAAAAGTGCATCACATAACGTTTAAAAAAATTCAAAACATCTGAATATAATAACTCGAATAAAAGAGTTTTACAACTCTTTTATTCGGCTAGTAGGCTTATTTATGCGGTAACTAAAAGTGACTTTAATCTCAGCTTTATCAGCATATCCCTCGTCATTTTCTCCAAATCATATTCCGCCTTAAATCCCCACTCTTCCTTTGCACAAGTTGAATCTATTGTATTGGGCCAACTATCGGCAATAGATTGTCTTGCAGGATCGACCTCATAATTCATGATAAATTCCGGAATATGCCTTTTTATCTCGGCTGCAATTTGCTCCGGATCAAAGCTCATAGCAGACACATTGAAAGAATTCCGATGTTTTAATTTTGAGGCATCTGCCTCCATTAATGTAATGATGGCAGCTAAAGCATCAGGCATATACATCATATCCATATACGTTCCCTCAGCAATGTAAGAAGTATATCTCTTATTTTTAATCGCTTCATAGAAAATTTCAACTGCATAGTCGGTTGTTCCACCGCCAGGAGGTGTAACATACGAAATCAGTCCCGGGAATCGAAGACCTCTCGTATCAACCCCAAATTTATGATGATAATAATCACATAATAACTCTCCAGATACTTTATTCACTCCGTACATCGTATTCGGTCGTTGAATGATGTCTTGCGGAGTCCAATCTTTAGGAGTGGTTGGACCAAACGCGCCAATAGAGCTAGGTGTGAATAATTGGCAATCAAGTTCTCGTGCCGCTTCCAAAGCATTAACCAATCCGCCCATGTTTAAATGCCAGGCTAAAAGAGGCTTCTTTTCAGCTGTTGCTGACAATAATGCAGCTAGATGAATAATCGTATCCACTTCATGTTTTTTTGCCATATTAAACATCGCTTTTTCATCTGTAACATCTAAAGTCTCAAATGGACCCGATTGAACAATATCGCTTTCTGTTTTTCGAATATCTGTTGCAATGACATTGTCAAATCCATAAATCTCTCTCATTTTCAGCGTTAGTTCTGAACCAATTTGACCTAAAGCCCCTGTTACTAAGATCTTTTTCATCAAAAATCCCTCCCCTTTTTCACTCTGCAGCAAGCAATTCCTTAAATAATCGACATCTCTTTTCCTACTTTTTCATAAATGGCTAATGCACGATCCAGCATTTCTTTTGTATGAGCAGCTGTCGGCATATTCCGCACTCTTCCTGTTCCCTTTGCAACGGTAGGAAATACGATGGATTTAGCATACACACCTTCTTCATTCAGCCTCTTACTGAATTGCTGTGTTTTTGCTTCATCTCCTATTATGCAAGGTGTAATCGGTGTTTCGCTCTCTCCAATATCAAACCCTAATTCTTTTAGACCCTTTTTCAAGTAATTGCTGTTTTCCCACAGCTTATTTTGAAGATCTGAGCTATTCATCAAAATATCAATGGCTTCTATACAAGCTGCAACTGCTCCTGGTGTGACAGCCGTTGAAAATAAAAACGGACGGCTTCTCACTTTTAACCAATCAATTAAATCTTTCTTTCCTGCTACATAGCCTCCTACAACACCAATGGCTTTGGATAATGTTCCAATCTGGAAATCCACCCTATCCGATAACCCAAAATGTTTTACTGTTCCTGCACCATTACCTAATACACCCGAACCATGCGCATCATCAACATACGTAATTAAATCAAACTCTTCGGCAATCTCCACAATTTCAGGAAGCTTGGCAATATCCCCATCCATCGAGAACACTCCATCGGTAATGATCATGACTTTGTTATACAATCCGGACTCCTTTGCTTGACGTGCTTTTGCCCGTAAATCGTCCATGTCAGAATGTTTAAAGGGAATGATCTTTGCTTTAGATAATCGACATCCATCAATAATTGAAGCATGATTCAGTTCATCTGAAAGAATGGCATCATGTTTATCCATCACTCCTGAAATCGCTGCCATATTACAATTAAATCCAGACTGGTAAGCAATGGCTGCTTCTGTATGTTTAAATTCGGCAAGCTTTTCTTCTAATTTGACATGAATATCTAATGTTCCGTTGATCGTACGAACAGCACCGGATCCGACACCATATTTTTTCGTTGCTTCAATGCATGCCTCTATTAATCTCTGATCTGTTGCTAAACCTAAATAGTTATTGGATGATAAATTAATTAACTCTCTGCCTGCAATGGTAATTACCGGACCATTTGGACCTTCTACCGGATCAATAACGTTGTAAAGTCCTTTTTCTTTTAAATCTTCCAAATTTTCATTCAAAAATTGATTTAATATTTCACTAGACATTTCATATACCCCCTTATTGATGGTTGGAATAAATGCAGGATTTTTTTTATGATTTACCTCTATTCTCAAACATTGCATTTAAGAATATTGAATTTAACTCATTTTCAAGAAAATACAGGTGTCCTCTCCAAAAATACACGAAGAAGTAACCTAAATCCTTTTGTACTAATAGTTATAAGAATCATAATAATAGAAAAAATTATAGTTGTCCATATTGTGTGGACAAAAAATTTTGGAAATTTTATAAATCTCGCTCAAAAATGCGTTTAAATCGTAGAAAATACGAAGAGAATTTCCTCATCAATTTCCAAGTTAAACATGGAGATAGAAGCGAAAAAAGGCAGTTTTCTTGTTTCTTAAAGTGAACTTCGAAAGAGCCCTGATCAGTACGTGTGGCATCGCATATAAAATATGTTTTTAATAAAGAGTTGACATGAAACTTGTATCTTTCTTAAAGTATAGCTAATACAAAAAAAGCTTCCCGGAGGAAACTTTTTTCTAAAAATCATCAGATCTTAATCACCAAATGCAAATATTAATTCTGTTTCGCAAACTAATTCTCCATCAACTGTAGCTATACCTTTGCCTTTCCCAATAGGACCTTTTAATCGCGTGATTTCAACTTCAAGACGGAGTTGGTCTCCTGGTTTTACTTGCTGTTTAAAACGACATTTATCTATACCAGCTAAAAGCCCTAATCGTCCTTGATTTCCTTCTTTAGTTAACATCACAACCGCACTTACTTGAGCTAATGCCTCTACAATTAATACACCTGGCATAACTGGGTAATTGGGGAAGTGCCCGTTAAAAAAAACCTCATTTTCTGTAACATTTTTTATACCAACTGCTCTTTTTCCTTCTTCTAATTCCAAAATCCTATCCACTAAAAGAAATGGATAACGATGTCTAATTATTTCTTTGATTTTTTGAGTATCTAACATCATTAAAGCCCCCATAACACTAATATTTTATTACAATCTATTCATTTAATTCTATCACCTAGTATTATTAGTTGGTACTAAAAATGGTTCTTCTTCAACCTATACTCACCCTTTTGTCCATAAGAAAAGGAGCTGCTGATCAGCTCCTGATAATGAAAAAAACACACGTAGTGGAACTTCTGCCCCTCTAGCTTTACAAGAAAAAAGACGCTTCATTCATGAAGTAAAGAGCCTGTTAGTTGAAAAAGGCTTTATTTCCAAATTAATCTGTTTTTATTAATTTAAATGAGTTGTACTATTAGTAAATCGGATAAGTTGCACGTTCCTAATATATTCAAGGAGATGAATTCCTGTATTATCAGAATTAAACCATACATTATTATTAACTGTTGGTAATTGCAGAAAACTTTCAATAATTTTGGTTATCATACCACCGTGTGAAACGATAGCAATTCTATTGAACTCTTTACTGTTTTCTTTAATAAAAGAGAAAATTTGTTCACCACGCACCCTAAATTCTAGTTTACTCTCGGTTTCTTGCTTTTCTATAAGGTCATCTAAGTATTTCACTGGGCAACCGATAGTATTGGATAGAATCTCAGCTGCTTTACTAGCTCTTTTCAAAGTACTGCTCCAAATAAAATCTGGCGGAAACTCTTTTAACACACGATTAGACATTTTCTTAACTTGAATGAGACCTTTACTTGTTAATGGTAAATCAGTTGTTCCTGTGTAATCCTTCTCTAAAAAGTCATCTTCCGATTCACCGTGACGAATCAATAAGATTTGCATTTTATCACCTCTACTTTATTTATATTCCTATATAAATTCTTCAAGGTACTATATGATTCCTCTTACTAGTTCAACTGCTTAACTTTATCAGGTTACTTAATTATCATTCTATATGCTATTCACTAACCTGCCCTTTTAGTTCATAATAAAAAGAACTAAAAGGGCAGGCTCCGATAATGAAGGAAAGCACCCGATAGTTTCAAGAAAAAATCGAACCATAAATTGCAAAAAATTTCATTTCACTTATGCATTAGAATAGCGTTCAGATAGTTTCTTTTTATGAGCATTAAAGACTTCTTCTAAAGGGATGTTGTACTTGTTCGCAATCACAATTAAATTACCTAACACATCTCCTAATTCTTCGGTTAACTCCTGTTTATTCTCCTCAAACGAACCACTTACCTCATCTGGTCTATCCCTGCCAATCTCAAGTGATCGAATAGCCCGTGCGACCTCGCCAGTTTCTTCTGCTAAAAAGCCAATACGAATAAAAATGTCTAATTCAGACCAGCCTCTTGCTTCATAATAATCTCTTACCCACTGTTGAAATTCAGTTACGTTCATGTTAACCCACCTTCCATTTTAATAATTTAAGTTTAACAAATTCCCATAATTCTGTATGATATGTAAGGAAGACTAACTAATAGGATGTGATATTAATTGAAGACTCTAGCTGTATTTTGTGGATCAAGTAAAGGAGCATCTACTGTCTATTTAGAAGCTGCAATAAAGCTGGGTAAAGAACTGGCTAAACGTAATATTACACTGGTATATGGGGGAGCATGTGTAGGAATTATGGGGGCTGTTGCAGATTCCGTTTTGGAAGCGGGTGGGAAAGTAATTGGCGTAATGCCTAGTTTTCTAGAAAAAAGAGAAATATCTCATAAGAACCTAACCGAACTAATTGTAGTTGACTCTATGCATGAAAGAAAAGCAAAAATGGCAGAACTTGCCGATGGGTTCATAGCTTTGCCAGGTGGGCCAGGAACATTAGAAGAATTCTTTGAGATTTTTACCTGGGCTCAGTTAGGACTTCATCATAAACCTTGTGGACTGTTAAATATTAATCATTATTATGATCCTCTTGTTGCTTTATTTAATCATATGTCTGATGAACAGTTCCTGCATGAAAAGTACCGTTCTATGGCGCTGGTAGATGTAGAACCAAATGGACTACTTGATCAATTTAATACATATGAACCACCAACCGTAAAATCTTTTATTACTGAAAAACAGACCTGATAGTTCAAAAGCAATGGGCCCACACTCTTCTACTTCCCTGCCCATTTAGTTGAAGAAGTAAAGATCCTGGTACATATCCAACAGGATTTTTATCAAACTTTATTCAGCACCCACCAAAAGTCCCTATCAATATAGATAGGGACTTTTATTATTTTGATTTAGCAAACTACAGATTTTTTTGGTTATTAGAAGAGCTGTCTAAATATCCAAAAATGATAATGCGGACTGGATTTACTTTCTTGTTTGTCAAAACACTTCATATTATAAGAAATCATTTTAGTAATTACAAACTCATTTCACCTTAGTATATATAACCTATCATATGGCTCAATCACGTAAGCCTAGCGAAGAAGGTAGACGGGGTAACAATGAATTTCATAGAAATGATAAGCTTTACTGCTGAATTAGTAGGATTATTGTCAGATTTAAATAAGTTTCTAATGCTAACTTAGGTATCGTATTTGTTGGCCATTTTTCATAATAAAAAAGAAAAGAACCCTAATTTAGGAAATTAAGATACTTACATTATCTATCTCACAGATTATTCAAAAATTAATGCACCCATTTAACAAGAAACCTGTTTTATTCTACAAGAATCGAAATTGCACTATAAACTAATAATAAAGCCATAATTAGATTAAACTGACTTCTATACTTTTTTAGGAACCTTTGAAACAGCGATCCAAACACACTCCAACTTATAGTACTAAGAAAACCAACAAAAGCTAGAAAAAATGAGAAAAATAGTAAACTGTAATTTGAAGTATGATATGGAATGATAAAAGTTGAAACTGCTGTTATGCCATATAAAATACCTTTCGGATTTACGAATTGTAAAAGCATTGCTGAAAGAAAACGGTTATTTTTATCCCCATCATCGTCTTTATCATTATTTTTACTAATTATTATTTTTGTAGCCAGATACAACATATAGATTGCAGCTAGGATCGTCATAATAAATTCAATTTTTGGAATGGAATTTTTAAGCAAAAGATTAAAATAACTGGACAATAACATGATTACAAAGAAACCTGCACCTACTCCTAAACAAAATCCAAGTGTCTTTTTAAACCCGTATTTGTTAGCAAATAACATTGCCATAATATTATTAGGACCTGGAGTAAAACTAGTAACAAAGACAAATAGCAAAAACGACAATAAAGGCATATTGGAACCTCCTTCTGGGATGTATGTTATAATGTCTAAAATGAACAATATAACGATTTACTTTTTATTGTACAATATGGACGTTATATTGTATATAAAGGAGTGTACATATGGAGGAAATAAATCTTATCCTTGCAAAAAACTTAAAAGCCTTTAGAGAAAGTAAAAAATTAAGCCTTGAAAGGGTCGCAGAGCTGACTGGAGTAAGTAAAACAATGATTGGTCAAATTGAAAGAGGAGGATCGAGTCCCACTATTACAACGATCTGGAAAATTGCAAATGGCTTAAAGATTTCCTTTACTTCTCTAATAAATAATCCGCAACCAGATACAAAAGTTGTTCTAAGAAGTGACATTCCAACATTATCTGAAGACAACGGAAAATATCGAGTCTATCCCTACTTTCCTTTCGAAGATGATAAACGCTTTGAAGTTTATTCAATCGAGATAGAAAAAGGCGGATTCCTAAGTGCTGATTCGCACAGAGAGGGAACTGAAGAGTTCTTAACTGTTTTTGAAGGGGAACTAACTGTACGTGTAGATAACAATGAATACACAGTAAGGAATGGTGATTCTATCAGATTCAAGGCTGACAAACCCCATGACTATCTTAATTCAGGGGAAACATTAACTCGATTAAGTATGATCTTATATTATCCAACTTAAAAAACCCCGTCTTACTCGATTGGGTTTTTTCTTCTGTTTTGCAACAAGGCAGTTATTATTAAATCTATCCTGATAGTCCAACAAGGGTATTTCTTGAATGTATGATCAATGTAAGAATCATACTTTCAAAAGGCAGCCAATTGGCGGCCTTCTTATGCGCTAACGCACCCGTTAGTTTAACAAGGATGGTTTTTAATTAGCACAAGAGTAATCATATGAAGGTTTGGAATATAAATTTCACAGCCATCCATAGTGTTTGAAGCTAAAAATTCGTTGGGAAGTTCCAGCCATTTAGATGCAATATTATTTAGCATTGGTTTTACATTAGATTCAGATGATTCATCTATATCAAGAAAAACCTTGTACATATCATCAATTTTCCAATACTTTTCTATTTCAGAAACAGACATGAAAACTTTATAATTAGCAGCAAATTTCTTAAAATCATCTAAGTGTTTGTTAGTTTCTTCTGAATTACTTGCCTCAAGAAATAATGTAAATTTCATAAGCAAAACTCCTTAAAATATAGTAAAAGTTCGTCTTATTAAAATCCTTCTTCACCTAACCTGCCCCTTTAGTTCCCAACTCCCTTATTCTTTAAGTTTTCAGACGACAATGGAAAATCTATAGTGGTTTCATTCCAGTTCCAATTCATATAAACATCCCCTATTATCAACTGTAATTACGTCACATTTCAACTCCCTATTTTAACATTTTCTTTTTCAAATAGACTGCCCCTTTAGTTGCATAAGGAAAGAGCTGCCTTAAAGACAGCTCTGATCTTCAGCTAACGCACCCGTTAGTTCACTAAGAATCGCTATTTACATTGAAGGTAGATATACTCTCCATTCTTTCCAAGCTTTAAGATAGCCACTTAAGTCATGTGGGTGAACCCTAATACAAACGCCTATACGTGTGTATAATTGAAAAATAACTTCCTCCAAAAGCCTTTCTTTATTAAAGGGGACATCTTGGGTCAATAATGAGAAAGATGACAACAGCGTCTCTAAATTTAAATCGTCTGGAGAAGAGCAAAAAGCATACGTAAAATCATAAATTTTTGGACCGATTAAAGGCATAGGGTCAATAACCCCATTTAATTTGTTGCCCTTATATACAAAATTATGAACACCAGCATCTCCATGAAGGTAATACTTCTCTTCTTGATGTTCGTATGTTTTCAATTTATTAACCAATAACTCTACTTTTTTATGATCCTCACTTGGTAATAAATCGCCTATATCCTCTTGGGCGAATTCCAAACTACTTAGATTGTAGTCCGCCCATGAATTTCTATGTATTCCATTTACTCTTCCCCAGTTTTCTTTGTTTACTTTTTTGTATTTATTTAATAGTTCCTTAATTAAAATAGTCATCCATTCTATTTTAGAACCTCGATTAAAATGAGTTTCTCCAGAAATATAAGAGTATACTATAAATTCTTTTTTCTCGTCTGTATAAAGTACATTAGGCAACAAATTTACATATTTATAAGTAAGGAGAAAATCCTCTGTTGCAGCTATTAGTTTAGGTTTGTCCATTTTAATTACACATTTTGGTATTTTATTAATATGTAGAGTATATAGAATTCCATTTGTAGTACCACTTTTTAATTTCTTTATGTCTATATCATCATTTTTTATTATGCCTTGATTTATAAGACCATAAATAATTTCATTTATTTTCTCCATTTATTTAGTCCTCTCGATTAATTTTGGTAAGTCTTTATACTATGTAAGTTCGCTCTTCTTATGGCACTAACCTGCCCCGATAGTTGCATAAAGAAAATCTGCCTTAAAGACAGCTTCGATCTTCAGCTAACGCACCCGTTAGTTTAAGTATAAACCTTCACAATCTCAATAGGGTAAACCCGTATGGGACATTTAAGCTAAATCTCCAAATCTCTTGCTTTTATTTTCGCCATTCGACGCTTATAAAGAGGAAAGCCAAACATATAATACCCTGAAAACGACAGCAGTATTAAGGATAAACCTGTCATTGTGAGGATACTGTATCTATACCAATTACCAAAAAAGGATCCATCATGCAAAGTAATGAGGAAAGTTGAGTAATCTGGATTAGTAGATAAAACTTTTCCCGTACTCGCATCGATTTGAACACCTTGACTGTTATTAAAACGAACCTGGTAAACATTTGCACTTGGTCTATATTCAATTCTAAATATATCTTCAACCGATTTTACACTTGGAAGCCCCTGAGACGTAGCAATGGACACTACCTTATCCATAGGTATCGATTGATTTGGACTCGCGTCTTTCCCCGTCCTTAACTCATCAGCCACTCCGAGTGGTATCATATAAACAAGCAAGAGGCCTGTGACTGCTATGAACATAAAAAAAACAGATAAAATTAATCCTGACCATTTATGTACTTTTCGGCTTAATTGATATAATTTTACAAATTTCGACATTTCCCCATCACACTCCTGACTTCTTTTCAAAACAATACAAAGGCCTATCATTCTTTTTTAAAACAAATAAAAAGAGGGGCCATATTGACAGACGAATCCCGTCAACTAAACAGTTCGCCCCCTACTTGTGGAAACATGATTAGGCTGGTCGGGACTACGATCTCGTATAACAAGCGAAGCTATGATACTACAAGAAGAATTTAGGGGTACCGGCAATATTCTTTAGGAGGAGATAATAAATGAATCCAGTGGTTGGTCTGGATGTAGCAAAAGGTGAAAGTCAGGTTCAAGCATTCTTGGAGAAGAAGAAGCCTTATCAAGGCAGTTTTAAAGTTACGCATACCATTGAAGGACTAGAAACACTCTTTCACTTTCTGAGAGAAATATAAAATAGAACGGGGATCAAACCTCCGATTGTCTAACGTATTACAATAATGGCTGCAATAGAAAGAGTAGATATGGGAGACTACAAAATATAGTTTACAGACTCTGTTTCAGTCCTTCTTTAAAATGAGAAAGAGCAACCTGTTTTTTAGACAAGTCACTCTTTAAATTGTTTATTAATCTATCTTTTTGTTTGTTAAATTGGTTCTCCACTCATTCGTTGGTGTAAGATAACTAATTATTCTTTCATCGATTAAATCCACAAGTTTATTCTCATATGTTTTTCTATAAGGTTTAGGAAGTTCTTCTTTTAGCCAGCTTTCCTTTGTTCCTTTCCAGATTTCAAAAAGAGTAATCTCATTTGAATTATCAATATCATCTGAAAGAACGGCACTTACAAAAGCTGGTTCATGTTCCATCGCTCTCATATTAGCAGATAATAGTTCTTTGAATTCTTCCTTTTTTTCACTTTTAATTTTAAATCTTATATAGAGTATTACGTTTTCTTTATTATTACTCATCAATATCCTCCAACTTAATAAGTTTAGACTTATCATCTAAGTAATCATATCATGTTGTAGGCATGAAACCATGGTATTGAATATTTTTTTCATTTAATGCAATGTTGATCTATTTAGTTATTCTGCCCGATAGTTGCATAATCGAGTAGGGGGAAAATAAGTGTATTATTTTCGCCCCTCTCACAACACCGTACGTACGGTTCGCGTATACGGCGTTTCA
>NZ_JBNNTG010000064.1:0-14339 GCF_050278525.1 Peribacillus sp. NPDC096540 | reverse complement strand
GGTTTTCTTGCATATATAATTTCCTTTCTTTAAAGTGGTTTCCCACAACTTAATTTTATTTCTCTCTCTAAATAAGGATACCCATCCAAATCCAAATTAATCATTAAGGAAGTCTGCGCTGATTCTCCCACAGGGTTTCCATAATCTTGACGATTCCAAAAAATATGGTGACATGTGATTCTTTGCTTATCATTTACCAACCTTAAGGTTGGACCATTTCAGTTTGTTCAGAAAATGCTAAGTTTTCTTTAAAGGAACTCATCTCCTTTTTGGAAGTAGTCATTGTTACAAAGCAATTTCCATCTCTTATTTTCATTTGAGATGAAGATATCAAAGAAGCAGCTTGTATCACAAAAGAAAAGCTAAAAGAACTGAGGTAGAAATTTCAAAGGAAAAGACGAAAGTCATCAACTTTCAAAAGGATAACTTAGATTTTCTGGGATTTACTTGTCATCACTGGAGAGAAGGAAGCGGTTTTTCATGTAACGCCAAAGAAATAATCCATAAAGGATTTTCGACTGAAGATTAAGAAACGAGGAAAACGTTCACTCTAAGTATAGATGAGTGGATAGACCGAGTGAATCCAATCATAAGAGGCAAGATCAATTACTATGTGACAGTGGTTGAAGCCATAAAAGCAAATATAGAATTAGGAAGTCCCGACCATTGTCAAACAAGATGGGTTCGAAGAACACTGTCTGACATAGTTGGATATATATAAGGAAGAGATTAAGGGTGGTCTTTATCAATAAACATCCGTCACAAAGGAAAGAGATAAAGATGCGTAGTTAATGGCACAACTCGTTCTTCTTGAAGATTCAATTGATTCCTTTCTTACTGGCTTTACTTAAATAAAGTCTATGGATACACAAAAGAGCAATAGCTAAATGAGATGATAGTAAAAAAGAGAGCATACAACACCTGGACCATATAGGAAATGGCTTCGTGAACAAGGATATGAGATTAAACCTAAATCTACTATAAGAGACGTTGAGTCAGAAAATCTAAATATGCAAAATGCTTTAGAATAAAGAAGAGAGGGTCATTACACTCCATCAAATTTCGCGGATGGTGAGTGGGGTCGCAGGGAGCAACCCACATGGATAGGGCAGACCGTGAGTTGCAACCCAAGCGAGTTGACCATTTACCAAGATACAGAGTTTTCCTTACGAGGAAGGCTTTTATTCATTCTTTTTGAAGACATTCGAAGGTGTATAAAAAGTTGATCGGGAGTAATAACAACGAATTGTTTTTTCGCCAGGTCTAATTTAGATATGACATCTTACCGTTTGTTTATTGTCTCTACTTACTTCAGCTACATAAACATCTGGAATGCAAGAAAACAATCAACTACTGACCTCTACGCTGTCAGCGTGGGGAGTGTAATTTCCGATAGCATACTAAAATGTCTAAAATGGCTTTAAATCAAGGTTTTCGATGCGTGTGTAAGTTTTAGGATGAACTATCATTTCCGTCAGTTTTCTATAGTTTGTAACCAAAATGTTACCAGAGTGCGACCAATATTTTAGTATGGAAATTAGCTTTTTGTTTGGGAATCAATAGGATTGTGAGATGTGATAGTATGCCAAATTAGGTTTATCGCAAGAGATTTTTCTGTAGGAGTAATAGTTGAACGGACACTCCCTATTACCTCCGACAAAAATTAAAATGCTGAAGTGACGGTATAAGACAGAATGTTTCCACAGTCGAGTCATTGTGAAGCTGACGCGTGGTTGGAGTTGGTATAATAGAAAAGCAGTTGATATAGAAAAAATCTATATCATCTGCTTTTTTGAGATTTTCGTTAAAATAAACAATGCCGATTTTCACAATAGTTTTTCACAAATTATAAATGTCAAATGTACTTTTGTTTGATAATAAGTTATTAAGCATGATATAAGTGTAAAAGAAGTGGAACATTTGGCTTTATGTTTTTTGACCGAGAGTTTGAAGTTGTATCCATAGTGAGAGGATTTGAGTTTGAAATGATAGATAATTTTTGGCGTGATTTACCACGACCATTTTTTGTACTTGCACCAATGGAAGATGTGACAGATGTTGTTTTTCGTCACGTAGTAAGTGAAGCCGGTCGACCGGATGTATTTTTCACAGAGTTTACAAACTCGGATAGCTATTGTCATCCAGAGGGCATGAAAAGTGTGCGTGGCCGTTTGATTTTTACAGAAGATGAACAGCCAATGGTGGCACATATTTGGGGGGATAATCCCGAATATTTCCGTCAAATGAGTATTGGCATGGCAGAGCTAGGATTTAAAGGCATCGATATTAATATGGGCTGCCCTGTACCGAATGTGGCATCGAGAGGGAAAGGTAGTGGCCTTATTCTGCGTCCAGACGTTGCGGCAGAACTTATTCAAGCAGCAAAAGCGGGCGGACTGCCTGTCAGCGTGAAAACACGACTTGGCTATAACGATGTAAATGAGGAGTGGCTAACGCATATTTTAAAACAGGATATTGCGAACCTTTCAATTCATTTACGTACAAGAAAGGAAATGAGCCAAGTAGATGCGCATTGGGAGCTAATTCCGGAAATCAAAAAATTACGTGACCATATCGCACCAAATACGCTACTAACAATCAATGGAGACATTCCTGACCGTCAAACTGGGCTGCAGCTTGCTGAACAATATGGTATTGATGGCGTTATGATCGGGCGAGGTATTTTTAAAAATCCTTTTGCTTTTGAAAAAGAGCCAAAAGAGCATAGCAGTAAAGAATACCTTGATCTTTTAAGACTGCAGCTTGATCTTCAAGATCAATATGCGGAAGCACTGCCACGTTCAATCACAGGGCTTCATCGCTTTTTCAAAATTTATGTCAAAGGATTCCGTGGAGCTGGTGAATTAAGAAATCAATTGATGAACACGAAATCAACAGATGAAGTGCGTGCATTGCTTGATAACTTTGGAAAAGAATGTTGATGGGACGGGGACAGTGAAATGATGTAACTCTCAAAAAGTTAGAGAAAAAATGAATCACATCAACTCATGTGTACTTATTTTATTCAGTTTCAAGTTCCTTTGCAGCCGGCAACTTTTGTTTTGATAAAGTCTGTTTTCTGAAAGAAAAAGGTCTTAAGAATGTAATAAACCCACCAGCACCCTTGTGTTGCCACATACACTCTGCACATGAGGAATGCTATATGTTTCTAGCGAATGTTTTTTCCACTCGAACCGTAAACTTGCTGCAAAATTAAAGAAATAAAGTATAGAAAATTATTAGGATTCTATCTCAATTATAGGATTTTTTTGGATTAACTAGGTGGAACCGTACCAAAGAACAAAAATTCGATTCTTAGATCAATATTCCTTTAATCAGAAACATTGTTCTTGATAAGTTCTTTTGCAATTGTCCGCTTGAATTTTAGAGGTAAGCACCTAGTCCTATTTTTAAAAGAAGTATCAAAGAACTACTAATGTTCTTGATACTTCTTTCTTTCATTTTATTTGAAGGGTTAACTGTAATCCCTTTTATTAGGATATGGAAAGATTTTAGTTCTATTGAGGTACCCTAGGAAGCATACAAGGCGTTCTTAGGTTTCTCTTATGCTGCTTTCTTTTGTTTTTGGTCTAAGCGATGACTTAGGAAAGTTAGAAGACTTGCTAAGATAGCAACCAGACCACCGACCCATGTCACACTCATTAAATTTCCCTGATGGTAAACAATTCCGCCTAAAGCTGAACCAAAGGCAATACCGACATTGCTTGCTACTGGCATCAGTGAAGCAGCTAGTCCTGTAGCTTTTGGTTGATAAATACCGGCAAGGTCTATCAAATAAAGCTGGGTAGATGTTGTTAAGAGGATGGCCATTAATGACATCAAGCCAATGTTAACCAATCCCAAGATAAAATTATTTGTCGTCCAATATAAACTGATCAGAACGATTGCTTGCACGAGGAAAACAAACCGGAGTCGCCCGATAGCATTATAGCTGGCAATTTTGCCAGCGAGTATGTTGCTGAAAATGGAAATAAAACCGTAGCCAAACAAGATCAAACTGATTGAACTACTTGGTGCTTCCATTCCTTTCAGGATCGGAACGAGATACGTATAAACGGCATACGTTGCTCCAAATCCAAGAGATGGAATGAAAAAGGCCATTAAGATTCGTGGGTGTGTTAACAAAGAAAATTGATCACGCATTGAACTGCGAATTGGACTGTGCATAGTAGGTAAAATGAAAAAAGATGCCAAAAACGCAATTCCACCGAGAAAAGTAGTTAACAGGAAGGTTGCATTCCAGTCGTACCATTCAGCGATGACAGTGCCTATTGGTACTCCAATCACGTTTGCAAGAGTAAAACCACCGAAAACGAATGATATAGCAAGTCCACGTTTAGAAATCGGCATGGTTTCACTTGCAACAATCATGGCAAGGGAAATTAAAACCCCTGTTACAATCGCAGTCAACATCCGAAGTGCAAGGAGCATGATGTAGCTCGTCGAAATCACGCACAAAGCATTCAGGATGATGAACGAACCTATCAAAAACAACATCCATTTACGCTTCGGAAAATGGCTTGTTGCCGACATCACGAGTGGTGTGGCAATGGCAAACGTAATCGCAAACGCAGAAACGAGAGTGCCTGCTTTTGCATTTGTGATATGGAGGCTCGAGGAAATATCCGTTAAGATCCCGATGATAACAAATTCGCTTGTCCCGAGAACAAATGTTAATAAAGTAAGTGTTAAGATGAGTAACCAATGTCGCTTGGATAATTCTGTGGCGTGCATAAATACCTCTTTTCTTAGATGAATGTAAATGTGTCACAGGGTAGATAAACAATTTAACTATCATACCACAAAACATTTTTACGAGGAAAACCCTTGCTTAGTTATCGTTGATTATTTCTTGCTAAAAAGCTTGTACCTGAATCATTCACTAATTTTACCGTAACCTGTTTTGTTATAAAACAAAAAAAGAATCCAAAACGGATTAATAGGGAAAAGCATAAGAGTAACAAGATGATAAAAATATAATACTCTAATATCAGGAAGAAAACATAAATCAAACAAAAAGGATGGGA
This sequence comes from Peribacillus sp. NPDC096540, assembly GCF_050278525.1. Taxonomy (NCBI): domain Bacteria; kingdom Bacillati; phylum Bacillota; class Bacilli; order Caryophanales; family Bacillaceae; genus Peribacillus; species Peribacillus sp. NPDC096540. Next base: position 9,291 of record NZ_JBNNTG010000064.1, on the reverse strand, counting down.
TCCTGATGGTTGATGAAAATAAGCAAAAAAACAAACGGGAACAATGGAAAAAGATAGTTATGGATAATCTGAAGAGGGAAGCTGTCGAAAATATCATAGCAAGAACGGGAGACCTAGCAAGATTAAATGCTAAAGTCAATAATACTTACACTGTATACATCAAGGATGGAAGGATGATAAAGCAACCTACAAATGGGAAGTGTGTTGTCATTAATGGAAAAATCCAAGCTTAAAATTTGTGAAGGAATAGAGAATACACATTATAGAAGTCGAAGGTATATAGCGGTTGGACCACAGTAATTGGTGCAAGGCCATAACAAAGTTCATAGTGCTAACGTGCATGGTAAGCTTACTGGAACCAAGATAGTGTAATAGATCGCGGGGTCCTGAAGTGTGCGACCGAGCAGATCGAACTAGAAACCCACATACAGGAGGAGAAATACAAATTGCTGCTTCAAAGGAAAAGAGGCAGTTATATAAAATTAATAGTTGTATAGCGTAAAAAAAAATACTCTGGGGATGAGATATTCTCCAGAGTATTTTTTTCTTTAAGTAAAGTTAGGTCTAAATTAGTAATGTTTCAATTCATTGAAGGTTGGTATAACCGAAAAAGAATTCACAGCGGCTTGGGCTATCTAACTCAAATCCAATACGCTCTATCTATTTGTTCATTTATCAAGGTTTCATGTATTAATTTGATCAAACTTTGTTTCAAAGCTACATCCGCCCCCATCCGACACAATCTCAGAAGTCCCACACTCTGCTGGCGGATCTTAACACCCCCCTTACGATGCAGACACGCCGAAGCCCATTAAAAAAAGGTTTTCCATTAATAAAAGACCGACTTTATTGCTTTGAAATGTAGGGAATTATCTGATGTAACCTATTATTAATGCTTATTTAATTTTTGTGCTAGTATAAGAATAGATTTAATTATCAGTCAATTATGAATAATGGATAATCAGTAATGACTAGGAGGTAAACCATGGATTTAAGAGAAGACGTTTCTATACTTTTAAAACATATTTTGGAACATTCTTTTGATGAAATCTTTATTGCTGACGAATTGGGTAATATATTATACACCAGCCAAACCACCGAAAAAATGTTTGGAATTCCATTTAAACCAAAAATGAATCAAAATATCTTTGACCTCGAAAAAAATGGCGTGTTTTCTCCCTCCGTCATTGCGAATGTATTGAGAAGCGCAAGAAAAGAAACCCTTATTCAAGAAACTATACATAATAGGAAAACTATCATCTCTGGCTATCCTATCTATGATGACAAAGGAATTTTGATTGGAGCACTTAGTTTCTCAAGGGACATAACAGAATTTGAATACTTAAAAAATGAAAACGAACAGGTTGCAAAAGCTGTGCAGTTATACAAAAAAGAAATTGAAAAATTAAAAAAACAAGCTATTAACACATTTTTTCCTAATAATGAAAAAATGGGAAAAGTGCTTGATGTCATTTCAAAAGTAACAGATTTGGATGTAACTGTTTTGTTAGTTGGCGAGTCGGGGGTCGGTAAAAACCGAATCGCACGAATGATTCATGAAATGTCCAAAAGAAGCATTCACCCTTTTATTGAAGTAAACTGTGGTGCCATACCGGAATCATTAATTGAGTCTGAATTATTCGGATACGAAGAAGGAGCTTTTACAGGTGCAAAAAAGGGTGGAAAACAAGGGTATTTTGAAGCTGCGGGGGAAGGGACGTTAATCTTAGATGAAATTGGAGAGCTCCCAATGAACCTTCAAGTGAAATTATTGTCTGTTTTACAAAACAAATCATTGATGAGAATAGGCGGGAATAAATCTGTTCAGCTTTCTTGCAGAATAATTTGTGCCACGAATCAAAATTTAGAAGAACTTGTAAATGCAAAGCAGTTCAGGGAAGATCTTTATTATCGTATAAATATTGTTAAAATTATAATCCCTCCTCTTAGGGAGAGAAGGGACGAAATCATATCCTTGATTTTCGATATAACGAAAGAAATGAATAAGAAATATGACATGAATAAACGGTTTACACCAGCCATGCTTGCCTGGCTCGGTCAACAAGAATGGAAGGGTAATATTAGAGAGTTGCGTAATTTTATTGAAAAAGCAGTTATCACCTCGGGCGAAGATGAGATTGACCTCGAGATCGATGGTAAAGATTTTGAACAATTTTCAGAAAAGAGAATGAAAGAAACCACTTTGCAAAAGTATATGGAATCTATCGAAAAGGAGTTTATTATGCGCATGTATCAAAAATACCCAAGTAGTATTAAGCTTGCAGAAAAATTAAATATAAGCCAGTCGACAGCAAATAGAAAGATACAAAAGTATATAGAAGAGCGCTAGTCACTTTTGACTATATCCTCTCATAAATACTGACTTTTCAAAATGGCATGGAAATTGCTTTTCTTTTATTGAGTGTAATAACATTTTGAAGGAGGCAATTAACATGTCTAATAGAAAAGAAAAAGATTTTCTTAATCTTCCCTTTACAGGAATCTGTACGTTTGGAAAATACCCGATTTGTACTGACCTCAATCAACTTGATGCAGATGTAGCTGTCATTGGTGTTCCAAATGATATGGGTACACAATGGAAATCAGGAGCGAGAATGGGGCCGCGTGGAATACGTGAAGGATCTACATTATATAGCTTCGGATTAGACGGTGCCTATGATATCGAAAAAGATATTATGTATTTAGGTCCCGATTGGAAAGTTGTTGATTGTGGTGATGTGGATATGGTACATGGAGATTTACTGCAGTGTATGGAGAATACAGAAGAAGCAATAAAAAAAATCGTTTCAAAAGGGGCGATGCCGGTTATTTTAGGTGGCGATCACTCTATTACGATTCCAGTAGGAAAGGGATTAGCTGAAGCGGGACCTTTCCATGTTATTCAAATAGATGCTCATTTGGATTGGGCAGATCATCGCTCAGGGCAACGGTATGGTCATGGAAGCTGCATACGTCGATTGTCTGAAATGGATCATGTGGATAAGATTTTTCAGTTTGGTATTCGAGGAATCAGTAGCAGCAAAAAGGAAGATGTCGATGCTGCAAGAGAATATGGAAGTGTTATATTATCACCGCGTCAAATGAGAAAAATGGGAATAGAAAGCGTTTTAGAACAAATTCCAGCCGGGGAACGCTATTTCATTACCATTGATATTGATGGTTTGGATCCTTCGATAGCTCCTGCAACGGGAACCCCTTCTCCAGGCGGTCTCATTTATGATGAAGTAAATGAATTACTCGAAGGGATTGCGAAAAGGGGGCAGGTCATTGGGTTTGATATGGTCGAAGTAGCACCTCCATATGACCATGCGGGTATGACTGGACAAGTAGCAGCAAGGCTTACTTTAGACTTAATGAGTTTTATTTTAAAAGAAAGAGAAATAGTGAGTGCTATTAAAACAGAAAAAATTTCCTTATGACTTAGAAAATATGTCATTGGTTTATTTGGCTCTTAGATTTACATAGAAAACGACTTTCTATGTAAATCTTTTCAATCGATTCGACGGACGTATCACAGGGAACTTACAAAAAAAGAACCGGAGGGGTGTCTATGAAAGTAGAGACAAGGAGCATTGAGTATATTCCCGAAAATGAACGTCATGGGAAAGCAAGAGGGCTATTCCCAGTTTGGTTTGGTGCCCAAATGCATTTGACCACTCTAGTTACAGGAGCCTTATGCATTAGTTTTGGATTAAATCTTTTCTGGAGTGTAATGGCAATTATTACAGGAAATTTACTTGGAGCCATTTTTATGGCCTCGCACTCCGCGCAAGGACCAAAACTTGGTATTCCACAAATGATACAAAGCCGGGCGCAATTTGGTGTTATTGGTGCTGTGGTTCCCTTAATACTTGTCATATTTATGTACTTAGGATTCTTTGCGAGCAGCGGTTTGCTAGGTGCTCAAGTCTTGAGCAACTCATTATCAATTGATTTGACATGGAGTATTATTATTATGAATGGCATCACTTTCATCGTTACGATGATAGGTCATGACTTAATTCATAAAATGCAGAAATATTTATCATGGTTCTTTTTTATCATATTCTTAGCTGCTACAATAGTCGTCTTCAATTTGCCAATACCAGCAGAAAGCTGGTCTCCGGCTGGATTTGAATTTTCAACTTTCATGTTATGCGTTAGTATTGTAGCTACCTGGCAGCTCTCATTTGCTCCGTATGTTGCAGACTACTCGAGGTATTTACCGATTGACACCCCTCCAGCTAAAACATTCTGGTATACGTACACAGGATCAGTCATAGGAACCGTGTGGATGATGCTATTAGGAGTCCTTTTAGCTGTTGCCATTCCTGGTTACCTTGAAAACTCCGGTACTTATTTGTCTCAATTGCTTGGTAATCGATTTGTGTTTATTATGCTTCTGGCCATTTTTTTAGGCCAACTCTCTATCAACGTGTTTAATTTGTACGGTTCTTTCATGTCAACAGTATCAACCATTGAGCCTTTTACAAAATTAAAGGTATCTCCAAAAGTAAGAATGTTTTTTGTCTTAGGTATCACTATAATTGGAACTTTATTAACCATAATCGGAAAAGGGAATTTCTTGGAGTATTTCACTAACTTTATTTTGTTGATCAGTTACTTTTTAATCCCCTGGACGGCCATAAATCTGGTTGATTATTATGTACTTCGAAGGGGAGAGTACAATATTAAGGACATGTTTGATTTAAACGGGCAGTATGGAAAGGTAAATTGGATTACAACCTTTTCATTTTTAATATCCATCATTGTTGAAATACCTTTTATCAATACATCTATCTATGTCGGCCCGATTGCCCAATCTTTAGGGGGTGCTGATCTTGCATGGATTGTAGGGCTGATTGTTCCATCTTTTCTCTACTATGTAATGATGAAAAGAAAATTATATCATTCACCAAAAGTATCACTCAGTGAGAGCGAAACAACAAATCTTCTTAGGTAATACAGTGGAGTTAGTATAGTTTCATGGACACATTTTAGTTAAGTCCTACTTCATTAAGGGAGTTGTTTCGGCAGCTCTTTTTCTTATGGAGCTAAAGGGGAAGGATAGTTTAATAAGAAAGTGCGTATTTTAGGGACCAATTCATTTTAATTTGGTCCTTTCTATTGGATGTGCCGTTACGAATAAGCCAGTAAATGAATCAAATGTAGCTTAAATAAATTGAAAGTAAGCATGTAATTCATGACTTTGTTATATTTTTTGTAATTTTGTGTTTGACGAATTGAAGATTTGGCTCGGAGGAAAAATCTGGGTAAGGAGAACCCTCATCTTCAAATATGCACTAGGTTCGAAGAACTGAACGTGCGTCGCCGTTAGTCCGAGGCAGCTCCGTGACGGATGGAATGAAATGTGGTAGCCAACCCACGCATATCAGTTTGTATACCACCGTCAGCATTTTTGCCTTCGTGCCAAGCCTTTAAGGTTTTCCTTTTCAACATTTAGTATTGTATCCATTTCTGAATGAAACCCCATTTAAAACCATTGGGTGTGGTGGGTTGACAGTTTCGTTCATATCAGTTAAAGATAAGCTTATCATTTATAAAAAATCTCCAACTCGAATGATCAACTCAATTCAACTTGGAGATTAATCTATATTTAATTAGAGGGGTTTGCTTAATTAAATAACTTCAACTTGACCCATCATACCATTTTCTTCATGTTCAAGAATATGACAGTGGAACATATAGACACCTTTATTATTGAATTTCACTGCCAATTTTACTGTTTGTCCAGCTTCAACTCCAATGGAATCCTTCCATCCTTGTTGACTTATTGGTGGTTCTTTTCCATCGATTGAAACAATTTTGAATTGTGTACCATGAATATGGAATGGATGAGTCATACCACCCATCTTATCAGGCTTGTTATAGATTTCCCAAATTTCTGTTTCACCTTGTTTTTGTGTGAAATCAATACGGTTCATATCAAATTGTTTTCCATTAATATATACCATTTTTCCCATACCGAATAGTTCCAGTTTTTTCGTAACAGGTAGATTTTTTTCCTCTTCTGTAACAACATAATCATTTAATGTTTCCGGAATCTCAATTGAGTTTGTTTTTTGTCCTTCGATTTTGAATGGTAATAAAATTGTATCCTCTTCATTTACAAGAGCAATGTCACTTTCTGCATTATATTTTGAAAAATCTACAATAATTTCTGCTCTTTCACCTGGGGCTAATGTAATTTCATTCATCTCATTTGGTTCATTCACCAAACCACCATCCGTTGCAATTTGTTGGAATGAATCTCCTGTATTTAATTTAAAAGTATAGTTACGCGCATTTGAGCCGTTCAATAAACGTAAACGAACTTTTTCTTTCCCAACGGTAAGTTTTGGATTCAGCGTACCATTAATTAATAATTTATCTCCAATTGTACCATCTTCATTAAGAACAGCTTGGTAATCGAATTGTTTTTTCTCAGTAAATTGTCTATCTTGGAATACTACTGGAAAATCGTTTACCCCATATTCATCGGGTAACCCAAGTTTTTTAGAATTTTCATCTTCTACATAAATGAAACCTGCTAAACCTTTATATGCTTGTTCTGCAGTGGCACCTACTGGATGTGGATGGAACCATAATGTCGCAGCACCTTGATTTACTGTAAATTCAACATCTTTAGCTTCACCAGGTTGTATTACTTGATGTGGTCCACCATCGCCTTCTCCAGGTATCTCGACTCCATGCCAGTGAAACGTTGTTGGTTCCGACATCTCATTCCCTGTTCTAAATGTTACTTTTTCACCTTTATTTATACGAATAACCGGTCCTAAGAATGAACCATTATATCCTAATGTTTCTGTTTGAACTCCTTTAAATATTTCAGTTGTTCCTTGTTGAGCAGTAATATCAACAATTCCATCCTTTGGTTCAACTAATGGCGGAAGTGCAAGTTCATTTTCTCCAGTAGAGTTATTTAATGCTAATTGATTTGTATGGCTTGCATCGCCATTTTCCATATCCATACCTTTCATATTAGCCATATCTTCTTCGGTCATGTTGGAATTGTCCATTGCATTTCTATCAGAATCTGAACCACTCGCACTACAGCCGCCAATGATGGCTGAACTTACTAATAATGTAAAAATCCATAATTTCGATTTCATCTTACTTCCTCCCTCTGTTTATTACAAAAAAACTATAACAAAAAAATATGGAGAAATTATGGAATTAATAAAAGTAAATTAATTTTGTGAATTTGGAGAATTGTTGATGAAAAATTAAAAAAGCGTTAGATAACTTTATTCGATAAAGGGACTGAGATAAATGGAGGAAGTTGAGATACAGGAAAATAAAACAACCAAACAAAAGTTTTCGACAATTGTTACTTTAGCTGTGCCAGCGATGATTGAAAATATTTTACAAACTGTAGTCGGATTCGTCGATACCCTTTTGTTTCAAAATTGGGGTTAAACGAAGTAACGGCCGTTGGTGTCGCTAATGCAGTTTTGGCTGTTTATATAGCTATTTTTATGGCATTGGGGGTAGGAACTTCTTCTCTGATTGCAAGAAGTATCGGAGCAGGGGATATTCTTATCCCCTTGGTTTGCTACTTGGTTTACAACAGATAAGAATGCTATTGATATGGTCGTTACTGCTTTACGAATTGATGCTTTTGCACAACCGGCGTTAGCTGTAGGGTTAGTGTTGGCTGGTGCCTTACAAGGGGCTGAAGATACCAAAAGTCCAATGTAAGTACTGCAATTGGTATGTGGGTTATTCGAGTTATTGGAGTTTATATATTGGGAATTCATTTATGGATGGGGATAGCAGGAGTTTGGCTCTCCATTGCCATAGATTTATATGTACGAGCCGTATACTTCTTGTTGTACAGATTTAAAAACAATTCAAAAATTAGCAATAAAAGAAAAACTGTCCTGGAATAGACTTATCTGTGTTGTTCACTAATGGGAGCAATAGTTCTTTAAAGAGCTGTGACGATCAGCTCTTATTCTTATGCAACAAACGGGGCAAGTTAGTTGAAGTAGGAATGTTATAATTTTTATATTAGGACAATTGAAAGGGAGGGCATTGAATATGTCTGATTGTTGTTCAAAAGAACAAATTTCCGAAAATAGTGGTTCTGATTTGTGTCCGTCTTGTAATGTAAAAGGGAAAAACGTAAAAATAATTACGTTAAAATCAATGCTAAAACCATCAGTATTAGACTCTATGAATGCAGGTTTAACTCATTATTTTTGTTCAACGAAAGATTGTGATGTTGTCTATTTTGATATAGGTAAAAAAACGTATCTAACGTCAGAAATTAAGGTTTCTGTTCATCAAAAAGATAAATCCTCTATTGTACCTGTTTGCTATTGTTTTGGTTGGACAAAAGAGAAAATCAAGGAATATATAAAACAAGAAATTAGCCCTAAACCTATTGAACACATTCGTAAAAATATAAAAGAAAATCGATGTGGGTGCGAGGTAAACAATCCTCAAGGAAGTTGTTGTTTGGGGAATGTTACGAACTATATAAAAAGCCTTTCTTAGCAAAAAAAGTGTGTAGAGTAACATTTAGAGGGTGATTGTCTTTTTTTACAGTAATATTGATTTTTTTGTTAGCTGGCTTAGCTGAAATTGGTGGAGGATACCTTATATGGCTTTGGTTAAGGGAATATGAAGGGATGGTACGTATTAAATGAATGATGTAATCGATTTAATTGACACAAGAAAACCTGGAGTTACAGATTTAGATATAAAATCAGTAGAAGAACAAATAGGAGTTGGTTTTCCCAAACAATACAAAGAGCTTTTTAAACTATCAAACAATGCTCAGGTTGATGAATGGACTCTGTTTCCTATTAAAGACGCCAAAAACTTAAAGAAAACCTGAGATGATATTGTAAGACAAAATCAAGATGTGAGAGATGAAGGCATGGCTGATGACCTAATATCTATTGGTGAAGATGGTACAGGGACAAATTATGTTTTCGGATTGTTGATACGGTAATGGATGGTAAAATTTATATTTGGTATCACGAAACCGAAGAATTAGCCTCTAACTTAAAAGAATTTATTGTGTCGAATTCTGAATTTGAAGATGAGATTGATGAGGATGAATAAATAATAAGCTAATCTTGTTGAACTAACGGGTGCCTTAGCTGAAGATCAGAGCTGTCTTTAAGGCAGCTTTTTCGTGCGCCGGGCATGGGTGCAATCTAAAGGGTGTGAGTCCCGAACCATGAAGGCAGTAGTAATGGTTAGCTTAATGCAAGGGTGTCCATGGTGACGTGGAATCTGAAGGAAGCAAGCGGCAAA
>NZ_JBNNTG010000063.1:0-14534 GCF_050278525.1 Peribacillus sp. NPDC096540 | reverse complement strand
GCTGCTCTTTTTCAAAAAAATTGAAGCTTGCGTTTTATTTAATATGGTCTTTTTTCTGATTATTAGTGTTTAATTTTCATGGTAGTTTAAGTACATTTCTTCACAATCTTTATAGTGATATTATCATAAATATCCAATAAAAAAAATCATCTCACCTCTAAGAAACCTATAGAGGAGAGATGATCTCAGATTTATTATTAATTATCAAACTTTTTTACCAAGCTACAACAGATGTAGCCTTGGAATAAAGTTTGATTAAATTAACTTAATAGACCTTGATAAAAGAGCAAATAGAAATAGCGTGTTTTGAAAAAAGATTGATCAAAACACGCCTTTTCTATATTCAATTGAATTATCCTTTTATAAAAAAGTTTGATAATTTTTGTGATCCTTGCTCATTTAAAGTTAGCAATAGGTAAGCGTTTGATGTTATCTCCGGCTTTTCCCCTGCTCCGCACGGAGCATGCTAGTTTCCCAGAACTCCGCGTTCCATCTAACGATATGTACTAGGTCATAAGTTCCTCGTTACTCACGTATTTAGGATTGTTCGATCAATCGTAATCCGCATTTTTCGCGGAATTTGTTGACCTTATCCATCATAGATTTAGTCATATCGAATCTACTTATGAGTACGTCAATCATCTCTTTGTCCGTATGATGGATTAACTTGTGTACCTCCTTGTGGAGGATTCGTAAATTATGAAATTTATCGGTTCCTCCCAGATGTAACGGAATGTAATGGTGACAGTGTACTTCGTGGGCAGGCAAATTTATGCCTGTAATTTCACATTTCCCCATTTTCATACTGTACCGACTAATCCGATTATCTATATACTCGACACTGCGGTTCGGGATTGTCGATTTCATAAGAAAGCCAACTTCTTGTTGGATATCTGGACGAAGCTTTTGGTGTATTTGTTCTCTTCCATCCTCTGTATAAGGTATAAGCTTTGGACTGAAGTTCATTGTGTTTACCGTTTTTACGTCCGCAATAGGAAACAGATACACATTGGCAATTTTGAACGTTTTGAATCCCAAACTGTATAACTTTTTATACGTTGTGGTGGATTAGATGGGTGTTCGTATTTCCCGACCTGTTTGAGACGATTATATATGAAGGCCTGCAGATCGTAGGCAAGGCGTGAGAACTCTGGATTGACATGTGTTGCCCTTTTGAAATAATGATGGATGCCTGAGACAAAACTATTGAAGAGTAGTGCGTTTAAAGCAGAGGGCGAAGCTTTTATTCTTCGAATGTGTTCTTTCGCTTCTTTCTTGATTTTTTGCTTTTTGTCGACTTTAATACCTGTATGCGCCACTCTCTTATTACCCTTTTTATCTGCACGGATGGTAAAGCCTAGAAATTCAGATTCCCGTTTTCGTAGGTTGACAATTTGTGATTTTTCTGGGGAAATATCCAGTTTCAAACGGTCTTTGAGGTACAGGCGTACCGCATGATACCATTTCTGTGCCGTTTCCCCATCTTTACAGAGGATTTTAAAGTCGTCCGCATAGCGGACTAGGTACCCCTCTTTGAGATTAGAACGTTTTTTGGCATACCTTTCACCGAAATTTGATTGATAGGGTTTTGACAAAGGGAAGAATTCCCACTGGCCGGCTACCCATTGATCTAGGTCATTAAGGACGATATTAGATAGTAACGTCGATAACAGGCCACCTTGCGGTGCTCCTTCCGTGGGTACGCCTTCTCCATCGATTTCTGATTTTAGCATTTTAGAACTGCACGCTAAGACCTTTCTGTCCCGAATCCCCATGTTCCATAGTTGCTTTATAAGCAATGTATGGTTAATATGATCAAAGAATCCTTTAATATCGATGTCAACCACAAAATGAAAGTGTGCTTGATTGATAAGGTATTGGATTCTTGCCATCGCATGATGTGCAGACCGAAGAGGTCTGAATCCATAACTATGTTTATAGAATTGGGCTTCCGCTATCGGTTCAAGCACTTGCTTAAAGCATTGTTGAATAATTCGATCTAGCATACATGGAATTCCGAGTGGTCTCAGTTTACCGTTCGCTTTTTCAATCCATTTCCGTCTGACTTTTTTTGGGCGATAATTTTCTAGTTTGTTTTGGACTTCTGTCACTAAATCATTGTCGGACAGTTTTGCAATGTCTGTGATGGTTTTTCCATCGGTTCCTGGCGTCTTTGATCCTTTATTGGATTTTATCGTACGAAAAGCTAGCAGAATATTTTCTCGAGACGTGATCACATCAAAGAGATGAGAAAATGATCTCTGGTGATTCGCTTTATCGTATAAATCCGTGAAAGTATCCGTCATATTGTAGTAATCCCAGTATCGTAAAGCTTGCACTGTGGCATCGCCTCCTTACGGAAGTGATGTTCCCACGTTCTTACCCGATCGGTGCAATGCACGTTTGGAAAACAATCGTTCTTTTCGTTAGACTTGGGGCTGTTCCTCCAATCCCATTACAGGAGATTCATCAGTCATACCCCTACCCTCACAAGGATAAATGCCTTTCAGCTTATGCCTTATGGCAACCGTTTTGGATGACAGTCCTTGTTTCAACGTTCCTTGCTTTCCAAGTACCTTACAACGTAGGTGCTTCCTTTAAGCCTGTGAGCTGGATACCGCCATCGTTCGGTATAGCGTATTTCAGAGGGCGCATTTTTACTCTACACCACTCACGTCATCGTTAGATGACTCATAGGTTTCCCTATGTTCAATCTTTAGACCCTTACTTTCGGAAGTTTGTCAATTCCTTTATAGTGGAACGATTCTCACCATATCTAGTTTTTCAGCCGTGCGGCATATCCGTTGGCATACCTTTTTTCAAAGAATGGCTCCAGCCTTCGTTCTGCCGAATCTACCTGTGCTTCACACCCCATGACCTGTCAGTCTTGGTTGCATGCAGGAGTATTGACGGGATGGTTTCAAGAAACATGGTTCTATCATTCCCATCCTCCGTTGTAAAGTTGAAGTTAATCTAGTAAACTTCCTGTTTTTCACGCCAGAAAACGCTTATAACAGAACTTGTCGCGCGCGCCCGATTACTGGATATTGAAAATGCAAAAATGCTGCTAAAAATGAAAACTTTTATTGACCTTTTCTCGCTTTACGCTCACTTAGTTGAAGGGCTATTTCATATTCCTTATTCGGCAGTAATGGGGCATTTTCACTATTAATTAATTTAACGACTCCATTCTCGTCTATATCCCCTTTATCATACTTTTTAAAAATATCCTGCATCTTCCCACTCACTTCTTTAAAAAAATCTCCACTCGATGCTTTTGCTTTAGCATCTGGATTTTTAAATACATAATTTGATGGTGCTGAAGGCGGAAATCAATAGGTGACACCAGTAGATTTCACTACTCTGCATGATTGGACTACTAGTACTTCCTATACAAAAAAAGGTCTCTTCATTTTAATATTATGTTGGAAAAAAATGGAGAGACCTATATCAATATTATAATTTTAACTGACTACATTGGCTGGAACATGATTTTTTTAATTCACAAGCTGCACATTTTCCCTGCTTGGAGCGTTTTATAAATTTATACAATGCCCAAATGGCATAGCCAAAAACTGCACATCCAATAATGATGCTTGCTATCATTTTCTTTCACCTCTTTAATTAGGATAATCCAATTAACTTTCCGCCTTGATAAATAATAAGCGAAATGAAATAAGCAATTATTAATGCATACACTATTGAAAAAACAGACCATTTTTTTGAACCTGTTTCTTTATATATCGTTGCTACAGTTGCAAGACAAGGAATATACAGAAGAATAAATGCCATATAGCTTAATGCCGATAAAGATGTGTAATGATCTTTCATTAATCCTTGTAGTGAAGCTGCATCTGGAACGAAATAAATAATATTCATCGTTGAAATGATTACTTCTTTAGCTAAAAATCCAGTAATTAATGAGGCACCTGCTTGCCATGTACCAAAGCCAATGGGTTCAAAAATAGGAGCAATTAATCCTCCAATTTTCGCTAAAAAGCTATGATCCATTTCAACATTAAATCCACCCGGACCTGTGTAGGTTAATAGCCAGATAAAAGCAGACCCAGCAAAGATAAATGTCCCTGCTTTCCGTAAGAAACCTTTTCCTTTATCCCACGTCCCTCTCCATAACGCTTGAAGCTGAGGTAATCTGTATGGAGGGAGTTCAATTATAAAAAAGGATGCCTCTCCTTTTAAGAGTGATTTTGAAAAGATTTTCGCTAATATTAGTGCAATGACCACTCCCAGTACATATAAGAATAGAACAACTAATGCTTTATTTTTTGCAAAAAAAGCACCAGCAAAAAGAGCATATACAGGTAAGCGCGCAGAACATGACATTAACGGTGTGAGTAAGATCGTCAATAACCTTTCCCTCGGAGTTTCAATTGTACGAGCAGCCATTATGCCTGGAACATTGCATCCAAAGCCAATAATCATCGGAATAAATGCTTTTCCGTTTAAGCCTACAGATTCCATAATTCTGTCCATCACAAGGGCAACCCTAGCCATATAACCTGAATCCTCTAGCAATGAAATAAAGAAGAACAAGATAATAATTTGTGGCACGAATACTAATACTCCACCTACACCTGCTACAATGCCATCAATGACTAAAGCATGGATAAAGCTTGAAACACCAAGTGTAGTTAATAAAGAATCAATTCCAGACGATAGAGGACCTGATATGAAATCATCTAAACCATCAGATAGCGGTGTCCCTAACCAATCGAATGTAAGCATAAACATGAAATACATCATGACTAAGAAAATCGGAAGTCCTAATATCTTATTCGTAACAATTCGATCGATTTTCTCTGATAGTGGAATAATACTCTCTTTTTTTCTTTCCGTTGTCCTTTCCATAATTGTTTGAATAAATTCTTTTCTCTTTTGATAAATAAACTGTTCAAGAGACTTTGTACCATAGGCTTGGATGACATCATGTTGAAGAGTATTAATTAACCCATCTAATAATTTCAAATCAAGAAATTGACTTATGTAGTCTTTTACATATTGATTTCCTTCAAATAACTGCAAAGCTAACCAACGAGTTGAATGCTCCGTTTGTTCTCCAATAAGAGACTCTAAATTTACGATTGCTTTCTCAATTTCATTTCCGTAAAAAATGATATTTGTTTGATGATTTTCGATATTAAGCTCAGAAGCAGCATTAGCTAAAGCGTCGCATCCCTTCCCTGTTCGAGCTACTATAGGTGTCACACTTATTCCTAATTCTTTTGATAATACTGAAGGGTTTATTTGAACCCCTCGGTGCTTAGCTACATCGACCATATTTAGACCAATGATAGCTGGCTTACCGAACTCAATCAACTGAACTGTCAGATGAAGATTCCTTTCAAGCTGAGAAGCATCAATAATATTAATTACTTTCTCGAATTTATCTGTAAGAAAGAAGTTTGTCACAACTCCTTCATCTTTAGATAACGGATTAAATGTATATATCCCAGGTAAATCTATTAATTTATCCTTTTTATTTTTAAATTGACCCATTTTTTTCTCAACTGTTACTCCACTCCAGTTACCGACATAGTCGTAGGAGCCAGTTAAATTGTTAAATAATGATGTTTTTCCAGTATTCGGATTTCCTAATAGTGCGATTTCCATTAATATTTTTCCACCTCGATGCAATTTGCTTCTTTTCTTCTAACTCCAATACATTGTCCACATGATTCAATCATAACCGGGCCACCAAAAGGCATCACACATTTAATACAAATTTCAGAGCCTTCGCTGATCCCGAGGTCAAGGAGTCTTCTACGAACAAGCTTCTCAGTCGAGGAAATATCGATAATTTTTGCTTTATCACCAATTTTTAATTGACTCAACATAAATATCACCTAAATGCAAATATTTTTTAAAACCAATTACCTTTTTAAAAAAGAAAGAATAATAATTAACATTGTGAAAATATCTATCTAGTACATTCAAATATAATCACTAAAGTCATTATACACAAAATAAACATAATTGAGAATGATTATCTTTATTATTTCAATTATTTTTTATACTATTTCAATATCAGTTTTTGATATATCTAATAATTTTGAATATAAAACATTTGTTGGATAATGGTAATTTTCTTTTTAATGATTTTGCATGTCTCTCTCCCTAATAATGGCGGGTGACTTATTTTTTTCTACTTGGTAAATCCAATGTTTTGTATGCTTTTAATTTTTTCTTTTAAAACTTTAGAATTTTTTAACAACAAGGTAGATGACGTATAAGTTGAGTTCTATGCTAAAATAACTTGCTTAAAATAGGAACATTTAACTAAAAACTAGAAATTATTTAGTGCCTTATTCTTATTGATAATCACAATAAAATAATTGATAATGATAATCAATATCAATATAAATGATTTTCGATTCACTTAGGAGGTTTTATTTTGTTTATTCAATTTTTAAAGGAAAACCGTTATGTATCCCTGCTACTTACTGTACTTCGACTCTATCTTGGATGGCAGTGGTTAAATGCTGGTTGGGGGAAAATCTCTAGTGGAAAATTTGATGCAAGTGGCTTTCTTTATGGAGCAGTAAAAAATATGTCTGGTGAACACCCTGCTGTTCAACCTTGGTGGGGAAACTTTTTAAAAGAAGTTGCAATTCCATACGTCGATCTTCTTAATGTCATTGTTCCTTGGGGAGAGTTTTTAGTAGGGCTTGGATTAATTTTGGGGATTTTCACTTCATTTTCTATACTAATGGCTCTTACTATGAACTTTGCTTATATGTTATCAGGAACAACAAGTACCAATCCCCAAATGGTTTTACTAGGAATGTTTATTCTTATGGCAGGAATAAACGCTGGCAAAATTGGACTCGATCGCTGGTTTATACCAATACTAAATAAATTGATATTAAAAAAAGCCGACAATGAACAATTGTCCCAAAGTGCATAGTGAAAATAGCCCTTCTCATAATTCGAGATGGGTTGTTCTATTTTATCACTAAACTAAAAGTTTTTTAGTAAACTATAAAAAAACGATTATTCACCCTCTTTGAGTTAAATATTCTTAAACTAATCTCTAGTTAGTAAAAATCGACTGCTCTTTATTTAGCAATCGCTCCCTTTAATGGAATAACTAAAATATGGTCTCAATCCTAAGATCGCTTAATTCCTCTTCAACTAATTGTTGGCAATAGGTAAGCGTTTGATGTGATCTCCAGCTTTTGTCGGGTAGGTCAGAGATATTACTATCTCCTTCCCCCCTAAGAACCGTACGTGTGCCTTTCGGCACATACGGCTCAAGCATGCATTTATCCACGTCTAGGTTTAAATTAATCCTACAATTTTCTTTCCCTTTATATATTGTTTAACGCTCCGAATTTGAGAATTATTGGGAATGTCACCCTTTGCAGGGCAAATAAACTTTATTTCTTTTACTAGTAGCAACATATTTTTATATCGTGATAATCGTTTGGCTTGATCGATGGAGACTGAATACATTTCCGGCACTGAAATTTGTTACTTTGAAATAAAGTTTGATCAAAAAAATCCCACAAGCCAACATTTTACAATAAATAAAAAGCATTGCATCTTTTTTACAAACATCGTGATTTTATTTTAAGCTACAGGAAATCATGCCTTTTTCTTTCCCACACAATTAATCAATAAATATTCCCAAACGCAGTGGAAAGAAAAAGTAAATCAAATCGAGTAGGAGGCTAATTATTATTTAATTAGCCGACCTCTCACACCACCGTACGTACGGTTCCGTATACGGCGGTTCAATAACTTAAGTATCTACGCTCATATAGATGGTTAAGGTCTTTTAAACCCCATTTAATGAGCGTTTGCGTTTTAATTGCTTTGTGAAGTGTTTCGCAGGCTGAAATTCTCCAATATCCCTTTCGGGAATTTGCTACCTTCAAGGCTTCATCATTGTGAATTCCTAATCTCCTTAATTGATAATATTTTGTTTTGATTTTCTTCCACCTTTTCCAGATAAACTGTCTTAATCTGTGGTTTAGCCACTGTGCCGTATCATGAATGAACTTCTTCATCAAACTAATTCCATAATAATTTATCCATCCAACAGTTTTCTGATTGATTTCCTTCGCGATGTCCTCAAAGTTTCCGGCACGATTTCGCCTAGTTGAGACCTTTAATTTGGTTTTGAATCTCTTCTCCACGCCGCCCCTGGAGGCTATCCCTCCCATGTCTCAACGGGTCAATTGCCCTCTCATTCCTTCGTCATGCCTATCCAAGGGGTGGAGGCCAGTTATGCTAACCTGATGGGTCACATTGCCCTTTTGTTGAAGAAACCTGGTACTCCGTACATATTTGAAATCCTACGAATAAGACAACATTCGATAAAAGAAAGCTGAAAATCAACCGTTCATCCATTCTTAGTTTGGTTCCCTTCGAGAACCTGTGAAGCTTGATTTATTCAATAAAACTACGCTGCCAGAGTTGTTAAAGGTTGTAATTTTTCTGGAGAATAGGATTCATTTCTTTTGGCTATTCCCACAAAGAGCCGTGCTAGCTTTCCGCATAATTTCATAATAGACTTCATTTTCTTTATTTTTTTTACCTTAACATTATTGGCGTGCAACGCTTTAAACTCAGGGTTATTCATGACAAGACTCATCGTCGCTAGGTATAAGAAACGCCTCAGTCTGGATCTCCCCCGTTTAGAAATAACAATTTGTCCTTTCCATTTACCAGAGCTCGCCTCGGAAAGATGTAACCCTGCATGACGAAGGAGGGAATTACCATGGGCGAATCCACTTAAATCTCCAGCTTCCCCTAAAATTCCAGCTAAAGAGATTTCACTGATCCCTTTAATAGCCAGCAGTTTCTTTGCGAAAGGAATTTGTTGAAGCACGTTAGTGACTTCTTGTTCCACTCTTTCGAGTTGCGTTGTAGCTAGATCATACTCTTCTAGTAGTTGTTCTAAATGTAGCTTGTAAGCATCAAGTGCTTGGTGCGTTCCGATAGAACGTTTAGCTAAATCTATAAGTAGATAAGCTTTTTTCAACCCAGGCTGACGCTTCCATTACCGATTTCCATTTGCCTACAATGTCTTGAGGTTGCATCGATTGTAACTCGATTGGTGTAGGAAATAATCGTAGAGTTGCGATTGCCCCTTTGCCTTTCACATCTTTAAACACTTGTCGTAGCTTAGGAAAGACTACATCTACCCAACGATTTAATTGGTTGATAGAACTAACGAGACGAAAAGACTCTGGAGTTGAACGAACAAAGGCATAGTATCCATTCTTCACCATATCCGCAATCACGAGAGCGTCTTTTTTATCACTTTTGGACTGAGTGTTATCTCGATTTTCTTTATTTCTTTTTACAAGGTGAGGATTGACTGTTACGACATCAATCTTTTCGTTAGATAACCATTTCGATAGATTAATCCAGTAATGACCTGTAGGTTCCATACCGACAATCGTTGTGTCTAAGCTGTTTTTAGCTTTTAGTTTATTAATCCATTCTAGAAATCTGTTAAAGCCTTCTTCGTTATTTTCGAAAGTAAGAGGATCACCTACCACGATTCCTCGATAATTTACAGCTCGAGCAACGTGAAATTGTTGGGCTATATCCACGCCAACAACGAGATGTCGATCAGAAATTCGCTCTATTAGTTGATTTTGTTTATCTTGCATTTTAAACTTCATATTAGGGTTCCT
The DNA here is from genome assembly GCF_050278525.1 of Peribacillus sp. NPDC096540. Classification (NCBI taxonomy): domain Bacteria; kingdom Bacillati; phylum Bacillota; class Bacilli; order Caryophanales; family Bacillaceae; genus Peribacillus; species Peribacillus sp. NPDC096540. The sequence goes on along the minus strand of NZ_JBNNTG010000063.1, from coordinate 4,866 downwards.
CCTAAGGTTTTGAGTTAGAGTGGTGTCTTACTCATATCTTACTGAGGAGCCCTATTTTTTTCAAAGCTGAAAAATAACGCTCTACAGGAATGCTAACCTGCCCCTTTAGTTTAAGTACATTCTTTCACAATCTCAATAGTGTAGAGCCTTTTTAGACACAATCCAATCACCTACAAAATAGAGTTCATAATGGGGTAGAGTCAGGAAAATGCGGATTTACAACGCTAAGAAAGTTTTCTCCTATAAAAAGGTCGATTCTTGAGAAAATCGACTTTTTTTATTTACAATCACTCCACACACATTGTTTCAATTTCTTGAATATACTTGCTTTAAAGAAGGAGTGAGACAATTGTATGGACTTAAATGATAATTATATTATTATTCTTCTCAGAGAAATCTCAAATTTATTATTTAGTGGCAATCTAACGGAAACTTTGATTTTTTCAGCCCTGATCAGGACTGTAACTAACGATAGAATGGCAAGATATTTTTTCATTTTATTAATAATTATCTTACGAATCACAAATTCGAGTGAGAATCTTGTAGCAACAAATGAGTCAACTAACGATACCGCAGCTACCTCTTCTTAGAAAACTTTATAATTTCAATAGAGGAAAGCTTATTGGTACATAATCAAAATAGCATTAAATTAAGACTTCATAACGTCTCATAAGACTTGTATCAAACTGCTTATCGTTGTAAATACGCATTTTCCTGATGCTACCCCCTATTAGAGTTTCGCCTCTTTCGCTTTAGCGTAAATAGTGGAACGTGGAACGCCTGTCATTTTAGCTATCTCATTTACACTTAATCCATTAGATTCTCTTTCTTGATACAGCTTCAAAGCCTTTTTAACGTCCTTCTCGTCCTTTCCCTTACGTCCCATATGAGTTCCTTTAGCTTTTGCCCTCTCACGTCCCTCAGTGGTTCTATCTTTGATTAAATCACGTTCAAACTCAGCAATAGCACCCAGCATAGTAAACATTAGCTTTCCTGATGGGGTACTAAAATCAATCTGTTCTTTGATGAATACTAAAGCTATTCCACGTTCTTCTAAATCCTTAGCAATCTTTTGTAGGTCAAAGGTGGAACGTGCTAATCTATCCAGCTTGTAGACCACCAGTTTGTCACCTTCTCTTAAATAGTCCAATGCCTTAGCAAGTTCTTCCCTATCAGATTTAGCACCACTCTGTTTCTCCATAAATATCTTCTCGCAACCATACTCTTTTAACTTCTCTTCCTGTAAAGCCAAGTCCTGATCTTTAGTTGAAACACGTCCATATCCAATAATATCCATTATGTATAACCTCTTCTCGCTTGTCTAAAAGTTAATCAACTTTTGGATTTTAATTCTAGACTAACTTTCGGATTCTACAAAGGGTTATTTTGAGTGGGGTGTCACTTTGACCGATAACTTGCGCTTATTTTAAGTCTTATTTTGCACTTCCAACTTTAAAACCCAGCTACCTTCACATGAGAAGATTAGCTGGGTTTCTTAATTATTTACATCCAATCATTTATAGAACGTTATGATCTGTTTAGTAAAAAAGTGACTACTCATTATTCAACAATCGCGCCCATTGCGGAATAGAGTAACCGTGGCTTTTAACTTTACTACCTTTTTATAATATGGGGATTTTTAACAATAATCGTAACAAAAATAATCTATTCAGTTGCAACTACACCACTATTTTGATACGGCTAATCATTTTTTATGTCTTCTTATTGCGGGTGGTAACAACTTTGCTGGTATTACCCCATGCAGTAGGCACGGTGCTAGACCTACCCGATGTTAACCTGTAATAACTCTCTCTTTTGGATAATGATAATTATCTTCCTTATTGCCTTCTCCTCCGATGATAAGAAAGAAAGAAGTTAAACCAATTCTTCCAATAAACATTAAAATCATAAGAATACATTTCGCAAAAATACTAAGATCTGGGGTAATCCCCATGGATAAGCCTACTGTACCGAAGGCAGAGCAAACTTCCAAAAAAATAGCAATAAGCTGCTGCTGTTTATCGGAAATACTTATAGCAATAACCGATATGAAGCACATGACAATAGATAATAACGTAATGGCTAATGATTTCATAATATCATACTGATGAAGTTCACGATTAAAGACTTTGATATCACGCTTTCCTTTCGCAAAGTTATAAATAAATAATAGATTTAAAGCGAGCGTAGTCGTCCTGATTCCACCGCCCATAGAATTGGGAGATCCGCCTATAAACATGAAAACACTCATAACTAGAAGCGTAGGCATTGAAAATTCTGTAATATCCATTGTAGTAAATCCGGTGCTTCTTGTTGTCGCTGATTGGAAAAAAGCATAAAAAAACGCTTTATGCCATGACACATCCTTAAAATAATGTTGAAATTCAAGTAGCAAAATAAGGATTGTCCCAATAACAAGAAGAATTCCGTATGTAAATGTCGTTAACTTTGTAAATAATGAAAAACGGAAAGGGTATTCACGTTTCTTCTTTTTCCTTGATAAATATTCCTTTGCTTCTATTAATACAGGAAACCCAATTGCTCCAATGATAATTTGTATAATCGTCATCAGTTGCACAAAATAATCATTCGCATAAGGAACATAAGATTCTCCGGTTATATCCATACCAGCATTTGTCGTCGCGCAAACCGATGAAAATAGGCCTTGAAGAAATGCTTCCTTCCAAGTAGGATAATAATTCAAGAAATAAAATCCCAAAATGAGTCCTCCGAAAAGTTCAATAAAGAGAATCATCTTTAGAATATCCCGAACTAATCGAACGAGTCCTGATAATTCAAACTGATTATTGTCAATCATTATTAGACGCCGTTTTTTTATTCCAATTTTCTGGCCCAAAAGTATCCAAAAAAATGTGCTCATGGCCATAATGCCAATGCCCCCAAATTGTAGCACGAGCATAATAATAAAATACCCAAATACGCTATAAGTTTCCGATATATTAAATAAGGTCATACCTGTGTCAGTCACTACACTGACAGCCATGAAAACTTTATCAAAAAAAGACACTTCTACCCTAGGTTTATAAACTTCGGGAAGGCTAAATAGTAGAATTGATATAATAACTGCTAGTAAATAATAGCCTGTAATAATTTGGGCAGGCGAACGTTTTTCCAGCCAGACTCGTACTTTACTCACATTGCACCCCTTCAATTTTTTTCGTATTCCTTTTACTACTTAATCTTTTTGTTAAAAGACAGCTTGCCTTTAACTTTGTTTGTATTATGTAGCTTTAAGTTTTTTTTATACAAAATAGGGTAACACTCAAGGGCGAGAAAAACAGGCAAAGGTTTAAACTTATTCAGAAAAAAGCCATTTGTCAAAGTCATGGTGCTACTTCCTTTAGTTACTTAGCCCTTAAAATTACTCCTGATTGCAATTATACCCCTTAAATGCTATTAGTTTAAGGCTTCTCCTAAATGGCCCGATTGCTGAACAAAATTAAACACACACTTGCTTATCTGTTATTGTAGTTCATAAATAAAATTCTAAATTTATAGAATTTGTTCCAAAACTCATTCTAAGCGATTTTCAAACTTTCTAATGATGATTGATAAGCTAATTTTGTCTAAGGCTAACTCTAACTCATCATCTATCTATTTTTTTATATAAAGAATTCCATAATTGCGTAAACCTGTAAACCTGTAAACCTTTTAACCTATAAACGTTGATATAGTAGGTTTTTTATAGGTTTACTCATTGGTTTACCTTTAAGTTATTAGAAGTAAATTCAGCGCATTGGTATTCCCTGACTTTCTTTGAGTGTGGGGTGTTGAGAAAGTATCTTGCTGAAAAGATCGAGACTTATCTTTTTATTCAGCTACCTAAGCCAAGTGAGTATCCAAATGTTTTAAAAATTTCTGCTGGAGATTACTGGTGTATCCAAAATAACGGCTGGTCTATTGATTCAGCTACTGAAATTTTTAGTGAGGAATGGATATCTGATGACGAGTTTTTTGTCACCGAATCTGAAATTTATGGGAATAATAAACTCTATCATCAATTGAAAAAAGAACTTCGAATAAGAAAAACATAGGGAGATTTTAGTCTTCCTATGTTTTCATTCATATTATTTATCTGTTTGTTTTTGCTTCTTTTTCAAATACTCCGCACGCATTTTTTCAAGATGCTGCTTTTTATCAAATTTGGCAGGCTTCTGTTTTTCATGAAACTTTGTCACAGCTACCTGACCTTTGGTATCCAATTGATATTTTCCCACTTTGTTCACCTACTTTTCTTGTCTTTAAAGAGAATCTATTCAACAAATATAATATACCTTATTTTACTGAAGTAAACCTTATTACTTTATTAGTGTACTGCTAACCTTGCATATATCAGTAAAAACATTAAAAACTTAGTAAAATAATTCATCGCCAAATGGTATTCATTTCATTGCTATAATCAAAATAAAATGCCTTGACACTCTGCATAAGCCTCAATAATTCTATTTCTTGTTTGTTCAGCTCTCTTCTAAAGGTCCAATTGTTCGGTAAATAAGGTTTAAAATATTAAAACAATCTAAGTCTACTCCATCTTTTAAATGGTTCTTAATGCTAATAACCATTACGTTCTCGATGATTTCAAATTTAGGTTTCTGAGGGGAAATATTGTATTTTTGCAAAGTCTTTTTACTACTTGTTTAAAAAAATCTACATCCCCAATATTTTTCTCCAAAAAATCACCCCTTGTTATTAACTTTTCTACTTATATCTATCTTGATCCAAATATTACCTTATTCAACTAACCTGCCCTTTCGTATTATAATGTCAGCCAGAAATTTCTGGTTGACCATTTTTTATATCGATATATGATAACGGTAGCCGGGGTAGAACGTTCCTGCCCGTGGG
>NZ_JBNNTG010000062.1:0-14998 GCF_050278525.1 Peribacillus sp. NPDC096540 | reverse complement strand
GATTAGTTGGAACGCCGTATGCGGTGAAAGTCGCACCTACGGTGTGAACAGGGGGAAAAGGGAGCGATAATTTCAAACCCTTACCTATCTGTATCATTTAGGAACACAAAAATGATCAATCTTTTTTATAAAAGAATAATCTAATTAAATATTATAAGGGCATGTTTTGATTATTCTTTTTTCAAAACATGCTCTTTCTATTTGTTGATTTATCAAGGTTTTTTGTATTAATTTGATCAAACTTTGTTTCAAAGCTACTTAAAGGGAATCGGTAACAAAAATCGGAAAACTAACAGGCCCAAATACGGAATGTCTTCTATTCTTACATTCGAAGTAGTTACGGCTTTCACTGTTAAGATGGCTGTTGCAGGTTGCTAATTAGTAATAAGCAATTACCCCAAAATTATGGGGTATTTTAAGCGAGCATTTTATCTAAAAAATCATATTTTCGTCAAAATGTTGGCTTGACCCCTTCTATCCCTTGGATTACGAATATTCCTACACATTTGGTATCGCCAGCATTACGGTATTTATAGGTACATCCAGCTTCTAAATAAATAGTGTCTCCTTCATTTAGTATATAATCTTGGTTGTTTACTACTATTTCCATTTCCCCTTCACATATTAAGGCGATTTCATTACTAGGAAAGTCTTGAGATATATTTATAATCACTTTTTGGTTCCATGGATACAGCAAGAATTTTAAAATCTTTCTTGGGATTTGAAATGATTTCGTAACTAGTATTTGAATACTCTGAAAACGTTACCTGTTTTCTATCTGTTTTTCTAATATATCTGAAATTGTACTTCTACTAACCTCATAATTTTTAGCAATTAAATTCTACACTGCTGTAAAATTCATTTTTAATAACATTTCAGGATACTGTTTTCTGATTTCAATTACTTTTTGATCATTTAGTACTGATTGGAGGTAAATTACACCCTTTTTCAAACCATATTTCGCCACCGATAATGCCTTCGTCCAATTTTTATTCCCAAAATTCGGACCTGCTTTCCGGTATATCTTAGATTAGCTTTTTCCCCAATAGACAAACAGACGACCATACAATTGGTAGTCTGTTTTATTTATAACTCGAGCCATGCTGGAATCCGTTTCCTCTATCTTTTCATAAATACGCTATTGTTGTGACAACACATATTGAGCGTCTCTCAGCAAATAGGTTGCAGCTTCATTTGAAATTTGCTTCCCGCTTTGCGCCTTCACTTCATTCATAAAGCTGTTCAAATCGTTGTTTGCCTTTAGACTCCAGGCTATTGGCAATTCCAGCATTGTCGGATCCATTTACTATCGACAAAGCGTGTTATCAACGCCTTTAAGGAGTCGATGATGGCCATTTTCTGAAAGTGAACAGTTTTGCTCCCCCTATTGCCGGCTAGGTCACTTGAGGATATAACAAGGGTATGTGGACCAAGCGGCAACGCTGTATTCTTTGAAAATAAGAAATATCCTTCTTCAACAAAATGGCCCTATACACAAAGAAAGAGCGCAATTCTTACTGCAGAATTGCGCCCTAAATAAAAATGATATCGTTTTTAATACATATATTAGAAAATTATGCACTTTCCGCTAAAAATCCATAGCCAGGATGGATAGCATCTGCATGTGATACTTGAGCAACAATTAATAAATTAGTCATTTTTCAAGTAGCTCTTAGATGATAGGTGTGGTCCAATGCAGTAGGCTTCATCTGCTAGACGTACATAGAGCTTCACGGTCTGCTTCAGAATATACAGCGACCGTAGATATCCCCACTTCCTTACACGCCCTAATCACACGGACTGCAATTTCTCCTTGATTAGCAATAAGAACCTTTTTAAACATATACGATTTCCTTTCCAAAAGTTTATTATTGTCTATCAATCACTCCATTGATAGCAGATTTTTATGGAGAAGAGATGCACTTATTAATCAGGAGTAATTCATGTTCTATCCCGAATTTTTTTAAGAATTTACTAGTACTTTTTTAATTTCTTTCGTTAGAAGCGGGATCACCTCAAACAAATCCCCCACAATACCGTAGTACGCTACTTGAAAGATAGGGGATTCGAGACCTTTGTTAATCGCAACGACAACTTTAGAGTTAGACACTCCGGCTAAATGCTGAATGGCACCTGAAATTCCGCAGGCAATGTACAAATCAGGGTTAACGACTTTTCCCGTCTGTCCGATTTAAAGTGAATAATCCCAGTATTCAGCACCTACCGCCCTACCTAGCACATCCGCCAATTCCTGAAGCGGTTGTGTTCCATCCTTTCGGTCAGCAACGAGCTATAAGATTGGATTTAGAAATCGCTTGATGGCAAAACCGCTTCAAAAATCCCAGAGACTTTTATGTCACCTTCTGTTTTTCGCCTGTACTTCACCCACAACTACGTTGTCAGCCTTTTCCTCTTCCACTTTGCTAACATACCTCCATTTTCTCTTGAAAGCCATAACCGCCATGGTAATCAATGATTTGCAAAAAAAGTGAGCGGAACAGGAATACCATCATACCCACCATCCTTAGCTAACTCCAAGCTGTAGAAAATTGGGTTATCATCCCTTGTTGCAATCGCAATTTCTTTATTTTTCCTTTTTCCACTGCCATGCTGTAAGGCTCTAACTCATGCCCAAGAAAATCTTTCACGTTTGACAAGCCCATTCGCCTCTTTTTAATAGATTACACTCCTGTTTTCGTTAATTTTGAGTTTTTACTATGCTTTAAGCAGATTTCCGGCAATAACAAGACGCTGAATCTCTTGCGTCCCTTCATAGATTTGGGTGATTTTAGCATCTCTCATATATCGTTCTACCGGGTATTCCCTTGTGTATCCATATCCGCCAAATACTTGAACAGCCTCCACCGCTACTTCCATGGCGGTGTCTCCAGCAAATAGTTTGGACATTGCAGATTGAAGTCCGTAAGGAATTCCTTGATCCTCACGCCATGCTGCCTGATATGTCAATAAACGGGCAGCTTCGATTTTTGTGGCCATATCGGCTAATTTGAATTGAATAGCTTGAAGTGAGCTAATCGGTTTGCCAAATTGGACGCGATCCTTTGCAAATGCTACAGCATTATCAAATGCTCCTTGAGCGATTCCAACAGCTTGGGAAGCGATTCCGTTCCGACCGCCGTCGAGAGTCATCATGGCAATCTGGAACCCTTCACCCACTTGGCCCAAAAGATTGTCCTTTGGAACGCGGCAGTCCTCAAAAATGACCTCTGTCGTGGCGGAAGAGCGAATGCCCAGCTTTTTTTCCTTCTTTCCTACAGAGAAACCTGGGAGGCCCTTTTCCACAATAAACGCAGTAATGCCTTTATGCTTTAGTGCCGAGTTGGTCTGTGCGAAAACGATATAAGTGTCGGCATAGCCTCCGTTGGTGATAAAAATCTTCGATCCGTTCAAGACCCATTCATCTCCGTCTAGAACGGCTGTTGTTCTCATTCCACTGGCATCAGATCCGGATCCAGATTCCGTCAAGCAATACGCACCCATGTTTTTTCCTTCCGCCATGGCCCGCAAATATTTTTGCTTTTGATCTTCCGTTCCAAACTTGTAAACCGGCCATCCGGCTAACGATGTATGTGCGGAAAGTGTGGTCCCAATTGAAGCGTCCACCCGAGACAATTCCTCCACCGCAATTACATAACTCAAGTAATCGGCACCTGCACCTCCGTACTCTTCTGGCCAAGGAATGCCGCATAAACCAAGTTCCGCCATCTTGTGCCAAATCTTGATATCAAAGTATTCCTCTTCATCACGTTGAGCAGCAGTAGGTTCACATTCGTTTAGAGCAAACTCTCGCACCATTTTTTGCATCATTAGATGTTCCTTAGATAATAAAAAATTCATCATTAGTCCCCTTTTTTGATTTTGTTATTCCAAACAAGATATCTTCTGAAAAACTATGTAAGCTATTTGCCATCGTAAATCTATAAAGATAATACTTTTATAAACTCCAACCTTTCAAGGATAGGACTTTAATGCCATTTACACTTTTTGTTCGATAAGCTTTCGGGTATAGATGGTTACCCATTTCCTTGGCAGCAATCCCACAGATTTAGCCATGAGTTTATTTTTAAAGCCTGGGATGATCACAGTTTTATTCTTCATTAACCCTTCAAATCCGCACTTGGCAACAGCTTGCGGTTCTATTAAGTTCTTAATGAAAATTTTTGTTCTTGTTGAAGCCAACCCTTGCGTCAGCGGCGTTTTGGTAGAAGGGGGACATAATACAGAAGCTTGAACTCCGGTTCCTTTAAGTTCTTCCGCAATTGCTTCCGTAAAGAATAAGACGTAAGATTTGCTGGCCCCATACATCGACATCCGTGGAGTTGGCTGAAAGGCTGCTGTTGAAGCCACGTTTAAAATTTTACCTTGCTTTCGTTTCACCATGTCATCCGCAATAAGTCTAGTTAAATACGTGAGCGAGATCATGTTGAGCTGCAGGTATTCCATTTCTTTTTGAATATCCAATTTCGTCATCAACCCTAATCCGCCAGCTCCAGCATTATTAATCAAAATATCGATATCGATTCCTTCGCTTTTCAGGTATCGATGCAAGCTCTCTACCGTTGTATGGCTGCTCAAATCGCCGGCAAAAGTATTCACTTGCACGCCATATTCCTTTTTTAAACTCTCGGTTTGTTGTTCCAACAACGCCGAATCTCTGGCAACTAATACTAAGTTATAACAATGCTCTGCAAAAACTTTTGTGAATTCATATCCAATCCCTTTTGTAGCACCAGTAATCAAAACCGTCTCTGCTGTCATTTATCATTATTCCTCCTAGTATTATTATCTATTGAGTTGGAATATTAAAAATTTTAAAAATATTATTATGTTAATGATTATATTCATAAGTATGAATTAAATAAAATTAAAATTTTTAATCTGTAAGTAAGTAATGTTTATATACAAAAATCTAGAGCCTTAAAAATAGGCTTTGTTAAACTTGCCTGTTATTTCCGCTACAGGCACTTCGCTTTCCGCGGGCAGTGTGTAGCCTCCTCGGCGCAGATCGCCTGTGGGGTCTCTCCTCTGACCTGCCACTCCTGCAGGAGCCTCGTGCCTTCCGCTCCAATCAACATAGTTTGAAAAATCAACAATTATGTTTAACATAGCCTAAAAATAAATAAGGACCTCCGAAAATAAGAAGGCCCTTTTACAGCTCAAATCATGTTATGAAACTAACTAATTTCCTTAATCCTCCACTTCAATATGATCATCAGCGTAAGTCTCGGATATCTTATCCTGACAACTCCAGCACTTACTGCGATTTCGCTCCATAATAGCTAACTCTTCATGACACAATACACAACAATCCATCTCAGAATCGGCCTTTTCATTTTTACACATCGTTTATTTCCCTCCTTGATTCACCTATTAATGATTTTTATACAATAACTTGTTCCTCAGGTTCTATCGCTGTTTGACCTTGGTTCGCAGGACGGACAATGGTCCAAAACAATAATCTGATTACGAGCATAACCAAAGAAGTTACTTGGAAGCTATAACCATATCCAATTGCACGATACTTTCTGGGAAATTACTTCGCTTCTTTTTAGATTTTCGTTTAAGTTATAACTCATTAAATGATTCCCCCCCCCTTTACTCACATAGGAGGCTTAGAACGCCTATTATTTTGAATATTCAAAATAATATTACACTAAGTATACTCATAAATTAAAATTAAATAAAATTAAAGATTTTAATTTGTATGTAAGTATTAATAATATTAAAAAGGAACTTCAGGATAACAGGAGGGCTACTTCGATGATCTCTAGATCTACTTCTAAATAAAAAGACAAAGCCCCAGTAAAGAGTAGACTTACCCCCGTCAACGAAAATCCAAACCCCAAATAATCACTTCTGAAAATATTACAAAAGAAATAAATCGGATCCGTCACTCTATTTCATTTAACGGGTTAGTCTGCTTTTTTAGCCTTTGTTCATATAAATTAAGGGGTACTGTCAGAAATTAACTTCCTCAACGTTGTAAATCCAATTTTCCTGACTGTACCCCTATGAACCCTAGTTTTATGACAATTAGAGTGAAAGAGAATTTGTTCTTTAACCCAATGGTTGATTTATTATTGTTTATTTAATTTCCACGCCTAGGCTGATGCAACCCGAAGAAAATTGTTCGTCTTATTGCCTCTCAGGATGGTTTGAATCAGAATTGGCAGAACCTTTTGATATGTCTTTAGTAGCTATTTCTAAGCATAGAATTTTCCCAAATCCCATAAAAAATTTTATATAGTTTAAAAAGGGGCAAGTTTCCATTAATTCAACTCTCCTGCCCGTTTATTTTGTATTAGAAAAAGAGTGATCCTCACAGCTCTTTTATGAACAATTGCGCCGTTTAGTTGAATAAGATTAAAGGGGTGATTTTGTTTTTGTACCTTGATGAAAAAACATTTGCCATCTACCATTTCTATATTTCCAGATTGAACTTCGTAATGTATGTTCCATTTTTATTTCATTATAAATTCGATAGGTAGTTAACCCTGTATCCTCAGACAATTGATGTATTTCAAAATTACTTAATGTCATTGTTCCAACGCCAATCCCCTCGTCTCCAATGCAATCCCCTTTATACCATACGTTACCTGAACTTCCGAACTCAAAAAAATCATCTTTCAACAATTTTGAAAGTTCTTCAGGAGATGTACGGATTTCAGGTTTTAACAAATTTTCCTCCAATTGACACAAATGTTCTTTTAACGAAGATTTACTCTCCATTTTCCCAGTCCTCTTTTTAATTTCTGAAGTTGATTCTTTGCTTTTATTTTGTAGAGGTTTTTTTCTATAATAATATGAAATATTCTTAGGAAAATACTTAACTAAACAGCCGAAAACCTCTGTCTACATTGATGTTTAAAAGATTATATTGCGAATGATATACTGTTATTCATATATCATATCCATCGGGAATTAGATACCAAGCGCAGGAAGCTAATACATCAGTTTTTGCTGGAGAAATTATTGCTTACTTTGCATAAAAAATGCCCGATTCCATCACATCTAGAATCGGGCATTTTTTTAAGCTATTAATATTAAGGTAAAACTGTGCTTCCCATTAGTAGACGTCGACAACATGTCCTACTTCGACGCCTTCGATAATGGCATAACCGATTAAGGTTTGACCTCTATTGGCATCTCATACAGCTAAGACACCTTCAATATACGTTCAATATCGCCATAAACTCTTTTCGATATTTCGTTTCCTTGGTTTTAAGTCAAATACGGAGTAGCTCGATCACGAAAACTTAATGAAATTTACCAGTTAATCTAAAACCAATTTCTGCAACAAGAGTTGACAGTAAAAATGTTCCTGTATATACAACTAGTGAAATAACAACTATACGCCATCCTAATTTTTTAAACTCTTTCAAATCTTTCCCGAAAGATAGGCCGGCATACGCCAAAATAGGTGTTGCTAAGGCCATAAAATTAACTTGTTCCGTTACTTTTATGATTGATGCGTTTCCTGGAAAAATCGGTGTTGTAATCAATAATGCTAACATTGAAACCCAAACAACAATTGGTAGTTTAATAGGGATGATTTTTGCGAAAAAGAATCCTAATATCGTAACAGCAACAATGATCATCATACCTGGTAATGCGTCAATAGGTGAAACATTGTATCCAACCCAATTTCCCATAATAGCTATTACTCCAATAATTATAAAAGTCAATATTTTATCTTTCATATAAAATCTCCCCTTTATGTCCTATGCTCCAATATTTTTCATTTGATCTTTTTTTGACTTCCGCCCTAAAATAGGTTCTAATTTTTTGTATAAATAGTTTGTAAAAGGGAGAGAAAAGAATACACATATATACGTTCCTAAAATTGTTGTAATTAAGTTAGCTGCACCAGCAAAAACTGCGATATCCTTTGCGGATTCTGGGAATATAACTGCTAATGCTCCTGACATGGCAGCCATCATACTACCTGAACCTACACCCGCACCCATGGCTAGTGAAATTGGATGAAACCAACCAGTTTGAGCCAAAAAACTTGCTAACACTGACAGATATAAAGCCCCAAACAAAGTACCACAAACATATACGCCTAGTGCTCCCCGTCCTTCTGGTGAATCCGAGCCATATTTTTCAGCAATAATGGCTAAATTAGGTTCTCTATCGATTGAAAAAGTAGCACCGACTGCTTCTCTTTTCATTCCAAGTAATAAAGCAATTGGTAAACCTAATAGGATTGTCCCTGCGAAATGTCCCACTTCTTGTAATCCTAAAGAAATCCCAGCATCAAATATTTTCGGCAATGAAGGCCCCATTAACATTCCCAATTTGGCTACAAAAAGCATGAATGAAATTCCTAAAATATTGGCCGCTACATTCATTTCCTTCATTTTTAAAATTTTTAAAGAAGGTAAACTAATAATTGCTCCGATAATTAATGCATACAACATTGGAAATAATGCAATGGCTCCAATCCCAATGTTAAACGTTTTTACGCCAATAAATTCTGTAACACAGACTAATATCAAAACAAATAAATGAATTTTCCAACTACGCAGAGAATTTTCTTGCACTTTATTACACTCCTTTTCTACAAGTTATGCTGATTCTAAAAAGGTAAACCAACACTATTTTTGCTTATTATTTTTTAACTTATTGAATTTTTTCAGTAGTATTTATAACTAGTCCTACGATAAGGGAAATCCCTTGGATCATCGCTTTTTCATCTGGTAAAAATACGTCACTATGCAGCTTCATCGGATCCTCTGGTTTTTCTCCTACTCCTAAGAAGACAAATGTACCCGGGACTTTTTCTAAATAGAAAGCAAAATCTTCACTTGCCATACTTGGTTTAGTCAACCACTGCACTGAGTTTTCTCCAAATAAATCAGTAGCAATAGCAGCAGCATGTTCATTAAATTTTGGATCATTCATTGTAACAGGATACCCCACTGTAAAGTTATAATTTATTTCAACTTCTAATTTAAGTGCTGAAGCTACTCCTTCAATAATTCGTTGAATACTTGCAGCCACTTCCTTACGAGTGTTCGCATTAAGTGTTCGTACAGTTCCTTTAAAACTAGCTTTTTCAGGAATGATATTATAGCCATCTCCCGCTTCAATTGTTCCAATGGTAATAACAACAGAATCTACTGGATCTGTTTCTCTGCTAGCAATTGTTTGTAGAGCTGTTACAACATGAGCAGCACCCACAATAGCATCTACTCCTTGATGGGGTGCTGCCCCATGACCTTGTTTACCCTTTAAAACAACATCAAAAGAATCCATACTTGCCATAATCGCACCATTTCTAAAACCATAAATTCCAGTTGCTAACTCAGGCCAAACATGAAAAGCAAAAGCATGGTCAACGGTAGGGTTACTTAATACACCTTCTTCAACCATCATTATCCCTCCGCCCTTCATCTCTTCAGCAGGTTGAAAAATGAATTTTATCGTACCCGCAATATGTTGCTTATTTTGAGATAAAATATTAGCGGCAGATAGTAACATTGCGGTATGCATATCATGTCCGCAAGCATGCATAACCCCAGGATTTTTAGATTTGTAGCTTACATCTGTTTTCTCCTGAATAGGTAAAGCATCAATATCAGCTCGTAATGCAAGCACAGGCCCCTCTTTATCTCCACGAAGAATACCAACAACACCAGTCTTAGCTACCCCGGTTGTCACTTCAATTCCAAGCTCTTTTAAATAATTCGCAATAATTTCAGCCGTTTTATACTCTTCAAATCCAAGTTCAGGATTTTCATGGATCATTCTTCTTAATCTCACAGCTTCTTCATATATTCCAGATGTTTGCTCTACTATTTCAGTAGACTTTATTGATTTTGAAATTTTTTTGATACTCATCATCATTCATCCCCTATAGAAAAATAAACACAAAATATTCTAACTATAATAATAATATTTTTGTTAGAAAAACTTTCATTATAATAAAAAAATGTTTTTTCTGAAAAAACCATATAATTTGATAATTCTCAATAGATATTGTTATCCTACCATTTCAAATATTAACTGTAAATATTGAAAATACAAAAAAACATTATTCTCTTTCAGATTGAAGACAAACACATTGTTCAATTAAATAATGTGTTTGTTTTTTTATCTATTTCTCTATTTTTGAATTAAAACACAGAAATAGGCAAAAAAAATAGAGTCCTTTTGGTCTCTTAATTTCAGGATTTTTGCTAATTTTTTTATATTTAGACAAGCAAAAGTAAGCCCAATTTTCATGTGCATTTTTTCTTTACCAATCATATTCGTATAGCGAAGACCATGAAATTCTTTAGCTGTTCCAAATAATCGTTCTATTGTTTGCTTTCTAATTCCATAAAGTTGTTTCATTCCAAGGGAATGACGGATATCCTCACATCGTTCCATTTCATCTTCCCATAAATGTCTCATAATTAACTTAGTTTTATTCTTTGATTCTGTACATGAGGTAATGAATGGACAAGACGAACAATCATTGGGATTACTTTTATATTCTTTATAACCTTCTCTATTAGTTGTTGTATAATTTAAAGTTTTCATATTAGGACAAATGTAACGATCAAAATATTCATCATAAACATAATCATATTTTTTGAAAAATCCTTTTTTAGTCATAGGTCGTTTGTAGGGGAAAACAGGAATTAAATCATCTTCAAATAATTTATGTGCTATTCCAGGCGTTTTATATCCAGCATCCATTATTAGTTTATCTAAAGTAAAATGGCTTTTTAATTTATCATAAAGAAAAATAAAAGTTCTACTGTCATGTTGATTTCCAGGATGTGTTGTATAGCCTAACACCCATCCATTTTTATCACATGCCACTTGTGTGGCATAGGCAAATACTTGTTTATGTTCTCCCTTATGAAACCAACCACTTTCATTATCTGTCGTACTTACTTTCTTCTTTTTTACTTTTAAATCACTTCCTATTTTTCTTTTTAAGGGCTTTTTTAATCGTTTTTCTCTATCCTTCTCAACCTCTTCTTGTAAGCTTTTAATATAAAATAAACTTTCTTCTGTTACATCTGTACTCTCATATTTTTTATTATTTGCATGTGCTTTTATGTGTGTTCCGTCAACAAAAACTTCTGAAGTATCTACTAATTGAGCGCCAACACACTGATCTAAAACGCCATAAAAAATTTGTTCAAATATATCAGTGCCTCTAAATCTTCTTGAATAATTTTTACCAAAGGTAGAAAAATGAGGAACTGAATCTTTCATATCCAATCCTAAAAACCAACGGTAAGCCACATTAACCTCTATGTCTTTAATTGTTTGCCTCATACTCTTAATACCATATAAATATTGAATTAATGGTAACTTGATTAATAAAACTGGATCTAAGCTAGGTCTACCATTATTTTCATCATATTTATCTTCTACTAATTCATAAATAAAATTGAAATCAACATACTTATCAATATCTCTTAACAAATGTTCCTGTGGAACTGGATCATCTAAAGAATAAAAACCAATTTGATCTCGTTTACTCATATCTTGTTTTTTCAACATCTAAATCAGCTCCTCTTCTCCATTTTACCAAGAAAAAAAGACAAAGTATCGAATAATCAGATACTTTGTCTACAGTCTGAGGTTGAGAAATTATTTTCTCAACCTTTTTATTCGGTGTTTTTTTATTTTCACTCAATATTTTCTACATTTAAACACTTAGTTTCACAGTAATAGCCTTTGCCGCCAACATAAACTTTTTCTATTTCATTCTTGCTATTGGCTGCTAATTTAACTAATATTTCGGAAGGCGAGTGTAAAGAATAACCTTGTTCAAATACATAGACTTCTTTTTGCAAGTAGTGCTGTTCATAAAGGTAGCAAGCTAATGCACCGTTTGAAGTTCCAGTCGCTGCTTCTTCATTGATGTCGTATAGTGGAGCAAAATTTCTGCATATAATTCGATTGTCATTAAAAGTATATAGATGCATCCCGACAACATTATAATACTTGCTGATTTCTTTAATTTTTTCAAAATTAGGTTGCAGTGCATGTAATCGTGTTTCGCTTTTTATAGGAATTAAAATATCTTTTAAGCCCGTGGAGACAATTTGAATTGGGTATTTATTGTCTATAGCTTTAATGTCAAAACAGTCGATGAACTCGTTTGGAGATACAACATCATAGAATATCGGTTTGTTTTGTTCCATGAATATGATGTCATCTTTTATGGTAATAGTAAGAACACCGCTGTTCGTTTCAATCGTATAGCGATTCCTGAAAAGTTTATTTAAATGCATCAGTATCGCGAAAGAGCCAATTGTGGCATGACCACATAAATCAACTTCTTCTTTTGGTGTAAAATACTCAAATTTATAATCAGCAATTTCAGATTCTGATATAAATGCGGTTTCCGCATAGCCCAGTTGTTTGGCTATTGCCATTTTTTGAGTAGTGGTCAATGTATTCTCAATAAATACCACTCCTGCTTTATTTCCGCCTTTATGATCCTTGCTAAATGCACTTGCAACATAAACGGATATTTTCATAAGACATCTTCCTTCCTCACTTATAGTAAATTGTAGCATAGAAAGCACTACGTATAAATGTTGTTGGATAAATTTGCTATAAAGCAAGAGACAAACTATTTTTTAGCATCTGAACTCTCCAAAAATAGTTTGTCTACAGTCTGTTCTCTTTAAGTGAGTGTTCAAAAAGGAGAACAAAAGAGCCAAGATGTTTGAGGAACGATTGTCTCGAGGGCCGGAACGTTTCATACGCGAGGACCGGTCTTGCACAAGATAAGGAAAGCTATGAAAGCGATTCATCGAACAAGGAAAGAGTATGCTTTTTGAGGACGTGTACTACTTTAGCAGAAGGTCATAAAAAAGCGACACTTCGTTATTGAAGTATCGCACCTGTAAGTTGAATAATTGAAATACAAAAATTGAAGTAAAGATTATGGCTGTTGTAATTAGTGATGTAGAATTGAGGTTGAAGCGTTATTTAAGTGAACGTCTAGATCATTAGGTAGCAAAATTACAAATGCAAAAGCAGCCTTTGATGTAATATTAGGAAATGTTCCCAGAACAGACAACTCAAACAACTTCATAAGACCTTTACAACCTCTCCTATTTATTAACTGGAACACTTTTCCTACCCTTTTTTTATCTTATTATGTTTTATCTTCTAATTTTTGGAGAACTTAAAAATAACAACAATTAGGAGGGGTATAGTGAAAACAGAAGATGAAAAAACCTCAGAAGGCTTAAATGAAATCTTTGAAATTATAAATGCTAAAGGTGACGTTGAAGAATTAAAAGAAATCGTCCAAAAATCTGATGAACAATTAGATAAAGACAAATAAACTGAGAGGATTTAATATCCTCTCATTTGTAGACAAAAGGGGCTCTATCTAAATGTTAAAACAAAGTGGATTGGAACGAAAGGTGCGAGACTCCTGCGAGAAAAGCACGTCCAAGGGAGACCCCACAGGCGCAAAGGGCGCCGAGGAGGCTCCCGGACCGCACGCGGAAAGCGAGTGCCCTACGTTCCAATCAACGTTCAATTTTTACAAATCCTCTTTTTTAGCTACTTTACATACTCCTTGAGTCAATTACGACATCTAAGGGTCACTTCTTTCTTCAACTAACCCACCCTTTTATTTCTAAAAAAAAAAATAGAAAGTTAGTTTACATAAACACTCTTAAACGAAAAAATACGAAAAAGCCCTTTTTACTTCATTAAGGGCTTTTTCCTGTTCATAAAATGTACCTGTACGAACGATATAACTATAAAAAGGCATGTTCTTAAAGTGAAAAGAATCCAATCAAACGGTTCACAAACCAATCAACTATCAATTTTTTTTAAAGCGACATCTTCGAACTCTCCAAGTTTTGAGTAAATAATTTTTCTTGAAATTTACTTGACATGGATATAAGCGATAAGATTACAAGGGATTTCACATTGCCGTGTGTTTATGCTACGGCTCTCGAGTCGATTTTCTGTTTCCGTTTATTCTTGTTCTTTTTCTTATACCACCACATATAGACACCAGTGAACATCAGTATAACACTTCCTTTGTAGCAACTAACTCGTTTATTAAAGGTTATTCTTTTATCCAATCTTGAATAGTCTTCATCTCTCTTCTCCTCCATAGGTATCGTACCTTTTTTCTGCTTATTGCCATTCAAAATCCTGATCTTAATGTCCAGAAGTCATTTTAATACCCACAGCCCCTGTAATAATACACATAATAAATAGGGTTAATCTTAAACTTCTAGGTTCATTAAAGAAGATCATTCCTGCTAAAACGCTTCCAACAGAGCCGATACTGGTCCATATTGCATAGGCAGTCCCCACTGGAAGAGAAGTTAATGACAAAGAAAGAAAATAAAAGCTTAAACTCCCAAAAAAAAGACACGCTACAGAGGGGAGCAACTTTTTAAAACCGTCTGCACGTTTCAGGCTTATAACACTACCAATCTCGGCAAATCCGGCAATAAGAAGAAAAAACCAAGCCATTGAATCATCCCCTAACCTTGTATAAATCATTTCCTTTAATATTTAGGTTGAGCTGGACTGATTTTTATTCCAATTATTCCTAGTATCATTAAAGCCATAAAAAATACTTTCAGTGGATTAATGGTCTCTCCCAAAAAAAGCATCCCCGTTACTACTGTTCCCACCGTTCCCAATCCAGTAAAAATGGCGTAACCAGTCCCTAAGGGAATTGAATGTAAAGCTTTTGAAAGTAAAAAAAACTAAAGATTATAATAACTACCGTTACTATACTAGGTATAATTTTGGTGAATCCGTGAGAATATTTAAGACCGATCACCCAGACGATTTCCAAAAGTCCTGCCATTATGATATATATCCATGCCATTTTATCGCTCTCTCCTTCGGCATTGACACTTATTTTTGAACCACGAAGGTCTCCATATATCGATAAATCGCATAAGCTACCCCATTCTCATCATTTTTAAGGGTTGTCGTTGTACAAACAGCTTTTATGACATCTTTCGCATTT
>NZ_JBNNTG010000061.1:0-16073 GCF_050278525.1 Peribacillus sp. NPDC096540 | reverse complement strand
GTTCTACCCCGGCTACCGTTATCATATATCGATATAAAAAATGGTCAACCAGAAATTTCTGGCTGACATTATAATACGATCGGGGCAGGATAGTTGAAGATAGAAATGGTATAATTTAGATAATGATAGAGTTTAGAGGTGAAATATCGAAATTTTAAAAAATACTAAAATCTTAAATGCAATCTGTATACTTCTTGTTACTATTCATATGCTTGTTTTGTATGCGTTGGTTTTTATGACAGATAAATTGGATACAAGGTTTGGACAAATAGGCTCTCTTATTGCATTGGTGTTAGGAATTTTGTTTTGCTATAAAGCCTTCAAAATAATGTCACCATTACGCCATACCTTGCTAATCACAACGTTTTTTATGTCGTTATTAGGTGCGTTAATCCTTCTTGTATTCTTGATTGCTTGTTTTTAATAGGAGTGTCTTATGCCCTCTTATAGAAACCATCTAAACGAAAACACCCAAAATTAAAAAGCATTGTTTTTCAACTAACGAGTGCGATAGCGCCATAAGAAGGCCGCCTTTTGGCGGCCTTTTGAATATACGATCATTACACAAATCGTCCATTCAAATCAAAGTGAAAAAATACCCTTAATTAACTATCGAGGCAGTTTAGTGAAAGAAGGTTAAAGGTCTTCCTTTTTCTATTTATTCATTTACACAAGATATTTTACGCTCTCAATAGCCGCACGTGTAATATATGGAATAATTTGCGATGGTAAAAGTTAATAAAAATGAGAAAAAGAAGAAATTTAATGAAAAACAAAGAATCATGGATTAAAGCAATTGTAATTGCAGTTGTTTTGGCCTTCACCATTAGAACACATATTTTTGTTCCTATTGTCGTAGCTGGAGAATCCATGATGCCAACATTGAAAAATCATGAGTGCATTATCCTCAATAAGTTCTGTACCAAAATCAATGATATCTATAGGTTTGATATTGTTTTTTTTCATGCAACCAAAGAGAAAGATTACATTAAGATTATAAAGAAGATAATGAATATTATCTTTTTAAAAAGCTAGGATAAACAAACCAAAGAGGCAAACGGATTTCCGCTCGCCTCTTTGGTTTGTTTTAGTTCTAGAAAACGATACTATCTATTAATGATGGTCATTTTTATTTTGCTCTTGATCGTGTTTATGGATAGTATTTACCTTGATTATGCGGTCCGGCTCCCGGCCAAAACCATCAATCTCTAAGCGATCCTTGAACGCTTGGATTACAGAGTACGCATTGGTATCGGGTGTATCCAACATGCCTTGGAAATTCACATATTTGATTCCGTTTTTCTCACCATAATTGCCTGCATGATTATGCCCGTTGAAGTAAGCCACTACATTGCCCGCAGACTCCAGTTCCCGCGTGATTTCAGCGTCATGACACTTAACAACCACGCAGGATATTTTCACGAATGAGAAGTTTAGAGAGAAAATCAAAGAAATGATCTAGGCGAAAAACAAGAACTAAATTTAGAAATTATTGTCATTATTAGGGTGATCAAGCATTCTCCCTGTAAGGGAGGGGGTTAATACCATTTCATAATCTGAAATATGTTAGGGCACTCAATCACCACTAGATAATTAAACGGGATTCTGTAAGTCCAACTATTAGTTTAGCAATCCATTCTGCAACATCAGTTTTATCAGACTGCTTCATATGTTGGGCAAAAACTCAATATCTTCAGCATCTAGTAAATTCACACATGGTTTCCAGTAGACAATATGGGTACATTGATAATGCTTAATCCAGTCAACCAACTGCATTAGAAATACAGTTTTAGATGAAAACGTGAATCTCCTTTCCTTTTTGTTTTATAATATTGAATCCGTTTATCAGCCGGGAGTTAAATCTTACAAGAAGAATATGTGTTTATCTACCTAGAAAACCAGGCTTTGAAAAGAGAAGAAAGAACCGGAGTAACGTATATCCAAGTAAATAATTTGGATCAATAAGGTTTATTATTGTATAACTAGAGATGAGATTTAAAGTTTGATTTCAAAGTAGCTAAGCTTGATTCTAATAATTAAAAAGGGACGAATGGACCATGGCAAAACAACAAATCGGTGTGATAGGTTTAGCCGTAATGGGTAAAAATCTAGCGTTAAATATTGAAAGTCGAGGTTATTCTATTTCTGTTTACAATCGTCCGTCTGAACTGTAAAGGGGGTATGAACTAAAATGAGTAAGGAAAAGAAAATCAAGCTAAAGAAGCCAAAGAAGTGGTGGGTATGGGTTCTAGCAATTATCCTCATTGCTAATATAGCAAGTGGTTGGGACAAAGAGGAAGTTGCTAAAGAAGAGAAGGAGGGTGCCTCTAAGCAATCTATACTGTTGCAAGGATTCTCGCGAGTCTCGCAATACGTCAATTTTCTCTTTTTCCATACATCAATTGTGTTAAAAATATAGACATTATGTCCTTTCCCATCTTTAGATTTAGACGTATTTTCAATGGGCAAAATGCCTAAATCCTTCGTTTTTCTCAGCATCCGTTCAAAAGTGGATCGGTTTACACCTACGATTCAACAAATTTGATTTTGCAATTTAATAACTTTTAATTTATGAACTGTTAGAAAAATCAATATCGTCTATGTTTAAATTTCAGAAAATAATGATTTTTCAGATAGTTATTGAAATTTCCATTAAAACCCGTTAATATACAACTATTAAAGCAACTTTATATCAGCGGATGATGATTGTGGGAGAGACTAAACGTTGTTTAGCACCGAAGGAGCAAACCCTAAAAAGCAGGGAACTAATCTCTCAGGTAAATGGACTACAATTGGACGCGTCTCTGGAGAGAGCCATAGGCCACCGAAGGAGTTAAACTCTCAGGTAAAAGGACAGAGGAAGATAGGAAAACCCCTATCTTTCCTCTGTCCTTTTTTGTATTTGGAAAGATAAAAAAAGGAAAAAGAGAGGAGTGTGCATTGAAATCTGTTAAAAAAAGAGTCAATCTTTGATTTCAACGATTAACGCACAATGTTTTTTTCAAAAAGATTGGTAGATTAGAAAAAAAATTAAAAAAGGGGACAGAATATGAATCTATTTTGTAAAAAAATCTATTATTAAAGAAAGCGCTTACATGAGTGGGGTCATTCTCCCAGTACGCTAATTATTTAACTCATTGAAGGACTGACCCTTTAGTCAGGAAAAAATCACAAATAGCCTATAAAACTAGAAAGTGGGAAATCATATGCAGGAACAAAAGCTGGAGAGAGGCCTAAAAAACAGACATGTACAACTCATCGCTATTGGTGGGGCAATCGGAACGGGATTATTTCTTGGGGCAGGAAAATCTATTCATTTAGCAGGACCATCAATTTTATTTGCTTACATGATTACAGGCGTCATTTGCTTTTTAATCATGGGCGCACTTGGAGAATTACTCTTATCCAATTTGAACTATCATTCTTTTGTTGACTTTGTAGAGAATATTTAGGTAATATGGCAGCATTTTTAACTGGGTGGACCTATTGATTTTGCTGGATTTCAATTGCAATGGCAGACTTAACAGCAGTTGGTCTTTATACCCAGTATTGGTTTCCCTCCGTACCACAGTGGATGCCAGGATTATTTGCGCTTGTCATTTTGCTATTTATGAATCTTGCAACCGTAAAACTTTTTGGCGAAATGGAATTCTGGTTCGCATTAATTAAAGTCGTCGCTATTTTAGCACTCATTGTTATCGGTATTTTCATGATTATTAAAGGCTTTTCCACAGATTCAGGCGCAGCCAGTTTCACGAATCTATGGAGTCACGAAGGTATGTTCCCAAATGGAATAAATGGCTTTATCCTCTCATTCCAGATGGTA
Organism: Peribacillus sp. NPDC096540; assembly: GCF_050278525.1. Taxonomy (NCBI): domain Bacteria; kingdom Bacillati; phylum Bacillota; class Bacilli; order Caryophanales; family Bacillaceae; genus Peribacillus; species Peribacillus sp. NPDC096540. Next base: position 12,247 of record NZ_JBNNTG010000061.1, on the reverse strand, counting down.
GTGTTTGCGTTTGTTGGTATTGAACTTGTAGGACTTACAGCAGGTGAAACAGAAAATCCAGAAAAAGTTATCCCAAAAGCAATCAATAATATTCCTATTCGGATTATAATTTTCTACATTGGTGCACTTATTGTCATTATGAGTGTTTATCCGTGGAACGCAATCATCCCATCGGAAAGCCCATTCGTCCAAGTATTCGTGGCTGTTGGTATCGCTGCGGCTGCTGGCATCGTCAATTTTGTCGTCCTAACATCGGCTGCTTCGGCATGTAACAGCGCAATCTTCAGTACAAGCCGGATGGTATACTCACTGCCAAAGATAAAAATGCACCTGTGCCATTTGCAAAACTTAATGCCCGTAAAGTACCTTCCAATGCATTGGCCTTTTCAACTGTCGTCATTCTAATTTCCGTTGTTTTGAACTATTTAATGCCAGAGGGAGTATTTACGTTAATTACAAGTATTTCTACAGTATGTTTCATCTTTATTTGGGGAGTTACTGTCATCAGTCATTTAAAATACCGCAAAACAAGGCCAGATCTAGCGAAAATGAACAAATTTAAATTACCACTTTATCCAATTTCTAATTACTTGATCCTTACTTTCCTAGCGTTCGTACTTGTTGTGCTTGCACTTTCGGAAGATACTCGTGTTGCCTTGTTCGTAACTCCTGTTTGGTTTATTATGCTGATTACGATTTATAGGATGCGGAAAACGGAGGTAGATCAGTCGAATCAGAGGAAGGCAGCGGGAAATTAAGTGGCAATCTGCCCGCTTCAATAAGCAACCATTAAGATATCTGAATGATCATATTTTGATGAGAAAAAAGATTATTTTAGAATAGTGTTGTTAGCGCTTTCAAAAATGCTTGACATAATTAGCCACAACAACTATTCTAAATTTACCAAATTGAATAAGCGGATGACAGTTGTGGGAGAGTGCAATGCGACACAAGCCACCGAAGGAGCAAGTTCCAAAAAGACCCTTGGAACAAATCTCTCAGGTAGATGGAACCACAACTGGACGCACCTCTGGAGAGCGCGTATAAACATGTACGCCACCAAAGGGGAAAGGTTCTATTAAAAATGGAGCTAAACTCTCAGGTAAAAGGACAGAGAAGGGTAGAGAACGCTACGTTACCCTTTTCTGTCCTTTTTTGCGTGCAAAAAAGGTAGTAAATCATACTGTTTTTAACAGTCTTCATAGAAAAGTAACTGTAGCGGGAAAGAGATTTTAGTGTCTCGAACCACATTAAAAATCAGAATAATTAAAAAATGTCTAGGAGGAAAATAAAATGAGTTTAAAACAAAATGATTTAACCATTTTTGAAGCGATTGAGAAGGAAGGACAACGTCAACATCAAACCCTGGAATTAATTGCATCAGAAAACTTCGTTAGCCCAGATGTATTAGAGGCAATGGGAAGCGTGATGACAAATAAATATGCAGAAGGTTATCCAGGAAAGCGCTATTATGGTGGATGTGAATTTGTCGATGTGGCAGAACAAGCAGCTATTGAGCGCTTAACAAAGCTTTTTGGTGCCAAATATGCAAATGTTCAGCCTCACTCAGGTGCACAAGCCAATTTCGCAGTTTTTTTCGCACTGCTTCAGCCTGGTGATAAAGTGATGGGAATGAACCTTTCACATGGCGGCCACTTAACACATGGAAGTCCAGTCAGCGTTTCAGGAAAATGGTTTGAAGTTGTGTCCTACGGAGTTAAAGAAGATACTCAATTAATTGATTATGATGAGTTGGAAGCTATGGCAAAGAAAGAAAAACCTAAATTGATTATTGCAGGGACAAGTGCCTATCCAAGAACGATTAATTTTGCACGATTTAAAGAAATTGCCGATCAAGTTGGTGCAAAACTTATGGTGGATATGGCTCATATAGCAGGGCTGGTAGCAACTGGTCTTCACCCATCTCCAATCCCATATGCAGATGTTGTGACAAGTACTACTCATAAAACATTGAGAGGACCGCGCGGGGGTATCGTTTTAACAAACGATGAAGAAATTATCAAAGCGATTAATAAATCCGTGTTCCCAGGAATTCAAGGCGGCCCACTCATGCACATCATTGCAGCAAAAGCGGTTGCTTTCAACGAGGCTTTTCAACCAAGCTTTAAGGATTATACGAAACAAGTCATTGAAAATGCTGCAACACTTGGAGAAACATTAAAAAATGAAGGTGCAGCCCTTGTTTCTGGTGGAACAGATAATCATATTGTCCTTTTAGATTTGCGCCCGTGGAATTTAACAGGGAAAGAAGCAGAGAAATTATTAGAAGAAGCGGGCATTACCGTTAATAAAAATACGATTCCATATGATCCAGAAAAGCCATTTGTTACGAGCGGTATCCGAATGGGAACAGCAGCTTTAACGACCCGAGGCATGAAGAAAGAAGAAATGGTGAAAATTGGTGAAGTGATTGCAACTGTTCTAAAGAGTAAAGGAAATAAAGACGTTCTTGAGAAAGCAAAAGAAACAACCAAAGGGATTTGTGATGTTTATCCGTTATTTCAACAGCCAATTACTGTGTAAGCAAAGGGGTAGCTCAATGGAAGTATTCCTTTACTGAAACCTCAACGGCCATGGCAGCTGGGACAATCGTTGAGTTAAAAGGCGGATCGCCAAAGCAAGCCGTGAATGCGACAGCCATTGCGATGAAGTCACTTTTAGGATTGGTTTATGATCCAGTCGCAGGACTTGTTGAAGTTCCTTGCATCATGCGGAATGCGATTGGAGCCTCGATTGCATTTTCAGCGGCCGACATGTCTCTAGCAGGGATTGAAAGCCGCATTCCTTGTGATGAGATAATTGAAGCCATGTATAAGTTAGGAAATGATATGCCAAGAAACCTTCGAGAAACGTCATTTGGAGGCTTGGCTATGAAAGAAACCGGTAAACGGATGAAAGAACATCTATTTTGCAAAAAATTATAATTGGGGGTAGATCATGGGTACTGAAACAGCATTAAAGCAAACACCGCTTTTTGAAGTATATAAAAAGTACGGGGCAAAAGTTATTGATTTTGGTGGCTGGGCTCTGCCAGTTCAATTTACCAGCATTTTAGAAGAGCATGAAGCTGTTCGAACAGAAGCAGGACTTTTTGATGTTTCTCATATGGGAGAAGTACTTGTGGAAGGTAAAGATGCCGAGAGTTATATTAACTACCTTGTTACAAATGATGTAACAAAGCTTAGCATCAATCAAGCACAGTATACCGCAATGTGCTATCCAGACGGCGGAACGGTCGATGATTTATTAGTTTATAAATTAGGGAATGAAAAATATTTACTCGTTATTAATGCCGCAAACATTGAGAAAGATTACGAATGGATGAAGCAGCATGTAAAAGGAGAGATGGCGCTCCAAAATATTTCGGAAGACATCGCTCAGCTTGCGATCCAAGGTCCAAAGGCAGAAAGCATTTTGCAAAAGTTAACGGAAATAGATTTATCAGAAATTGGCTCTTTTAAATTCGCCCAACATGTCAGCATCTCCGGGATTACCGACATACTTGTATCCCGTACAGGTTACACAGGAGAAAATGGATATGAACTTTATTTAGCAGCAGACAAAGCGGTAGTACTCTGGGAAAAGCTCTTAGAAGCAGGAACCACGAATGGATTACAACCATGTGGACTTGGTGCACGGGACACGCTTCGGCTTGAAGCACGTCTTGCACTCTATGGCCAAGAACTAAGTAACGATATCAGCCCGCTTGAAGCAGGCATCGGCTTTGTCGTAAAGACGAACAAAGAAAGTGACTTTATCGGAAAATCTGCTCTTACAGCACAAAAAGAAGCTGGATTAAAACGAAAATTAGTAGGGATTGAAGTAACAGGCCGGGGGATTCCGCGTCATGGTTATAAGGTAATTTCTAAAGGTGGAGAGGAAATAGGTATTGTTACATCCGGAACACAATCACCATCTTTGAAGAAAAGCTTAGGGCTTGCCTTGATATCAGCCAACCAAGCTGAAGTGGGGGCGCCGATAAAAGTGGAAATCCGTAATAAACTGATTGAAGCTGTTATTGTTAATGCACCATTCTACAAAAGATAAGTGGAAATATTTTAATAGAGTTATCGTGTAGTTTTCTTAAGTTGATTTCCGGTACCTTGCATGCAGCCCGAAATCGACAACCTGCTATGAGTAAATTATCTGAAATATATTCAGAATTATGTGAATAGTAAAAAACGAAAAGGGGAAAATACAATGACAAAAGTAATATCAAATTTACGATATAGCAAAGAACATGAGTGGGTGCAACAATTAGAAGGAAATCGTGTACGTATTGGAATCTCTGATTATGCACAAAAGGCATTAGGTGATATCGTCTTTGTTGAAAATCCAGCGATTGATGATGAAGTAACTGTCAATGAATCGATGGGAACGATCGAGTCAGTTAAAGCAGTTTCCGAACTTTACTCACCTGTTTCAGGTACGGTAGTTACTGTAAACGAAGAGTTAGAAGGCGCTCCAGAGACGATTAACGAGCATCCATTTGAAGCAGGGTGGTTAGTCGAAGTAGAAATGTCCAATCCAGAAGAGTTAGATTCACTTCTAAACGAAGATGAATATCAAGCATTTACTAATGAAGGAGAGGAATAATATGACAGCCACTTATAGATACCTCCCTGATACGAAACAGGACCAAGAGGAAATGCTCAAATTTTTAAATATTTCTTCTATAGATGAGTTATTTGAAGATATTCCAGCTGGAATTAGCCTGCAGGATGAGCTAAACATTCCAGAGGCGGTTCCTGAACCGCTTCTTTTGAAAAAAATGAATCGGCTTGCTACAAAAAACAAAAATGCTAATCATTACCCAACTTTCCTAGGTGCGGGTACATATGATCACTATATTCCAAGTGTGGTAAATCATATGATTTCACGTTCCGAATTTTACACAGCTTATACACCCTACCAACCGGAGATCAGTCAAGGTGAATTACAAGCGATTTTTGAATTTCAAACGATGGTTTGTGAGTTGACAGGAATGGATGTGGCTAACTCTTCCATGTACGATGGTTTTACATCGCTTGCAGAAGCTGCATCACTTGCCGTTGCATCTACAAGACGTTCAAAAGTACTTGTATCCAAAGCGGTACATCCTGAATCCCGTGCTATTTTACATACAGTAGCTGGAGGTCCGGGATACACAGCTGAGGAAGTAAATCTTGCTGATGAGGTTACAGATTTAGGGAAGCTGCAAGAACAAATTGATAAGGACACTGCTGCCGTAATTGTGCAATATCCAAATTTCTTCGGTTCCATAGAGGATTTAAAAGCAATTAAGAAAATTGCGGAAGAAAAAGGTGCCCTTTTAATCGTAAGCGCCAATCCTCTTGCACTAGCACTCTTACAAGCTCCTGGGAAACTTGGGGCAGATATTGTGATCGGTGATATGCAGCCATTAGGAATCCCGATGTCCTTTGGCGGTCCACACTGCGGCTATTTTGCGGTAAGTAAGAAACTCATGCGCAAAATCCCAGGACGTATTGTAGGGCAAACAGCAGATGAAAAAGGACAACGTGGATTTGTGTTAACACTGCAAGCGCGTGAACAGCATATTCGCCGTGATAAAGCCTCATCCAATATTTGTTCCAACCAGGCATTAAATGCTCTTGCCTCCTCTATTTGTATGACATCACTTGGAAAGCAAGGGATTCGTCAAATGGCACAGCTAAACATTGAGAAAGCTGATTACATGGCGAAAACATTAGAACAGAAGGGCTATACCATAATCAATGAAGCACCATTCTTCAATGAGTTTGTTGTCGGGCTTCCTCGTCCGGTAAAGGAAGTCAATGCAAAACTTCTTAAGGCGGGTATTATCGGTGGATTTGATTTAGAAAGTGATTACGACTTTGGAAATCAAATGCTGCTAGCTGTGACTGAGCAGCGAACAAAAGAAGAAATTGACCAATTTGTTGATGCTTTGGAGGCGATTGTAAATGGTTGAATATAATGAGTTAATTTTTGAAATAAGTCGTCCAGGACGTGTAGGTTCAAGTATTCCGGATAGTGACGTTGACTATGTTGATATAAATGACAAATTTCCAAAGCATTTAATTCGTGACGAACCGGCGGAGCTCCCAGAAGTATCAGAGTTGCAGCTTGTCCGCCATTACACAGCGCTTTCTAATAAAAACCATGGGATCGATAATGGATTCTATCCACTGGGTTCTTGTACGATGAAGTACAATCCGAAAATAAATGAAGATGTGGCACGTTTGGAAGGCTTTAGCCGCATTCATCCATATCAGCCCGTTGAAACAGTACAGGGTGCATTAGAAGTTTTATATGAATTACAAGAAGAGCTAGCTGTCATTACAGGAATGGATGCTGTAACTTTACAGCCATCTGCTGGGGCTCAAGGGGAATGGACAGGTTTAATGATGGTTAAGGCGTATCATGCTCAAAAAGGTGAAACCAGAACGAAAGTACTTGTTCCAGACTCCGCGCACGGTACAAATCCTGCAAGTGCAAGTGTTGCTGGTTTTCAAACAATCACGATCCCATCCGATAAAAGTGGATTAGTTGACCTAGAAGAATTAAAGAAACATGTGGGGCCTGATACAGCTGCACTAATGTTGACAAATCCGAATACCCTTGGACTTTTTGAAAAAGAAATTGTGGAAATCGCTCAGGTTGTTCATGAAGCAGGGGGCCTATTATATTATGACGGAGCGAATGCCAATGCCATTTTAGGTAAAACAACACCAGGTCAAATGGGCTTTGACATCGTGCACTTAAATCTTCACAAAACATTTACGACGCCTCATGGAGGTGGCGGTCCAGGGGCAGGTCCTGTCGGTGTGAAAGAGAAACTTATTCCTTACTTGCCAGTGCCGCGCATAGAAAAAGACGGTGATAAATATGTGCTGAACTCTAATTATTCGCACTCTATCGGAAGGGTAAAAGGGTATTATGGAAACTTCGGAATTCTCTTGCGGGCGTATACTTATATTCGCACGATGGGGCCAGAAGGGCTGCGCCAAGTATCTGAAAGTGCCGTCCTTCATGCTAATTACCTTCGTAAAAGATTAGAGCCATATTTTGAAGCGCCATATTTACAAATTTGCAAGCATGAATTTGTCCTATCCGGATCTAGGCAGAAAAAGCTGGGTGTAAGAACACTTGATATGGCAAAGCGTCTGCTAGATTTCGGCTACCATCCGCCGACCATCTATTTCCCGTTAAATGTTGAGGAATGTTTGATGATTGAACCGACAGAAACAGAGTCAAAAGAAACACTCGATGCTTTTGCGGATGTAATGATTCAAATTGCCAAAGAAGTGGAAGAAAACCCAGGTGTTGTTTTAGACGCACCACATACTACGGTCATTGGGCGATTGGATGAGGTCCAAGCAGCTAGACAACCAATCTTGCGTTATTCCAAAGAGGAAGTAGTAGAGGAAGAAACGGTAAAGTCATAAATGAATGATTGAACATGAACCACCAGGGATGAAAATAAAGAGAAGAATCCCAAATCTCATTATTTCATTCATGGTGGTTTCATATAAGCGCGTGAAAAAGGATGACAAAAAGGCCAAGAAGTGCAAGGAGAAATAGTCTTGAGAACCAAAAAGACAGAGGAAAGGAGAAACTCAATCGGTCTTTTTATAGGACTATTGAACAACCTCTTTAAAGCTAAAATTACATCTGCTCATAGGAGTGAGAAATAAAATGTCCATTAGTAATCTTCGTAAACCAGAATGGCTTAAAATTAAATTAAATACGAATGAACAATATACGGACTTAAAGAAAATGATGCGTGAAAAAAAGCTTCATACTGTTTGTGAAGAAGCAAGATGTCCTAACATTCATGAATGCTGGGCGGTCCGAAAAACGGCAACTTTCATGATTTTAGGAAGTGTATGTACGCGAGCTTGCAGGTTCTGTGCAGTTCAAACAGGGCTACCATCAGAGCTTGATTGGGAAGAGCCTGAACGTGTCGCAGAATCAGTAGAGCAAATGGGCTTAAAGCATGTTGTGATTACCGCTGTTGCTCGTGATGATTTAAAAGACGGCGGAGCAGAGGTATTTGCGGAAACTGTAAAGGCAGTGAGGCGGCAAAATTCATTTTGCAGCATTGAAGTTCTCCCCTCTGATCTGAATGGGGAATATGATAGCTTAAAAACATTAATGGATACAAGGCCAGACATTTTGAATCATAACATTGAAACAGTAAAACGCTTATCTCCAAAAGTTCGTGCACGTGCAACATACGAACGTTCACTAGAGTTTTTAAGGCGGGCAAAGCAAATGAATTCCACTATCCCGACGAAATCAAGCATTATGATTGGTCTAGGAGAAACAAAAGAAGAAATTATGGAAACGATGGATGATCTTCGTGCTAATGATGTGGACATTATTACTATTGGTCAATACTTGCAGCCGACTAAACGACATTTGAAGGTCGAAAAGTATTGGAGTCCAGAAGAGTTTGAAGAACTTAAAAACATTGCCATGTTAAAAGGGTTTAGTCATTGCGAAGCCGGTCCGCTTGTTCGCTCCTCGTATCATGCAGATGAACAAGTCCGTGCAACTAAGGCTAATGCGTAATCATTTTTCAATAATCCATTAAGAGAGGGGAGAATCAGATGATAGTCAAAATAACAGAGGCAGCCATGAATAAACTGAAGGAAATGTCACGTAAGGATACGCAAATTCCTCGCATTGACGCTGATATTGCCGGCGGCTGCGGGTTGTCGGTGAAGTTCTCCCTCGTATTGGACGAGCCCCGCAGAAACGATACAATTATTGAATATGAGGGAGTTCACCTTAGATTAGATCATTTTACAAAACGCTATTTAGATGAAGAGACACAAATTGATTATTTAGAAGATCATGGCTTTATTGTTGGAGAAAGATTTGCATCCAGTGCATGTGCCATTGAAATAAATTAAAGAATCGTTACGGCTGGCCTATTAATAGAATGAATCGTGTTTAATAAGTTGTTTTTCTTACACTATCCATATACCCATGTTTATGAAACCAAAAGGGGGAAGTATTAGATGAATCAAGATTATGACGTTGTTATCATCGGCGGCGGCACCGGTGGATATGTTGCGGCCATTCGTGCGTCTCAATTAGGATTAAAAACGGCGGTCGTTGAACAAGGTAAACTTGGTGGAACATGCCTTCATGCAGGTTGTATTCCAAGTAAAGCATTATTAAGAAGTGCAGAGGTATATTCGAATGCAAAGAATGCAGATAAATACGGTGTTATTGCACCGGAAGTAGGACTGGACTTCTCAAAAGTACAGGCCAGGAAAGAAGAAATTACTGAACGCTTATTTAAAGGTGTACAACATTTAATGAAAAAAGGGAAAATAGATGTGTTTGAAGGTAAAGGAAGTATTCTACAGTCGAAAGATGTTTTAGTGGAATTGAATAATGAAGAACGAGAAATGATATTAAACCCTCGAAATATTTTAATAGCAACAGGATCTAGTCCAAGGACATTACCCGGCCTAGAAGCAGATAGCGAATATGTGATGACATCGGATGAAGCGCTACAAATGAAAGAGCTCCCAAATTCCATCATTATTGTCGGCGGCGGTGTTATTGGAATAGAATGGGCTTCGATGCTTATTGACTTTGGATTAGAAGTGACTGTGATAGAGTATGCCGATCGCATTTTACCGACGGAAGATAAAGATATTTCAAAGGAAGTACAGCGACTAATGAAGAAAAAAGGTGTGAAAATCGTAACAGGGGCAAAGGTGCTTCCAGAATCGTTAGAAAAAGGTGAGGGTGTCTCTATTAAGGCGGAATGTAAAGGGAAAGACACGACATTTTCAGCAGAAAAATTATTAGTATCTGTCGGAAGATTACCAAACATAGAAGGCATTCACCTTGAAAATACGAAAGTTGAAGTCGAACGTGTTATTCAAACAAATGAGTATTATCAAACGGATGAGCCAAACATTTATGCAATTGGAGATGTAATTGGAGGATTGCAGCTTGCCCATGTTGCTTCACATGAAGGAATCATCGCGATTGAACATATGGCAGGAGAAAACCCTGTGCCACTTGATCCATCGCTTGTTTCAAAATGCATATATAGTAGCCCGGAGATAGCTAGTGTTGGACTAACAGAAGAGGATGCGAAGGAGAAAGGGTATCAAGTAAAAACAGGAAAATTCTCCTTCCGTGCGATTGGAAAGGCACTTGTTTTTGGTGAATCAGACGGTTTTGTCAAACTTGTTGTTGAAGAAGAGTCTAGTAAGTTGTTAGGAGCGCATATGGTTGGGCCGCATGTAACAGATATGATCTCAGAAGCGGGTCTTGCACGAGTATTAAATGCAACAGCTATGGATATTGCGCATACGATACACCCTCACCCTACATTAGCAGAAGCAATTGGGGAAGCTGCCCTAGCTGTATATGGTAAGGAAATACACGCCTAGCTAAAAAATAGTAAAAGAATAGAGGCGAACACCTCTTCCTTCATGGTGGGAAGGGCGAACCTTCTGATAGGTGAGAGAAGCAAGGTATTAAGTATCAGGTAGTATATTTCCTCTACTTTAAGCACTATGAAAACTGAAGATATGAAGGTGTGAAAGGAAAAACGTCTGTCAGTAATTTTTAAGGTTCTATCGCCCGCCCTCACCGTAGTTCAAGACGGCTAGAATTGAAATTGTAGTTACAGTATTGTTCGGACCCCGAAAACGGTTGTGTTTAGCCATCATTCTGAATTCGAAAGCTTTTTACAACTTTTACGTACAACTCTAAAGGATGGTGAGAGACCATTGTATAAAGAAGTGAATGTTAACCGTGCTAAATTATTAATATCTTGTCCAGAGAAGCCAGGTATTATCTCGGCTGTATCTAACCTTTTATTAGAAAGCAAAGCAAATGTTGTTCATTTTGACCAACATACAACGGATCCACAATCAGGTATGTTTTTTATGAGGATCGAATTTGATTTAAACGACTTTGATGCTTCCTATGCAAAACTTGAGGAGGACTTACATGTGCTGGCTCAGGCTTATGCGATGGAATGGAGCTTAAGTGGTAATAAGAAAAGAAAACGAATGGCCATCTTTGTATCCAAAATGGATCACTGTCTTATGGAGCTTATATGGCGTTGGAAATCGAATGAACTTCCAGTAGAAATCCCGATGGTGATCAGTAATCATCCTGATTTTAAAAAAATAGTAGAAAGTTATGACATCCCTTATTATCATATTCCTTTAACTCATGAAACGAAGCAACAAGCAGAACAGAAAGCGCTAGAACTACTGAAAGGGAAAGTAGACTTTATTGCCTTGGCTAGATATATGCAAATTCTTTCCCCTACATTTATATCGGAGTTTCCAAATCAAATTATTAACATTCATCATTCTTTCTTACCGGCGTTTGTCGGAGCAAATCCTTATGCGAGAGCTTATAATCGTGGTGTTAAGTTAATTGGAGCAACTGCTCATTATGTTACGAATGATCTTGATGAAGGACCCATTATTCAGCAAGATGTAAAGCGGGTTAATCATAGACATACAATAGAAGAATTAAAGGTTGCCGGAAGTCATGTGGAAAGACAAGTTCTTGCCCAAGCTGTTTCCTGGCATATTGAAGATAAAGTTATTATTCATGGTAATAAAACAATCGTGTTTGATTGAGTACAATATTAAGATGCTTCAAAGATAGGGATAAACAAAAATTTTAAAGATAATTGAGTAACTTATTATATTTTTTCAATATTTTCAAAGATTTTTCTACTAATTCTATTAGAACAGACAAAATACTCGACCTTGTGAGTATTTTGTCATATCTCAAACGGGACACCAGTACTAGTTATACCTATTCCTATATTAATACCCACATGTCCATCTCTATTATAATTGAATCAATTTAATAAAAAGTTTTTCTTTCGTGAGAGCTACAGAATTTTAGTCATACATTAAAAAAACGGTTAACAGCTTGATTCATTTTGTGCATTTGTTGATTGAGGAGATCTACTGCTAATTTCGGAGCATTATAAATATAAACAAGCGTCGTAAGATTGAACTGAACTTTGGCTTTTTCGCCTGTTCGATAACGGACATTTTTAGTTGAAAGAATTCTTTTAAATAGGCATTGACGCGTTCAACGGCCGTTCTCTGCTTGTAAAGCTTTTTCCATGCTTCTGACCCATAATGCAACCGGTACGGCAACACCAATCGCAGGATTAGCAGTTATGTACGGTTTCAATGATCCTATAAAAGTGACGATTACTGCTGGGATATGT